>DATLPI010000076.1:0-19002 GCA_035535815.1 Actinomycetota bacterium | reverse complement strand
ATCGTCTTCGCCGGCAGCACGGTGGTGATCGCGCTGGCCTCGCTTGCGGTCGCCGGGATCCCGTTGGTGACCTCGCTCGGGTTCGCCTCAGCGATCGCCGTGTTCATGGCCGTGCTCGCCTCGATCACGCTGCTGCCGGCGATCCTGTCGTTGCTGGGTGACTGGGTGCGGCGGGTGAAGGTCCCAGCGTTCCTCCGGCCGAAGCCGCGCCCGGTGGGGGAGCGGCGGTGGGATGCCTGGGCGCGCGGCGTGGCTCGGCATCCGTGGGTCGCCGTGGTGGGGTCGCTCGTGATCCTGGTGCCGTTGATCGTCCCGTTGTTCTCGTTGCAGTTCGGACAGGAAGACGTCGGGGTCACGCCGACCGACACCACCGAGCGCCGTGCCTACGACCTGATGACCCAGGGCTTCGGCGTCGGGTACAACGGGCCGCTCCTGATCGCGAGCACGCTCGACCCGGTGGCCACGCCCAGCGCCGAGTACACGAAGAAGTACGACCGCGCCACCGCGCTCCAGAAGCGACTGAAACGTGAACAACGGCGGCTGCAGGCGCAGGCCGACGCCCTCAAGCAGCGCCAGGCAGAGCTCGAACGTGAGCAGGCCCAGCTCGAACGCAAAGCATCGGTCCTGCAGGAACGCAAGGCGCAGCTCGAAGGGGAAGAGGCCGGCTTGCGCGCACAGGAGGCGCGCCTGCGTGCGGAGGCCGAGCGGCTGATCCGTCAGGCCGCCCCGATCGCGGCACACCTGGCCGTGATCCTGGGACGCGAGCGTTTCGTCCAGCACGAGATCGACCAGACGACCGACCCCGACCGGCTACGGCGGCTGCGCGCGCGCCTCGCCAGGCTGAAGAACAAGGAGGCGACCACCCGTGCGCGGCTCGCGCCCTACCGCTCGCGGGCCGCCTCGTTGATCGCCCAGGCGGAGTCGTTGTTCGCCCAGGCGGAGCGACTCGATCAGCAGGCGACGGCGCTCCAGGCCCAGGCGGACGCCTTGCAGGTCCAGGGCGACGACCTCGAAGCCCAGGGTGAGGAGCTGCAGGCGCAGGCCGATGCCCTGAAGCGGCAGCAGGCGCAGGCC
This sequence comes from Actinomycetota bacterium, assembly GCA_035535815.1. Classification (GTDB taxonomy): domain Bacteria; phylum Actinomycetota; class UBA4738; order UBA4738; family HRBIN12; genus JAOUEA01. Next base: position 17,928 of record DATLPI010000076.1, on the reverse strand, counting down.
GAGCAGCAGAAGAAGGTCGCGCTGCGGCTCAAGCACCAGCTCACCGCCATGGTGACGAAGGCGGGAGGTGATGCACGGGGGACCGACCCGCGCATCGTGGCGATGCAGGACGCGATCTCCGGCACCCGGGGCGTGGTCGGCATGTTCCCGCCCCAGCTCAACAAGGCCGGCGACGCCCTGATCATGAGCGCGATCCCCGAGCGCGCGCCCTCCTCACCCGCAACCGCAACGCTGGTCACGACCATGCGAGAGGACGTGCTGCCGCCGGCGACGGCCGGTTCGGGCATCGACGCCCACGTCGGAGGAAGCACGGCGAGCAACGTCGACCTGGCCGCCGTGATCGCCGAACGGCTCCCGCTCGTGGTCCTCACCGTGCTGGCGCTCAGCTTCCTGCTGCTGATGGTGGCGTTCCGCTCACTGCTGGTGCCGGTGCAGGCGGCGGTCACGAACCTGCTGTCCGTGGCGGCCGCCCTGGGCGTGCTGACCGCGGTCTTCCAGTGGGGGTGGGGACTGTCGCTGATCGGGTTGGACGCGCCCGGGGGCACCGTGCCGATCGCGAGCTTCGTGCCCCTGATGATGTTCGCGGTGTTGTTCGGACTCTCGATGGACTACGAGGTGTTCCTGGTGAGCCGCATCGAGCAGCACCACGCCGAGGGCGAGGCGCCGCGCCAGGCGGTGATCTCGGGGCTGGGGTCGGGCGCCCACGTGGTGACCGCAGCGGCGCTGATCATGTTCTGCGTGTTCTCGAGCTTCATCATCAACGGCGATCCCACCGTGAAGCAGTTCGGGGTGGGCCTGGCGGTGGCGGTCGCGCTCGCCGGCCTGTTGGTGGTGACGCTGGCGCCGGCGCTGCTGACGTTGTTCGGTCGGGGGGTGTTCTGGGTGCCGCGGTTCCTCGATCGGATCCTGCCCCACCTCGACATCGAAGGCGGCGCCGGCGCCAGTGCGGACCCAGCAGCCGAGGAGCTCGCTACCCGCCCAGCGGGCGAGGACCCATGAGGGCCGCGCCGCCCCCGGCCTCTTCGGCGCGGATGATGTGCATCAACGCGTTGATCTGGGCCAGGTGGGTGAAGGCTTGCGGGAAGTTCCCCCAGTGCCGGCCCGTGCGCGGGTCGATCTCTTCGGCGTAGAGGCCGAGCGGGCTCGCGTAGGACAACATGCGCTCGCACAGCTCGCGTGCTCGATCGAGCTCCCCGATCTCCACCAACGCGGAGACCAGCCAGAACGAACAGATCGCGAACGTGCCCTCCTGGCCCGGCAGGCCGTCGTCGGTCTCCTCGGTTCGATACCGCAGCACCAGCCCGTCATCGGTGAGCTCGTCGGCGATCGCGAGCACGGTGGCCACGATCCGTGGGTCATCGGCCGGGAGGAACCGGAGCAGCGGCGCCAGGAGCAGCGAGGCGTCCAGCGCCGTCGATCCGTACGCCTGCGTGAACACGCCGCGCTCGTCGACGGCCTTGTCCAGGATGTCGGCCTTGATGCGATCGGCCTCGGCCTGCCAGCGCTGGGCCACGTCGGACTTGTCCATAACCTCGGCGAGCCTGGCGCCCCGGTCGCACGCCACCCAGCACATGATCTTCGAGGAGGTGAAGTGCTGCGGTTCGCCGCGGATCTCCCAGATCCCCTGGTCGGGTTCGGTCCAGCGGGCGATCGCGCGGTCGACCTGCTCGGCGAGGCCCTTCCACGTGCTGCCCGACAGGAACTCCCCGCTGCGCAGGTGGAGGAACACCGAGTCGAGGAGCGCGCCCCACACGTCGTGCTGGGCTTGGCCGTGCGCGGCGTTGCCGATGCGCACGGGCTTGGCGAGTTCGTAGCCGGTGAGGTGGTCCAAGATCACCTCGGTGAGCTCGGTCTCACCGCCCACCGCGTACATCACCTGCAGCGGCGACCCGTCGGAGACCTGATCGGCGATGAAGTAGAAGAAGCTGTTCGCTTCGAAGTCGAAGCCCAAGGTGTACAGGCCCCAGAGCGCGAACGTGGCGTCGCGCACCCAGCTGTAGCGGTAGTCCCAGTTCCGTTCCCCGCCCGGGGTCTCTGGCAGCGAGGTGGTGGAGGCGGCGATCAGGGCGCCGGTGGGTGCGTAGGTGAGGCCCTTCAGCGTCAGGGCGGCTCGCTGCAGGTGCGCGCGCCACGGGTGGTCGGGGAACTCGCCCTTGTTGAGCCAGCCGCGCCAGAAGTCGGCGGTCTCGTGGATCTGTTCCCAGGCCTCCTCAGGGTCGGCGGGCGGTGGGTGTTGCTCGCCGTCCCACGTGAGCGCGGCGAAGGCGGCTTCGCCGTCGTTCAACCGGGTGAACGCGACGGCGGCGCGTCCCGCCATCCCCAGACGCATGTTGGTGGTGAGGCGCAGGGTGGGGTCGTCGGGCCCTCCGTGTGCCACCGCTTCTTCGTAGCCCTCGCCCGTGTACTCCCAGCGCGCGTCGGTGCGCCCGTAGTCGAACACCGGCTCGCAGTTGAGGATCAGCTCGACCTGTCCCTGGATGCAGCGGACCGCGCGCACCAACGTGTGCCGCGCTTCGAAGTCGCCCGGGGGGCGCCGGTACTCCTCGCGACGTCCGTCGGTGTCGACCCATGGACCCATCACGAGCGCGTCGCGCACGATGAGCCAGCCCGACCTGGTCTGCCAGGTGGTCTCCAGCACGTTCGTTCCGGGCAGGTAGCGTCGCCCGGCCGGCACGAGCAACTCGGCGGGCCCGAGCCGGAACGCGCCGGCCCCCCGGTCGAGGATGGCGCTGAACACGCTGGGGCTGTCGGGGCGCGGCAGACAGAGCCACTCGACGCTCCCGCTGGGCCCCACCAACGCCGAGACCTCGCGGTCGGACAGGAACCCGTATTCGCCGATCGGGGGGAAGGGGCTCTGCCTCGACTGCCAGGGGGCGATATCACCGCCCACCGGCGGGGTCGAAGGGTTGCCGGGGAAGGGCACGACCTCGCTGCTCACGGGGAACGAGTGTAGCCCCGAGGTCAGTTGTCACCTGGATTTCCGGCGTATGTTGCTAGGCATGTTTGGAGGCGATGACGATGCGCGCGTCTGAGGATGATGCGGCCTTGCGTGCGTTCGCGGATCGCGACGGCCGCGCGGGGGTGCTGCTCGATTTCGACGGCACGCTCAGCCCCATCGTGGCCAGGCCCGAGCTCGCGAAGATCCGCGACGGCGCCCGCGACGCGATCGCCCGGCTGGTCGAACGCCTCGCTGTCGTCGCCGTGATCTCCGGGCGGACCCCCGCCGAGCTGGAGGAACTCGTCGCCGTGCCCGGCGTCGTGCTGGCCGGGCTGTATGGCCTGGGCGAGGAGGCGATCACGCTGCCGGCCGGGGTGGCCGACCAGGTGGCCGGGATCGCCGCCACCGTGCCCGGTACCAGGGTGGAGTCCAAGGGCGCCTCGATCGCGGTGCATTTCAGGGGTGCGGACGATCCCGACGATGCGCGGGCGCGGCTCGCTCCGGCGCTGGAGGCGGTGGCACTCGGTGCCGGCATGGCGTTGATCGCGGGCAAGAAGGTCTGGGAACTGGTGCCGGGTGGCCGCCCGCTGAAGGAAGGCGCGGTCGAGCGGATCGTCACGGAGGCCCGACTCGAGGCGGTGCTGTACGCGGGCGACGATGTCGCCGACCAGCGGGCCTTCGAGGCGCTCGACCGGCTGGCGGCCGACGGGCTCACCACCTTGAAGGTGGCGGTGCACGGACCGGAGACACCGCCACAACTCGCGGGATCGGCCGACGTCGTCGTCGACGGCCCCGCCGGGCTGGTGGCGCTGCTCCGTCGGATCTAGCAGGGTCACTCGGGGAGCCGGTTTCCTCCGACGCGGATGTCGGGGTGCGCAGCTAGGGTTGGGCCATGGCTACTCCACCGATCGTCTTGGTTCCAGGATTCTGGCTCGGTGCATGGGCGTGGGACGAGGTCGCCGGCGCGTTGCGTGCCGACGGCCACAACGTCACCGCGCTCACGCTGCCCGGTCTCGAGTCGGCCGATGCCGACCGGTCCTCGGTCACCTTGTCCGACCACGTCGATGCGATCTGCGAAGCGGTCGAAGCGGCGGGGAGCCCCGTCGTGCTCGCCGTGCACAGCGCATCCGGGTTCTCCGGCTACGCCGCGAGCGACCGCATCCCGGAGCGGATCGCCGCCATGGTCTACGTCGATTCCGCGCCGGGCATCGGCCCACTCGACCCCGACTTCGCCGACACCGAGCTGCCGCTGCCTCCACAGCAGGAACTGGAGGCCGAAGAGAACTTCGACGGCCTCTCCGCCGAGCAGATCGAGACGTTCCGCCGGCGGGCCGTTCCCGTGCCAGGGGGCTTGTTGCGCGAAGGCGTGTCGCTGACCAACGATGCGCGCCTCGATGTGCCGACCACGATGATCTGCACGGGATTCACGTCGCAGGAATACCAGGACGCCGTCAAGGAAGGGCCTGCGTGGCTCGGTGGGCTCACCGAGGTTCGCGACGTCACCTGGGTCGACCTGCCGACGAGCCACTGGCCGATGTGGTCGCGCCCGAAGGAGCTCGCCGGGATCATCGGCGACGTCGCGAACGCGCACGCCACGGGCGACTGAGCGGTCGTCAGCGGCGGCGGCGCGTGGGCGGCCGCACCTGGTCCACGGCCTCGAGCTGACTCGCAAGCCAGTTCGACGGGGTGTGGGCCTGCACGGTGCGAGCCAGTCCCCGAGCTCGCCGGGTGCGTTCGTCGGCCGGCATCTCCAAAGCCTCCCGCAGGGCTTCGGACGTCTCGGCGAGGTCGAACGGGTTCGTGCCCAGGGCCTGCCGGCCGAGGCGGCCGAACGCTCCGGCGTTGCGGGAGAGCACCAGCACGCCGTTGCGGCGGTTCACCAGGGGGCCTTCCATGGCGACCAGGTTCATGCCGTCGTAGGCGGGGTTGACGAACAGCACGTCGTACAGGGCGTAGGCGGCCACGGCGAACGCGTAGTCCTCCTGCACCCGGATGTCGATCGGCATCCAGGACTTCGTGCCGAACTCGGCGTTGATCCGCTTGGCTTCCGCGAGGCATTCCTCGCCGTAGTCCTGGTACTCGGGCACGTCCTCGCGTGACGGGCTGAACAGGCAGAGGAAGACGCACTTGTCGCGCCACTGCGGGTTCCTTCGCAGGAAGAGCTCGTAGGACAGGAAGCCTCGAAGGATGTTCTTCGACGGTTCGAGCCGGTCGACGCGCAGGATCAGGGAGCGGTCGCCCGTGAGGCCGCGGAGTTCCTCGCGCACGCTCTCGGCCTCGGGTTGGGCCGCCGTCTCGCGCAGCGGCTCGGCGCTCACCGCCACCGGGAAGGCACGCACCGCGGCGTCGCGTTCCTCGATCTGCATGCGGCCGCCTCGGAGCACATGGAACTCGGGCAGGCTCCGCGCCGACAGCAGATAGTTCTCGGCCCATTGCTTGGACTGGAAGCCCAGCACGTCGGCGCCGGCGAGCCCTCGGAGCAGCGCGGTCCGCATGCCGACCGGCAGGACCCGGAGATAGGTGGCACCGGCGAAGGGGGTGTGCGAGAAGTGCACGATCTTGGCCTCGGGCACGAGTTCACGCAGCATGCCGGGCACCAGGCTCAGGTGGTAGTCCTGGATCAGATACACGGGGTCGTGCTCGGCTTCGTCGGCCAGGGCATTGGCGAACGCGCGGTTGGTCTCGATGTAGTCGTACCAGGCGGCCTCCGTGGCATCGTCGAACATCGGCGAGCGGGGGATGTCCCACAGGGCGTGGTGGACGAACCACAGGATCCGGTTCGAGATCTCGTTGTAATAGCCGTCGTAGCGTTCCTGCGGCATCACGACGTAGCGCATGCGCTGGTTCGAATCGGGAGCGACCGTGCGGCCCTTCAGCGCCACAGAGCGATCGCCGTCGGTCATAGCCGAGGACACCCAGGTGGTGTCGTCCCGGTAGAACACCCCTGACAGCGCCGTGACGAGCCCCCCGGAGCCGCGCCGGGCCGCCAGCCTGCCTCGCTCGTCCCGATCGAAGCTGACGGGCCCTCGGTTGGACGCCACCACCACCGGCGCCTCCATGGCGCTGATGGTGGTGCGGGTTCTGTTGGGTGACATCCCCCGCAGTCTAGGTGGTCCGGCCGAACCCTCGGTACGGGCCCGTACGCCTACGGCGTCAGGACGAGGGGATCCACGCCGGCGAAAGCTCTTGGGCCGCATCGTTGGTCAGCTGATCTACGGCTCCCGAATCCAGATCCATGACGAACAGGTCTCGATGGTCGCCGTCGCTGCCGATGAACGCGAGGAGATTGCCGTCCGGTGAGACCGCAGGTGCGGTTTCGTCTCCCGGGCGATCGAGGAGAAGTTGCGGGGTTGCCTGATCCATCGGGTCGAGGAGGTACAGCCCCCAATCGCCGTCCTCGAAGGCCGACACGACGATTCCCTTCGAGCTCCAATCCGTCCAGCCTGCACGCCCGATCGAGGTCAGTCGCCGAGGCGCTGAGGAGCCCGCAACCTCGACGACGAAAACCTCCCCGCGGTTGTCGATGGCGACCAGCGCCTCGCCCCCGGGGGACCAACTGGGGTCGAAGCCCTCGAGGAATCCCTGGCCGCCCTCGTCTCGGACTGCCGTGCCGGAGTCTGCTCCGCCGGCCGGGATCGTGAACAGCGCGCCGGAGTCGGTGGAGAAGACGATGGTGGACCCATCCGGCGACCAGTCGGGGCCTTGCGGCTGAGCCACCATGAAGATCGGACGGCTCGTCCCGGTCGACAGGTCGATCACCTCGAGCTGTCCCGAGCCCTCCTCCAACCCGTGGTCGTAGACGGCTTCCGAGCCGTTAGGCGCGATCGACAGTCTCGACGTTGAGATCGACAGATCCCCGATCGTTCGAGGATCGGAACCGTCGGCCCTGCGAACCACCAGCTGCGCCGAACCACCGAACGGGCCGTCCCGGAAGTAGGCCAGCTCTCCCCGGGCGGCCACGGGCGGCGGCGAGGTCCCAGTCGGGGAGACGCGCACGACCCCCGTCGGCGTGGGGCCGATCGGCTGCGTCTCCCGGCGGTCGAGGACCGCGCCGACGGCCAAGACGCCGACGAGGACGCCGGTCGCGGCGACCACACCCGCCACCGCCATGCCCACGCGGCTGCGGCGCCGGGCGGCCCGCATCACCTGGTCGCGCCGTTCGTCCGGGGTCGGCGCTCCGGCCGCGAGCCGGTCGAGTTCGTCGCGGAATCCGTCGGTCACGGCACCCACTCTCCGAGCTCGGCACGCAGGGTCTCCAACCCTCGGTGGATGTGCGAGCGCACGGTCGCCTGCCGGCACCCGAGCACCTGGGCGGTGACCTCGTCCGGCACGTCCTCGAAGAACCGCAGGACGATCGCCGCGCGCTGCTTGAACGGCAGGGTGGCCAGTGCCAGCCGCAGGCTCTCGGTGGCGGCGACATCGCGATCTCGGTGCGGCTCGACCAACTCGGCCGTGTGACGTGCGAGGTAGTCGCGTTCCACCTTGAGGCGACGCCCGCGCATCCGCGCCATGTTCACCACGGTGACGCGGAGGTAGGCGCCGAACGCCTCGGCGCGGCGCAGGTGTGCGAGCCTGCCCGCCATCTTCACGAAGGCGTCCTGGACCAGGTCCTGGGCCACCGCGCGGTCGCCGGTGAGCAGGTAGGCGAGGCGCAATGCGTCGGCCGCGTGTGCCTCGTACAAGGCACCGAGCCGGTCCGCGCTCACGCCCTCGGTCACGAAGTCACCGATCGTCGCGCTCATACACTCGAACCTGGATGCTCCGAACACCTTCCGCGTTGCACTCACGCACGGGAAGCCTGCGCCCGGCGCACGACCCGCCGGACGTCGGCGGGCCTCATCCGCGTGGCTCCCGCCCCGTCGAGCCAGGCGAAGATCTGCGGGCGCATCCCCAGGGCGGTGACGCCCACGACATCGCCGGGGCGGGCCTCGCCCACCATCGCGCGCAGCGCGGAGAGTTCATCGGGATAGACGGCGACCTCGTGCACGCCCGCGGTCTCCGCGCCGTCCCTGAGTCGCTCGATGATGTCTTCGCGTGAGCGCCCGCGCAGGTACTGCGGGAGCTCGGCGATCGCCAGATGATCCGAACCCACCGCCGCCAGGAACGCGAACGATCGCAGGATCTCGTTCGTGCGGTCGCCCGCCGTGCAGATCGCGAGCCAGACATGGCCGCCTCGCGGCCGAAGCCCGTCCAAGGTCTCCACCAAGCCGCTCATGCCCGCCTCGTTGTGGGCGTAGTCGATCATCACGACCGTGCCGTCGATCGAGAACAGGTTGGCTCGCCCGGGGTTGTGTTCGGGGTCCTGGACGAACGTCTTCAGGCCCTTGACCACGGCCCGATGTGGCAGGCCGATCGCCAGCGCCGCCGCGGCGGCCGCCATGGCGTTCTGCGCGTTGATCCGGGAGACCCCCGCCAGGGTCATGGGCACGTCCAGCATCGCCACCATGGGATGGGCCCGATGGCCGGAGAACCAGGTGAGGCGGCCGTCCTGGATCGACATCGCCCGGCCTCCCTCGCGCAGCGCCTCCCGCAGCGCCGGATGATCGGGGTGCGTCGAGAACAGCCACGGCCGGCCCGTCGCGTTGCGTCGCATCGCGAGCACGCGGGGGTCGTCGGCGTTCAGCACGTCCCACCCGTCGGGGCGGGTGATGCGGGTGATGATGCCTTTCACCTCCGCGAGTTGATCGACGGTGTCGACGCCGTGCAGACCCAGATGGTCGGCGCTGACGTTGGTGACGACGGCGACGTCGTTGTGCAGGACCCCCGCGCCGCGCAGGAGCATCCCGCCCCGCGCGGTTTCGAGCACCGCGATGTCGGGATCCTGGGCCAGCGCCATCGCCGCGCCACCGAACCCGCTGTAGTCACCGCGTTCGACCAACTCGCCGTCGTCGCGGTAGACCCCGTCGGTGGAGGAGAAGGCCACGGACCGGCCCGCGGTCCGCACCAGGTGGGCGAGGAGGCGAACCGTCGTGGTCTTGCCGTTCGTGCCCGTCACCTGGATCACCGGGATCGTCGGATCCGTCACCGTCGGCTCGGGGCCCGGATCCACGGCGGCGAGCCTCGCGCCGGCGTCGGCGATCACTCGGGCGGGGGAGCGTCGCAGCAGGTCGCCCATCGCGCCGGCGGTCTCGGCGGCCAGGGCCTCGGCCGCGGCGCGCCGGCGCCAGGGGAAGGCGATCACGATGCGGTCGGGCGCCGGCCCGGGACGGCCGCGGACCGCCAGGCGTCGCACGCCGGAGGCCACCGCGATCCGGCGCGTCAGCTGGGCGCCGATGCGCGCGGTCGCGCGGCGTCGCTGTTCGCTCCCGGGGGCGCCCGGCGACAGGCTCGGCGGCATCGAGAGCCGTTCGGCTACCTCGCGCACGGTGGTCTCGGAGGCGCGCATCCACCCCGGGATCTCGAGCGTCAGTTTGAGCGCGGGGCGGGGGTAGTACAGGTTGGGCCCGTCGAGGACGCGCAGCTCCACGGTCGAGACGCGCGGCGTCGCCACCTCAGGCCTCGGCCGGTTCCGGTTCCGCCGGCGCGGGCTCGCGCGCTCCGGTCGAGGTGGCTCGCAGGGTGGTCACGCCCGCAGCGTACCCAGGGCGGCCGCCGCGCGCGAGCGGCTCACCCCTCGTGCGTGTCGGTGCGGTAGCGCCGCAGTTCCGGATAGGCGAACGCCGCGATGACCGCGCCGAGGATGCACGCCACCCCGCCCGTCACCACGCTGATCGCGGGGGTGAACCAGGTGGCGACCAGTCCTGCCTCCACGTCGCCGAGCTTCGGGCCGCCGGTCACCACCAGCGAGAAGATGCCGCTCAGCCGCCCGCGGAGCCGGTCGGGGACGGTGACCTGCAGGATCGTCGAACGGAAGATCGCGCTCACCACGTCGGCAGCGCCGGCGATCGCCAGGAAGACCATCGCCAGGGCGAGGTTCGCGCCTACCAGCCCGAACGCGGCGATCGCCGCGCCCCAGCCCGCCACCGCCCAGATCACGGCCTCGCCCTGACGGCGGATCCGCACGACCGAGCCCGACAGCAGCACCTGGGCGAGTGCCCCCACGGCCGGCGCCGCGAACAGCAGCCCCACCACCTCGGGCCCCCGGTCGAACTGCGTGGCGGCGAGGACCGGGAACAGCGCCGCCGGCATCCCGAAGATCATCGCGATCAGGTCGATCACGAACGTCGACTGCAGCAGCCGGTGGTGCGCCACATAGCGGAACCCTTCGGCCACCGCTCGGGGGCCGACGGTGGGTCCGGCGTCATCGGGTTCTGGTGGCAGCGGCTGCATCGCCAGCGCCGCGATCAGCATGCCGCCGTAGCTGACGAGGTCCACCGCGTAGGCCCATCCCACGTTGTCGCCCGTCGCAGCGATCAGCAGGCCGGCGAGGGCCGGACCGACGATGCCGGTGACCTGCCACTGCATCTGGGACAACGCGACGGCTGACGGCATCAGGTCGTCGCCGACGAGCCGCGGCACCGACGCCTGCCGGGCGGGCATGTTGATCGCCGCCAGCATCCACGTGAAGGCGTTCGCCAGGTGCAGCACGGCGAGCGACGGGGACGGAACGAGCGCCGTCGCGACCAGCACCGCGGCCACGACGACGTGCCCGAGCTGTGTCCACACGATCACCGTCCGGCGGTCGTGCGCGTCGATGAACGACCCGCCCACGAACGTGCCGGCGATGTTGCCGGCCAGGCCCGACAGCCCCAGCAAGCCGACGGCCGCGGGAGAGCCCGTGAGCGCGTACACCTGCACGTACAAGCCCACCCGCGCGAACTGTGACCCGAGTGCCGAGATGAACGTCCCCGTCCACAGGAGGCGGTAGTCGTGGGAGACGCGAAGCGGCGTGACGTCGAGCAGCAGACGCCGGAACCGCGAACGAACCCTACCGTCGGGGCCGGATCCGTCGTCGTCGTGGCTCATGCGCGGAACGGTAGCAACCGTTCCGCGATGTGCCGGTTACGCGACGACGGCACCCACCGCGTCGTCCAGCACCTGCAGCCCGTCCTCGAGCAGGTCGGCCTCGATGTTGATCGGCGGCAGGAGCCGGACCACGTTGCCGTAGGTCCCGGCCGTCAGCACGATCACGCCCTGGGCGAGGCAGCCGCTGGCGATCGCGTTCATCGCCTCGCCGCCCAGCGGCTCCTTGGTGCGGCGGTCGGTGACGAGTTCGATCGCGAGCATCGCTCCTCGGCCGCGGACGTCGCCGATCGCGTCGTAGCGGTCGGCCATCGCGGTGAATCGCTCCATGATCGTGGCGCCCACCTCGCGCGAGCGCGCCAGCAGATCCTCGCGCTCGATCTTGTCGAGCACGGCGAGCGACGCGGCGGCCGCGACGGGGTTGCCGCCGTACGTGCCGCCCAGGCCGCCGGCGTGCACCGCGTCCATGATCTCGGCGCGACCGGTGACGGCGCTGATCGGCAGTCCGCCGCCCATCGACTTCGCGGTGGTCACCAGGTCGGGCACGACCCCTTCGTCCTCGATCGCATACCAGCGGCCGGCCCGTCCCATCGCCGACTGGATCTCGTCGGCGATGAACACGATCCCGTGCGCGGAGCAGAACTCGGCGATCCCCGCGACGAAGCCGGGGGAGGGGACGATGAAGCCGCCCTCGCCCTGGATCGGCTCCATGATCACGGCGGCGATGTTCTCTTCGCCGATGTGCTTGTGCATCGTGTCGAACGCATAGGCGAGCGCTTCGCGGGTCACGGTCTCCGGATCGGCACCCTCGGACCTCCAGCGGTACGGGTAGGCGAACGGGAGCCGGTAGATCTCGGGAGCGAACGGCCCCATGCCCTGTTTGTAGGGCATCACCTTGGCGGTGAGCGACATCGCAAGGAGCGTGCGTCCGTGGAACGCGTGATCGAAGGTCACGATCGCCGGCCGACCGGTGTGCTTGCGCGCGATCTTCACCGCGTTCTCGACCGCCTCGGCCCCCGAGTTGGCGAACATCGTCTTCTTCGTGTGGTCGCCGGGGGTCAACGCGTTGAGCCGCTCGGCCAGTTCGATGTAGGGCTCGTTCGCGGAGACGTGGAAGCAGGTGTGCGTTTCGAGTTCGACCTGCTTCTGGATCGCGGCGACGACCTCTGGCGCCGTGTGCCCGACGTTGAGCACGGCGATGCCGGTGGCGAAGTCGATCAAGCGGTTGCCGTCGACGTCTTCGACGATCGAGCCCGATGCACGCGCGGTGACGATGGGATGGATCGCGCCGACGCCTTTGGCGACGGCCTGTTCCCGCCGCGCGAACCACTCGCGGGACTTCGGACCGGGGATCTCGGTGACGAGTTTGCGTTCCTGGGGGATGTCCATATCGAGCGTCTTCCCTCCTGCTGGGGTACCGGTCGAGTGTCGGGCCAGTCGCCGGGTCTTGTCAGGCGATGACGGGGCCATGCTTCGCGGTCAGGGTTGTACGGTTCGTCCAGCGGGACCGGCTCAAGGCTCCGTCTGACGTGTCCTAGCTGTACGTTCCGTACAATCGATCCATGGCCGTCACCGTCAAGGACATCGTCGCCGTACCGGGCATGCCGCTGAAGCTGCTCGCCGGCCAGGAGCAGGCTCAGCGCCCCATCCGATGGGTGCACGTGTCCGAGCTGGAGGACCCGACGCCGTGGCTCAAGGGCGGCGAGTTGATCCTCACCACCGGCATGGGCATCGGCACGACGCCGGCGAAGCAGCGCGCCTACGTGAAGCGCCTGGCGAGGGCGGGCCTGGCCGGGCTCGGGTTCGGGCTCGGGTTCAGCCACGACAAGACGCCCCGCTCGCTGGTGACCGCCGCCACCTCGGAGGCGTTCCCACTCTTCGAGGTGCCGTACCCGGTGCCGTTCATCGCGATCACCGAGGCCGTGTTCACGCGCATCGTCGCCGAGCAGTACGACACGCTGCAGCGGGCGGTCGATGCCGAACACGTGCTCACGCGTGCCGTCCTGGAGGGCAAGGGGCCCGACGGCATCGCACGCTCCCTCGCCGACGTCACGAAGGGATGGGCGTTGCTGCTCGACCTCCACGGCCTGCCGATCGCCGGCACCAGCCGAGCGGCCTCGCTCCGGGCCGAACGCGTGTGGGACGAGCTGCGTGACAGCCGCCCCGAGAGCACCTCGTTCAGCCTCACCTTGGTCGATCGTGGCCATCACATCTGGGTCCAGCCCGTCGGGGCGCAGGGCCGCGTCGAGGCGTTCCTCGCCGTGGGCAAACCCGAACAGCTCAGCCAGACGGACCGGATCGTGGCGGGCCACGCGCTGAGCCTGTTCGCGATCGAACTCGCGAAGTCCCGGGCGGTGGCCGACGCTCAACGTCGGCTCCAGGGCGACTTCTTCGACGAACTCGCGCGCGGCGGACTGACGAACGCCGACGCCGGTCGCGGGCTCGCGCGCTTCGGGTTCGACCGCGACGCGGCGGTGCTCGTCGTCTCGCTCGAGACCGTGGGTGAGGCGCCCGACCCGGAGACGGTGGCGCTCGCGGCCACGGACGACCGGTCGCGGGCGGGCGGCGGGTTCCTCGCCTCGGCCCATGCCGATGGGGTGCATCTGTTGTTGCCCGCCGAACCGGAGGTCGATCTCGAGGAGGTCACGAAGGCCATCGGCCATCGCGTGGGCGCCGAGCTGCGTGCCGGCGCCGGCTCCACCGTGACGGCCGATGATGTCGGCCGTTCCCTCCGTGAGTCGAGGTATGCGCTCCAGGTGTGCCGCCTGGAGGGGTGGTCGCACGCCGGGTTCGCCGACCTGGGCACATACCGGTTGCTGTTGTCGATGACCGAGCCCGACGCGCTGCGCGCGTTCGCCGATTCGATGCTCGGGCCTCTCGACGCCTACGACCGGGATCACAACGGGGAGTTGCTGAGCTCGCTCCAAGCGTTCCTGCAGCACAACGCCCGCTGGGAGACGGCGGCCACCGAGCTGTTCGTTCATCGCCACACGCTGCGCTACCGCATGCGCAAGGTCGAAGAGCTCACCGGGCGGGATCTATCGAGCAGTTTCGACCGGATGGAGTTCTGGCTGGCGCTGCGTGCCCGTGATCTCCAGGCCGCCCAACAGGAAGGGTGATGCGTTGTCCACCTCGGACAATCGCGAGGACCGGCCCGGGCCATCCGTCGGGTGGAACGTTCGCGCCACCCCGAGGCATACTGGCGGTCTGACCACGCGTTCAGACGGTCGAGCAGGCTTCTTCGACGAGGAGGGGGAACATGGCTGACAGCCATCAGATGTTCATCAACGGCGAGTGGGTGAACTCGTCCGACGGCGGCACCCGCGACATCATCAGCCCTCACACGGGCGAGGTGATCGGCTCCGTGCAAGAGGGCACCGCCGAGGACGTCGACAAGGCCGTCGCCGCGGCCAAGAAGGCCTTCGACGACACCTGGTTCGACTCCACGCCCAAGGATCGCCAACTGATGCTCCTCAAGCTCGCCGACGCGATCGAGGAGAACGCCGACGAGATCGTCAACATCGAGTCCCAGGACGCCGGCAAGCCGGCAGCGGTGACGATGTCGGAAGAGATCCCGCCCATCGTCGACAACCTGCGGTTCTTCGCGGGCGCGGCGCGTCTGCCCGAGGGTCGCAGCGCCGGCGAGTACATGGCGGGGTTCACCTCGATCGTCCGTCGCGAGCCGATCGGTGTCGCCGGTCTGATCGCGCCGTGGAACTACCCGCTGATGATGGCGGTCTGGAAGATCGGTCCTGCGCTGGCGTCGGGCAACACCATCGTGCTGAAGCCCTCGGAGATGACGCCGCTGTCGACCATCAAGCTCGCGGAGCTCGCCGCCGACATCTTCCCGCCCGGGGTCTTCAACGTCGTCACCGGCGACGGCTTGCCGGTGGGTGACCGGTTGGTGCGCCATCCCGACGTGGGGATCGTCTCGCTGACCGGCGACGTGAACACCGGCAAGCTGATCCACACGAACGCCAGCGACACGCTGAAACGCGTCCACCTGGAGCTCGGTGGCAAGGCGCCCGTCGTGGTCTTCGACGACGCCGACATCGAATCCGTCGTCGAGTGGATCTCGATCGCGGGCTACTTCAACGCCGGACAGGACTGCACCGCGGCGTGCCGCGTGCTCGTCGCCGAAGGCGCGTACGACAAGGTGCTCACCGATCTCGTCCCGGCGGTCGAAGACCTCAAGGTCGGCACCGCGTTCGAGGACGATGTCGCGGTCGGCTCGATCATCAGCCAGGAGCAGCTGCAGCGGGTCGAGGGCTTCCTGTCCCGCGCCAAGGACGACGGCGCCGAGATCCTCACCGGCGGCGAGTCCCTCGGCACCCCCGGCTTCCACTTCAAGCCGACGGTCGTGGCCAACCCCTCGCAGGACGCCGAGATCGTGCAGCGTGAGGTGTTCGGGCCGGTGGTGACCGTGCAGCGGTTCACCGACGAAGATCAGGCGCTCGCCTGGGCGAACGGAACCGACTACGGCCTCGCCTCGTCCGTCTGGACGCGCGACGTTGGTCGCGCCATGCGCATGTCTCGTCGCCTGCAGTTCGGCTGCGTGTGGGTCAACACGCACATCCCGCTCACGCCTGAGATGCCCCACGGTGGGTACAAGCAGAGCGGGCACGGCAAGGACATGTCCGTCTACTCGCTCGAGGACTACACCAACATCAAGCACGTGATGGTCTCGCTGGACTAGCGGCCATCCCAGCCGGAGCCCGCAGGAACAGCAGATCGAGCGGGCAAGGAAAAGAAGTCCCGCTCAAGCAGCGAAGTGGTAGCGGGTCAGAAGAGAACCCCGCTCAAGCAGCGAAGCGGTAGCGGGTCAGAAGAGAAGAAGGAGCATCCCCGATGGTCGAGACGCGTCCGTTCCTGGTGAACGGGGAGTGGCGAACCGGCGAAGGCACCTTCGAGGTGCACAGCCCGTACGACGGCAGCGTCGTCGCCGAGATCGCCGTCCCCACCGCCGCCGATGTCGAGGAGGCCTCCCAGGTCGCCCACGACACTTTCGAGGAGTCGAAGAACCTGCCGATCTGGGCGCGCGCCGACGCGCTCGACCACATCTCCAAGCGCCTGTCGGAGACGATCGAGGAGAACGCGAACCTGATCGCGGCCGAAGGTGGCAAGCCACTGAAGTGGGCCACGGTCGAGGCGACCCGCGCGGTCTCGACGTTCCGGTGGGCCTCCGAGGTGATCCGCCACGGCACCGACGAAGCGATGCGCCTGGACACCGAGCAGGCGCTGGGCTCACGGCTCGGGTTGCTCCGTCGCTTCCCTCTGGGCCCGGTGCTCGGGATCACGCCTTTCAACTTCCCGTTGAACCTGGTGGCCCACAAGGTGGCGCCGTCGCTCGGGGTCGGCGCACCCATCGTGGTGAAGCCTGCCAGTGCCACCCCGATCGGTTCGCTTCGGCTCGCCGAGTTCTTCGCTGAGACGGACCTGCCCAAAGGCATGTTCCAGGTATTGCCCGTGAGCTCGAAGGTCGCGGACGGCATGGCGCGCGACGATCGGTTCAAGAAGATCTCGTTCACCGGTTCCTCGGAGATCGGGTGGTACCTCAAGGGTCTGGATCCGAAGAAGCGCGTCACCCTCGAGCTCGGCGGGAACGCCGGCGTCATCGTGCACAGCGACGCCGACCTGGACTTCGCCGCCCAGCGCATCGCGTTCGGCGGCTACTACCAGGCAGGGCAGAGCTGCATCAGCGTGCAGCGCGTGCTCGTCGCCTCCGAGGTCTACGACGACTTCGCGGCGCGCCTCACCAAGCAGGTGGAGTCGTTGAAGGTGGGCGACCCGATGGACCCGACCGTCGACGTGGGCCCGGTGATCCAGGCACAGGAGGTGGAGCGCATCCAGGGCTGGGTCGACGAGGCCGTCAGCCAGGGCGCGCAGGTGCTCACCGGCGGCACCGGCGAGGGTCCGATCTTCCAACCCACGCTCATCGCCGACGTGAAGCCGGAGATGAAGGTGTGCCGCGAGGAGGTCTTCGGCCCCGTCGTCACGATCAGCCCCTATCAGACGTTCGACGACGCGCTGAAGTCGGTGAACGACTCGAAGTACGGCCTCCAGGCCGGCGTCTTCACGAACGACATCAGCCGGGCGATGGAAGCCCACCGCACGCTCGAGGTGGGCGGGGTCATCATCAACGACGTCAGCGCGTTCCGCGCCGATCAGATGCCGTACGGCGGATCGAAGGATTCTGGCTTCGGCCGCGAAGGCCTGCGGTTCGCGATGGAGGAGATGACCGAGCAGCGCATCATGGTGCTCTCGCACGTGCCGCTGTAGGCACACCGTGACAGGCTGGTCCCCATGTTCTTCGCCTACCTCGGGCTGGCGGCCCTCATCGCGCTGGGTGTCTACACGATCGTGCATCTGATCAGATCGTGGAAGGCCGCCGGGAGACGGTGGGGCGGCGGTTCGCCATCGGTTCCCACGATCACCCCGGCAGACCTCGATGAGGACGTGCGCCAAGCGGATCACCTCCGCCAGGACCGAGAAGATCCGTAGCTGTCCTCATGAACGAGGATCGGATCCTCTACCTGGCGTTGCCGTTCCTGGTGATGCTGTTCGTGATCGGCGGGTTCCTGCTGGTCTGGCGCCGCGGCCGGCTGGACGACCGCCCGTGGTGGGGGAACCCGCTGCTCTGGCTCACCGTCTGCGTCGTGTTCGTGCTGCTGGGGGTCTTCGTGTGGCCCGGATTGTTCGGCGGGATGTTCCTGTTCCTGCCGTTCGTGTGGGTATGGCGACCTCGCCGGCCGCCGCCGGTGGACCCGCGGACGAACGGGCACGCACGCTCGGATCGCTGACGCCTTCAGGCGCCCCCGAGCACCTCGTCCACGAACTCGCCGACGATCGCCGCCGCTTCACGCTCCCGGCGCCAGAGGAAATGGTCGGTGCCCTCGAGCAGAGCGAGGCGGCCGTCCGCGAACTCGGCGGAGAAGTCTCGCGCTTCCTCGGCCGGACAGTACTCGTCGTTGTCGCCCGCGAGGATCAGCACCGGCCTGCGGAACCGGCGGAGCTCCTCGGATGGCGGAAGGGCCGGCAGGGTCACGTCCTTCGGTTGCAACGGGATGCCGATCAGCACCAGGGCGGCC
>DATLPI010000075.1:0-21719 GCA_035535815.1 Actinomycetota bacterium | reverse complement strand
GAGTCATTGGCGCGCTCGCACAAGCTCCGTGTGGGCAAGCAGAAGGGCGAGTACGAGGCGCTGGCCAGCAAGCTCATCGCCGGCGGGCCGTTGCAGATCGCGGCCCGCGCGGGTGAGGAGGGCAAGCTCTTCGGCTCCGTCACGTCCGCGGACATCGCCGAGGCGATCTCGGCTCGACTTGAGACGCCGGTCGACAAGCGCGACGTCCATCTCGAGGAGCCGATCCGCTCGGTGGGCACCCACGAGGTCAAGGTCAGGCTCTTCTCTGAGGTCGAGCCGATCCTGACGGTCGAGGTCACAGCACAGGCCTGACGGCCGGGTCGGCGGGGTTTGGGAACTGCTCGGCGCCTCCGGCGCCTGCGCGGGTTCCCTCACCCCGCCGGCCCGGCCGTTTCGCGTGTCAGTAGCGTTCTCCACACTTGTCCACATGACTGTCCACATGGTGGAAATGCAGGTCAGGCGGGGAGTGACAACAAACTTCCGATCCCCACCTGCGGTGCGGCAATCCACACCCGTTCTCCACTGTCGGCGGGTGGGTGCGAAGCGTAGCGTCGGTCGTCGGGTTCGTGTCGGTCGAGAGGGGGGTCAGCGTGGTGCGCGTCGCTGACGAGGTCGTCAAGATCCCCGGCCACCGGGTACCGCCCCAGGACCTCGATGCCGAGCGCTCGGTCCTCGGTTCCATGCTGTTGTCCACCGAGGCGATGGCCGACGTCGTGGAGATCCTCGAGGCCGACGACTTCTACCGCCAAGCGCACGGAAAGATCTACCAGGCCCTTCGCACGCTCTTCGCCCAGGGCGAGCCGATCGACATCATCACTGCCGTCGACGCCCTGCGACGCACGGGCATCCTGGACGATGTGGGCGGCGCGCTGTACCTCCGCGACCTGGTCGACGAGGTCCCGACCCCGGCCGGGGCTCCCCACTATGCCAAGATCGTGTCCGACGCGGCGCTGCGGCGCCGGTTGATCGGCGCTGCGGCCGACATCATCGACACCGCGTACGTGGGCGCCAGCGACGCCGACGACATCGCCGACGGTGCCGAGCAGCGCATCTACGACGTGGCCCGCCGTGAGGACAACGAGGACGCCGCGGAGATCGGCGACCTCATCACCCAGGCGATGTCCGACCACGAGTCGATCCAGAACCGCGAGTCCGCCTACACGGGCCTGCCCACGGGCTTCCGCGATCTCGACGACCTCACCTCCGGACTGCAACCCGGCAACCTCATCATCGTCGCCGCGCGGCCGGGCATCGGGAAGTCCTCGCTCGCCATGAACGTGGCGCGCAACGTCGCGGTCACCGGCGCGCCGGTCGCGGTCTTCTCGCTCGAGATGAGCCGCTACGAGATCGGCATGCGCCTGCTCTGCGGTGAGGCGCGTGTGCCCTGGGATCGCATCCGCAACAAGCGCGTCGGCCCCGACGACTGGATCCGCGTCGTCCAGGCGGGGGAGACACTGCACGAGGCACCGCTGCACATCGTCGACTCGGGCAACGTCAACATCGTCGACATCCGCGCCAAGGCCCGGCGCATGCGCACGGGCAACCAGGGGCTCTCGCTCATCATCGTCGACTACCTCCAGCTCATGACCAGCCCCAACGCCCGCAGGCCCGACAGCCGTCAGCAGGAGGTCGCCGAGATCAGCCGGAACCTCAAGCTCCTGGCCAAGGAATTGCACGTGCCGGTGGTGGCGCTCTCCCAACTCAACCGCAACCCGGAAGCACGAGCCGACAAGCGACCCCAGCTGTCCGATCTGCGCGAGTCCGGCGCCATCGAACAGGACAGCGACGTCGTCATGTTCATCCACCGGGACGACGCCGACCCAGAGAAGAAGAAGCACGCCGAGCTCATCGTCGCCAAGCACCGCAACGGGCCCACCGACACCATCCGGCTCAGCTTCGAACCGTCGCTCACCCAGTTCCGGAACGCCGCGCGCGACATGGGCGCGTGAGCGCCACCCGCACCGAACCCGCCGACTGGACCCCACCCGATCGCCGGCGCATCCGAGCCATCTACCGGCGGCTCGCCACGTACTTCGGCGGCGACCTCGAACCTCCTCGCGCCGTCGATCCGCTCGACGAGCTGATCTTGACCGTACTGTCACAACACACGAGCGACCTCAACGCCGAGCGGGCGTTCGCGGATCTGCAGCGCGTCTTCCCCGGCGGGTGGCAGCAGGTCGTGGACGCACCGACGGTCGAAGTGGCCGATGCTATCCGCAGCGGCGGGCTCGCGAACTCGAAGGCTCCCCGGATCCAGGCGATCCTGCGCGAGGTGCGCGATCGCGAGGGTTCCTTCGACCTCTCGAGCCTGCGCGCCATGACCGACGACGAGGCCCGTGACTACCTGATCGGCTTGCCCGGCATCGGGCCGAAGACCGCGGCGGTGGTGCTCAGCTTCGCGCTCGGCCGTGACGCGATGCCCGTCGATACCCACGTGCACCGGGTCACCAGGCGGTTGGGGTTGATCCCCGCGAAGGCAACCGCCGAGCGCGCCGACCGCATCCTGCATGAGCTGGTGCCCGACGGGATGCGCACGCCGCTGCACGTGGCGTTCATCCGGCTGGGACGGGAGATCTGCAAAGCGCCCACGCCGCGATGCCGGCAGTGCCCGCTGAAGGAGCTCTGTCCGACGGCGTCCCGATACCTGTGAGGTTCTCGAGGCTTTTGGCGGGACTCGTTGGAGCGGGTGAGGGGAATCGAACCCCCGTTTCAAGCTTGGGAAGCTTGCGTTCTACCATTGAACCACACCCGCATCTCGCGCCCGTTCGTGCGGCGTGAGGGCGACAGTGTAGCGAGCCGGCCTGCCCTCGCGCGAGCCCGACACGACCTGCTAGCTTGCCCGAACCATGACCGAAAGCGACGCCAACTTCTGGCCGCACACGCTCTTGCGCCTGTCCGCACGCGAGGCCTTGAGCGCCGACGATGCGGCCGAAGTGATGCGCCGGATCATGGCTGGGGAAGCCTCGGCCGGTCAGATCGGCGGGTTCCTCATGGCGTTGCGGACCAAGGGCGAAACGGCCGACGAGGTCGAAGGTCTGGCCCGCACGATGCTGGCCTTCGCGACACCGGTGACGTCACCGGTGTCGACGGTCGACGTCGTGGGTACCGGCGGCGACCGCAGCGGCACGTTCAACATCTCCACGGTGGCGGCGATCGTGACGGCGGCGGCCGGAGCGGTCGTCGCCAAGCACGGGAACCGCGCTGCCTCGAGCCACTGCGGATCGGCCGACGTGCTCGAGGCGCTCGGCGTGAAGATCGACCTCGACGGCGCCGGGGTGGAGCGGTGCCTTGCCGATGCCGGCATCGCCTTCCTGTTCGCGCCGATGTTCCATCCCTCCATGGCCCACGCCGGACCCGTGCGAGGCGAGCTCCGGGTCCCCACCGTGTTCAACTTCCTCGGTCCGCTCACGAACCCGGCGCGACCGGCCGCCCAGGCGGTCGGCTGTTCGGATGCCCGCATGATGCCGTTGATGGCCGAGGTGCTGGCGAGGCGTGGCACCCGCGCGATGCTCTTCCGCGGCGATGACGGTCTCGACGAGCTCACCACGACCGGCCCTTCCACCCTGCTGGACGTCGCCGACGGCACGGTGAGCGAGATGCACCTCGACCCCGCCGAACTCGGCCTCGATCGGGCGAGGCTCGATCAGCTCCAGGGAGGCGATGCGGATACCTCGGCGGCCATCGTCCGCGAGATCCTGGCGGGGGGCGGGGGGCCCAAACGCGAGGTCGTCCTCCTCAACGCCGCCGCCGCCCTCACGGTCTCGAGCGTCTCGGCGACGATGCTCGCGGGCCTCGAACTGGCCGCGCAGGCGATCGACAACGGGGTCGCCGCGGCCACGCTCGAACGTTGGGTCGCCGTGAGTCAGAACGGGTAGCATCGGCGCGCCATGATCCTGTCCGACCGCACGATCCGCGAAGCCATCGACGCCGGCAGCATCGTGATCGATCCGTTCGACGAGCAGTGCATCCAGCCCTCCTCGATCGACCTGCACGTCGACTCGCAGTTCCGCGTGTTCGCGAACTCGCGGTACGCCTACATCGACGTGAAGGACGAGATGCCCGACCTCACCGAGCTGGTCGAGGTCAAGCCGGACGAGGCGTTCATCCTGCACCCCGGTGAATTCGTGCTGGGTTCCACGCTGGAGCGCGTGGCGCTGCCCGACGACCTCGTCGCCAGGCTCGAGGGGAAGTCCTCGCTGGGCCGGCTCGGCCTGTTGATCCATTCCACGGCCGGATACGTCGACCCGGGCTGGGACGGCTATCTCACGCTGGAGCTTTCGAACGTCGCCAACCTGCCCATCACGTTGTACCCGGGGATGAAGATCGGGCAGATCAGTTTCTTCCAGCTGACGACGCCCGCCGAGACGCCGTACGGCTCGGCCGGCAACAAGTACCAGGGGCAACGCGGCCCCACGGCGAGCCGGTTCTACCGAGACTTCCCGTAGGACCGTTCGGCTCGGCTACTCGCCGATCACCAGGGCGCCCGGCGTCGGGCCGACACCCATCTGCACAGCCATCATCGCGGCCTGGGTGCGGTTCGTGACGCCCAGCTTGCGGAAGATGGCGGCCAGGTGCGCCTTGACTGTCTTCTCGCTCAGGAACAGCGACTGCGCGATCTCGCGGTTCGACTTGCCCTCGGCCAGCAACGCCAGGATGTCGTTCTCGCGCTGGGTCAGGCTGTACTCGTTCCGCCGGCCGTTCTCGCCGTGACCGGACTGCTGGTCCTCGAACAGGTTCTGGATCACGCGGGGGCTCAGGACGTTGCCGCTACCCGACATCGCGACGTTGATCGCCTGCGAGAGGTCTTCTGGCGTGGCGTCCTTCAACAGATAGCCAGCGGCGCCATCGGAGAGCGCCCGCTTCACGTACGGCGCGTTCTCGTACGTCGAGAGCATGATGACCGGGACGTCGGCCCATTCGGCCTTGATGGCGCGGAGCAACTCGAGCCCGTCCAGGTCCGGCATCCGGACGTCGACGAGCGCGAGGTCGATCTTCTTGCCTGCGCGGAACACGTCGAGCGCCGCGGCCGATCCCTCGGCCTCGAGCACCTCCGCATCCGGGAAGCCTTCCTTCACCACGTAGTGCATGCCACGGCGCACGAGCGCGTGGTCGTCCACGACCAAGATCCTCATCGTTCCTCTCCTTGCACTCCGACGGGGAGCACGGCGATGACACACACGCCGCGTCCGGGGGTGGACTCGATCTCGATCGAGCCGCCGATCTGGGCTGCTCTGGCCTGCATCAGTCGCAGGCCGAAATGCGGGTCGTCATCCGTGATCGCGGCGATGCCGTGACCCCGGTCTTCGACCTCGACACGAAGCTCCCCCCCGCCCGCTCGCAACCGGACGGATACATCCTTCGATCCGGAATGTTTCGCGGCGTTCGTGAGGGCCTCCGCGACGATGTGCTGAGCGGTGTCGAGCACCGCGGTGGGCACGTCGTCGATGTCGCCCTCGATGGCGACCCGCGCCGGGAGCCGCCAGCGTTCGACGAGCTCGGCGACGAACGCGGCGAAGGGTTGTTCCCGACGCGCCCGACCCTCGTGGAGCTCGAAGAGCACCTCGCGGATCTCGGTGAGGTCGTGGCGGATCGCGTCCTCGACCTCGCGCAACTCGGCGATCGCGCCGGCGGGGTCGGTTTCGATCCGGTGCCGGAGGGTCTGGATCTCCAGCACGGCACAGGTGACCGATTGGGTGAGGCCGTCGTGCACCCGCATCGCCCAGCGGGTGCGTTCCTCGAGCATCAGCGATTCCACCGTGGTGGCAACGCTGTGACGCACCGGCTGCGGCGCGTGCGATTGTTCGCTGGGCAGGCTCACGTGAGGCTCGTCCCTTCGGTCGGGGCCGTTGGTTCTAGTCCCTATTCGGTCGAAACCTGCGCTCGCTTGAACCGGACGGGGAAACGGATGCCATCCAGCCGACAGAGCAGGAGGGACGAAGGGCGCATCGGGAGGAGGGCGATCGCCGTACCGACGCGACTGCTGTCACTGTGCTGCAACGGTTCCAAGGGTGCCGCTCTGGGGGCACACAACAAAGTTGTCAATGGAATACTCAAGTCTTAGCCTGGGTTGAACCGAACGTAGCGCGGGAGCGACATCCGGCTCCCCACGACCCGATGAAGGAGCAGCTTCCGATGGCACGAGCAGTAGGGATCGACCTCGGCACCACGAACTCGGTGGTCGCCGTGCTGGAAGCCGGCGAACCCGCCGTGGTGCCCAACGCCGAGGGCAGCCGCACCACGCCGTCGGTCGTCGGGTTCTCGAAGAACAACGAGATCCTGGTGGGTGAGGTCGCGAAGCGTCAGGCCATCACCAACCCGGATCGCACGATCCGATCGGTCAAGCGCCACATGGGCGAGAAGGACTGGTCGGTCGATGTCGACGGCAAGGCATGGACCGCGCAGGAAGTGAGCGCGCAGATCCTGCTCAAGCTCAAGCGCGACGCGGAGGCTTACCTGGGTGATTCCGTGACCCAGGCCGTCGTCACCGTGCCGGCCTACTTCGATGACGCGCAGCGCCAGGCCACCAAGGAGGCCGGGCAGATCGCGGGTCTCGAGGTCTTGCGCATCATCAACGAGCCGACCGCGGCCGCCCTGGCCTACGGGCTCGACAAGCAGGACACCGAGCAGACGGTGCTGGTCTTCGACCTGGGCGGTGGCACGTTCGACGTCTCGCTGATGGAGATCGGCGACGGCGTGTTCGAAGTCAAGGCCACCCACGGCGATACCCACCTGGGTGGAGACGACTGGGACCAGCGGATCATCGATTTCCTGGTCAAGGAGTTCAAGAACGCGCACGGGGTCGACCTGGGCGCCGACCGTATGGCGTTGCAGCGACTGAAGGAAGCCGCGGAGAAGGCGAAGATCGAGCTCAGCCAGGTGACGGAGACGACGATCAACCTGCCGTTCATCACCGCGACCGCCGACGGTCCGCTCCACATGGAGCAGAAGCTCACCCGCGCCGAGTTCGAGCGCATGACCGAGGATCTGGTCGCGCGGACCAAGGTGCCGTTCGAGCAGGCGATCAAGGACTGGGGCAAGCCCTCGTCCGACATCGACCACGTGATCATGGTCGGCGGTTCGACGCGCATGCCGATGATCCAGGAACTGGTCAAGGGACTCACCGGGGGCAAGGAGCCCCACAAGGGCGTGAACCCCGACGAGGTCGTGGCGATCGGTGCCGCTGTTCAGGCGGGCGTCCTGAAGGGCGACGTGAAGGACATCCTGCTCCTCGACGTGACCCCGCTGTCGCTGGGTGTCGAGACCAAGGGCGGCATCTTCACGAAGCTGATCGAGCGCAACACCACGATCCCGACCCGCAAGTCCGAGATCTTCACCACGGCCGACGACAACCAGACCACCGTGGAGATCAACGTGCTGCAGGGCGAGGCCGAGACCGTGATGTCGCCCGGCGTGAAGCCGCTGGGACAGTTCCACCTGATGGGCATCCCGCCGGCACCGCGCGGGATGCCGCAGATCGAAGTGGCCTTCGACATCGACGCCAACGGCATCGTGAACGTCAGCGCCAAGGACCTCGCCACCGGCAAGGAGCAGGCGATGACGATCACGGGCGGCACCGCGTTGTCCAAGGACGAGGTCGACCGGATGATGGCCGACGCCGAGAAGTTCGCGGCAGAGGACCACGCCCGGCGCGAAGCGGCGGAGGCGCGCAACCAGGCGGACCAGCTCCACTACCAGGTGGCGAAGTTCGTCGAGGAGAACGCCGACAAGATCCCCGAGGCCGAACGGACCGAGCTGACCACCAAGAACGACGAGCTCAAGAAGGTGCTGGACGACGAGACCGCCGAGGCCTCGGCCCTCACCGCCGCGAGCGACGCCGTGATGGAGGTCTACCAGCGAGTTGGCCAGACCATGGTGCAGAACCAGCAGGCGCAAGCACCTCAGGGTGACGCGGACGCGGGCGCGGCAGCTGGGGAGCCGGAAGCCGACACCGAGGACGATGTCGTCGAGGGCGAGATCGTTGATGAAGGGGAGGCGTCGTAGGTGGCGCCGAACCACGAGGAGGAGCCGCAGATCCGCATCACGGACCGACGACGGTTCGCGAACCTGCAGGACGAGGGCGTCCCGGCCGCCGAGGCCGGAGACGCCCCCACCCTCGGGGATGAGACCGTCGCCGACGAGGCCGCGGGTGTGGCCGACGACCTGGCTTCGGCCCAGGCGGAGGCCGGGCAGTACCTCGACCACCTCCGTCGCCTGCAGGCAGAGTTCGACAACTACCGCAAGCGCGTGGTGAAGGAGCAGACGGAGCTGTCCGAGTTGGGGGCGATGCCCGTGGCCAGACGGCTGCTCGAGGTGCTCGACGACTTCGAGCTGGCGCTGATGTCCGCCGACGACAAGCCGGACTTCGAACGCTTCCTCAAGGGCGTGGAGTTGGTCTACGCCAAGCTGCTCGATGCGTTGAAGGCCGAGGGGCTGGAGCGGATCCACGCCGAGGGGTCGCCGTTCGACCCTGAGTTGCACGAAGCCCTGATGCAGACGGGCGACGGTGACGGCGAACCGGTCGTGGCCGATGTGTTGCGGCCTGGGTACACGCTGAAGGGGCGCGTCCTGCGTCCCGCGGGCGTCCGGGTCGAGCGACCCTGACGACGCCGGCACGGAGCCAACGAGGGACGGTGCAACGGTAGATGGCGGACGAGGTCAGACGAGAGTGGTTCGAGAAGGACTACTACGGCGTCCTCGGCGTAGCCAAGAACGCCTCTGCGGCCGAGATCAAGAAGGCCTACCGCAAGCTCGCCCAGCAGTTCCACCCCGACGCCAATCCTGGCAACGCCGATGCGGAGACCCGCTTCAAGGAGATCTCCGCGGCCTACGACGTGCTGGGCGACGAGGACAAGCGCAAGCGATACGACGAGGTGCGCGACATGGGCGCCTCCGGGTTCGGCGGGTTCGGTCCCGGCGGCGCGGGTGCCGCAGGTTGGCCTGGTGGCGCCGGAGGCCCCGGCGGTACGCGCTACGTCAACGTCGAGGACCTGGGCGATGTGGGCGACCTGTTCGGAGGGTTGTTCGGTGGTGGGGGCCGCTCGCGAGGTCGCGCTCCGCGTCCGCAGCGTGGGACCGACCTCGAGACCGAGGTCAAGGTCTCGTTCGAGGACGCGATGGCTGGCACCACCGTGCCCGTGAAGATCACCGGACCGTCCGTCTGCCGCACGTGTCACGGATCGGGCGCCGCGCCGGGCACCAGCCCGAGCGTGTGTCCGGTCTGCGGTGGAGCCGGCGAGGTGGCGGTGAACCAAGGGTTCTTCTCGATGTCGCAGCCGTGCCGGAATTGCAACGCGACCGGGCGCATCGTTGAGACGCCGTGTCCGACATGCAAGGGATCGGGATCGGAGCGCCGGACCCGGACGTTCAAGGTGAAGATCCCGGCCGGCGTCAAGGACGGCGCGCGGATCAAGCTGGCCGGGCGAGGGGAGCCGGGACCGGCCGGCGGTCAGCCCGGCGACCTGTACGTGCGGGTGAAGGTGGCGCGGGACGACGTCTTCGGCCGCAAGGGCGACAACCTCACCCTGACCTTGCCGATCTCCTACCCCGAGGCCGCGCTGGGGGCGAACGTCCAGGTGCCCACGCTGAACGGTCCCGTCACGCTGAAGGTCCCGGCGGGGACGCCGAGCGGCAAGACCTTCCGCATCAAGGGCAAGGGCGCGCCGCGCAAGAACGGTTCCGGCGATCTGATGGTGACGGTGGAGGTCGACGTGCCGCGCAAGCTGAGCAAGGAAGAAAGGCAGCTGCTGCAGGATCTGCAGGATGCGCAGCAGGGGTCGCCGCGTTCAGGGATGGGCGTGGCGTGAGGAGCGAACGATGAGGCAGCAAGAGGACCGTGACCGTGGCGATGAACGCGCGGTCTACATCATCAGCGTGGCCGCGGAGCTGGCGGGCGTGCATCCGCAGACGCTGCGGATCTACGAGCGCAAAGGGCTGGTGAGTCCGCAGCGAACATCGGGGAACACGCGCCGGTACTCCGACGCCGACATCGATCGGTTGCGGGCCATCCAGACCCTCACCGATGAGGGCGTGAACCTGGCCGGGGTCAAACGGATCATGGAGATGCGCGTGGAGATGGAACAGCTTCGGGCCGAGGTCGAGCGGCTCAGCCGCCAGCTCGATCACCGTCGGGCGATCGCGATGCCCGGCCGGCGCGGTGGCGAGATCCTCCCGTTGCGCAGCGTGGTGCGATTCCCCTGGGATCTGACGCCGTGACGCGGGTGGTGGGACAACGGGTGACGCTTCGGGCGTTCCGCGACGACGAGTTCGAGCGTGTGCTGAAGGCGGCCCAAGCGGCCCCGGTTGGCGACGGCATCCATTGGGGTCCGCGCGATCCCGAGCCGATCCGTCAGAAGATCGAACGGTCAGGCATCTGGCAGGAAGGATGGATCGAGTTCGCGATCGAGGCCGAGGGCCGGGTCGTGGGCGAGGTGCAGGCGCGATCCATCCGCAAGGCCATGCCCGTGGGGGTGTTCGAGCTGGGGATCGAGATCTACGACGAGGCCGATCGCCGCCGAGGACTGGGAGCCGAAGCGGTGAAGGAGATCACCGCGTACCTGTTCCGGGACGAGGCCGCCATCCGGGTGCAGGTCTCGACCGACGTCGAAAACGCCGGCATGCGCGCGGTCGCCGAACGGCTCGGCTTCACGTTCGAAGGGGTGCAACGCGGCTTCATGCCGTCCTCGGCTGGGCCACGCGACTACGCGATGTACGGCGTGACCCGCGCCGACCACGATCAGGGAGCGAAGAGGACGTGATGACGACATGGACATGAACAAGCTGACGATGAAGTCGCAGACCGCGCTTGCCGAGGCGCAGCAACAGGCCGTGGCGCGCAACCACCAACAGATCGAACCCGAGCACGTGCTGTTCGCGCTGCTCGGTGACGCCGAGGGCATCGTCTACCCGTTGCTGCACCACGTCGGTGCCAACCCCGCCCAGCTCCGGGCGCGGGTGGAGGCGGCGCTGGACGCGCTGCCGAAGGTGTACACCGGCGCGACCGCCGAGGCGCGGATATCGCCGGCCACCGCCCGGCTGCTCGAGACCGCCGCCACCGAGGCCGAGGCCCTCACCGACGAATACGTCTCGACCGAGCACCTGCTGCTCGCCATGGTCGCGAGCGGCGATCACCGCGCTGCTCAGATCCTGCTGGAAACGGGCCTCACCCGCGATGCGATCCTGGGCGCGCTCGCGGAGGTGCGAGGGCGCCAGCGGGTCACCAACCAGAACCCCGAGGACACCTTCCAGTCGCTCGAGAAGTACGGGCGCGACCTCACCGAGGCCGCCCGAAGCGGCAAGCTCGACCCCGTGATCGGACGCGACGAGGAGATCCGCCGGACGATCCAGGTGTTGTCGCGCCGCACCAAGAACAACCCGGTGCTGATCGGCGAGCCGGGCGTGGGCAAGACCGCCATCGTCGAAGGGCTCGCGCAGCGGATCGTGGACGGCGACGTTCCCGAATCACTGAAGAACAAGCGGCTGATCGCGCTCGACCTCGGATCGATGATCGCCGTGGCGAAGTACCGCGGTGAGTTCGAGGAACGCCTGAAGGCCGTGTTGAAGGAGATCGTTGACAGCGAGGGCGAGATCGTCACGTTCATCGACGAGCTGCACACACTGGTGGGGGCGGGCGCCGCCGAGGGCGCCATGGACGCCGGCAACATGTAGAAGCCGATGCTGGCGCGTGGCGAGCTGCGAGCGATCGGTGCCACCACCCTGGACGAGTACCGCCAGCACATCGAGAAGGACCCGGCCTTGGAGCGGCGGTTCCAACCGGTGCTGGTCTCCGAGCCCAGCGTCGAGGATGCGATCGGCATCCTGCGGGGTTTGAAGGAACGCTACGAGGTGCATCACGGGGTCCGGATCCAGGACCCCGCGTTGGTGGCCGCCGCGGTGCTGAGCGACCGGTACGTCACCGGCCGGTTCCTGCCCGACAAGGCGATCGACCTGGTCGACGAGGCCGCATCGAAGCTCCGGATCGAGATCGACTCGATGCCGGTCGAGATCGACGAGGTCGAGCGCCGCATCCGTCAGCTCGAGATCGAGAAGGCCGCCCTGGGCAAGGAGAGCGACGTCGCGTCGAAGGATCGGCTGGCCAGGCTCGAGGAGGAGCTCGCCAACCTGCAGGAAGAGCGCGCCAGCATGACCGC
This sequence comes from Actinomycetota bacterium, assembly GCA_035535815.1. Classification (GTDB taxonomy): domain Bacteria; phylum Actinomycetota; class UBA4738; order UBA4738; family HRBIN12; genus JAOUEA01. Next base: position 9,573 of record DATLPI010000075.1, on the reverse strand, counting down.
GCACTGGCAGCAGGAGAAGGAGCGGATCGACGCGATCCGCGCGCTGAAGTCGCGCATCGAAGAGACGCGCATGGAGGCCGATCACGCCGAGCGTGACGGCGATCTGCAGCGAGCCGCCGAGCTCCGCTACGGCGTCCTGGTGGATCTCGACAAGCAGCTCGAAGCCGAGAACGCCGCGCTCACCGAGCTGCAGCGAGACCGGCGCTTCCTGAACGAGGAGGTCACCGAGGAGGACGTCGCCGAGGTGGTCTCGAAGTGGACCGGCATCCCGGTCTCGCGCTTGATGGAAGGCGAGATGCAGAAGCTCGTGCATCTCGAAGACGCGCTCCATGAGCGGATCGTCGATCAGACCGAGGCGGTGCAGGCGGTGGCCAACGCGATCCGTCGTTCGCGAGCGGGGTTGTCCGACCCCAACCAGCCGATCGGTTCGTTCCTGTTCCTGGGCCCGACGGGCGTGGGCAAGACAGAGCTGGCGAAAGCGCTCGCCGACTACCTGTTCGACGATGAACGGGCGGTCGTGCGCGTCGACATGAGCGAGTACCAGGAGCGGCATTCGGTCTCGCGACTGGTGGGCGCACCGCCGGGCTACATCGGCTACGAGGAAGGCGGCCAGCTCACCGAGGCCGTTCGCCGTCGCCCGTACAGCGTCGTGCTGCTCGACGAGATGGAGAAGGCACACGCCGACGTGTTCAACATCCTGCTGCAGCTGCTGGACGACGGCAGGCTCACCGACGGGCAGGGCCGTACCGTCGATTTCCGGAACTCGATCGTGATCATGACGTCCAACCTCGGGTCGGCGGTGTTCAACGACCCGTCGATGGACCGGGACAAGCAGCGGCAAGCCGTGCTGGACGACGTCCGTGGGTTCTTCCGGCCGGAGTTCGTGAACCGGATCGACGAGATCGTCGTGTTCGAGCCGCTGGGACGCGAGGAGATCGCACAGATCGTGGACATCCAGCTCCGCTCGTTGCTCCGCCGGTTGGAGGAGCGCAACCTGAGGGTGGCACTCACCGATGAGGCGCGGGCCTACCTGGCGGACAAGGGGTATGACCCTGCGTTCGGGGCACGCCCGTTGCAGCGGGTGATCCAACGCGAGATCCAGGATCCCTTGGCGCTGCAGCTCTTGTCGGGGCAGATCCGTGACGGCGAGAGCATCACGGTCGATGTGGGCGACGACGGTCTGGTCTTCGCCACGTCGGTCACGAGCACCTGATCGGATCCGCCGTCAGAAGGTGGAGCGGCCCGCCATGCGGTGGCCGATCGCCAGGGCGGCTTGCATCACGGTGCGGGCCAAGCCGGGGATGTCCCGGACCGGGAACCGGTAGGACGGGCCCGCGACGCTGACCGCCGCGATCGCGCGCCCGCCGGCCATGACCGGCGCCGCCACCGTGACCAGCCCCACTTCGAGTTCGCCGCTGCTCGAGGCGTACCCGCGACGGGTCACCTCGTGCAGGAGGCGCCCGAGCGCATCAGGATCCACGACCGTGCGCTCGGTGAGCGGATCGAGCCTCCGGCGAAGGAGCGCCTCGCGCAGCTTCGGGTCACCGAAGGCCACGAGGACCTTGCCGCTCGAACTCGCGTGCACCGGACTGCGCCGTCCCACCCAGCTCGCCATGACCACGGTCTGCCCAGGCGTGACCTGATCGACGTACACCACGTGGAACCGGTCGAGGATCGCGAGGTTCGCGGTCTCGGAGGTGGCGGCGGAGAGCTGTTCCAGCTCCGGCCGGGCCTGGCTCACGACCGGCAGGCGCGCCACCGCGGTGGCGGCCAGGCCCACGATCCGAGGTCCCAGCCGGTATCGGCGGGTCGCCGGGTCGCGCTCGACGATGCCACTGGCGGCCAGGGTCCCCATGAGGCGCGATGTGCTCGAGCGGTGCACGCCGAGTTCGTCCGCGATCGCCGAGACCCCCAACCCCTCTGGCGTCGAGCCGAGCAGATCGAGGACGGCGACGACCCGTTCGGCCCCGTCCGTCGTGCGCACGGTCGGGAGCCTACGCCGTTGTTGCCGTGACGGCACGGGCCACCTTGTGCCGTGGGCGCCACGGCCCTACCGTCCGCGCGGACGACCATCGACGAGGAGACGCGACCGCGATGACCGAGGGGAACCCGTTCGACGTCGACGGGGTGTGGCTCAAGAGCGCGTTCCACACCCATACGGCACGTTCCGACGGCGAACTCGATCCGGCGGCGCACGTCCGCCATCACGAGTGGATGGGGTTCGACGTCGTCGCCATCACCGACCATTGGACCCTCACGCACGAACCATCCACCGACCACATCCTGGTGATCACCGGCGCCGAACTCGCGGCCGACCCGTACGGCGAAGCGCTCACCGACAGCGAGATCCTGGCGATCGGGATCAGCGAGATCCCCGAAGACCCCGGCGGCGACCGAGCGAAGTGGGGTCCGATCGATGCCTACACCTACAAGACCTTCCCGGATCTGTCGGCGGCGGCCCGGTGCATCGCCGACCTGGGTGGGGTCTCGTTCATCGCCCATCCGTACTGGAGCGGGATGCCGCTCGAGACCCTGATGGCGGTGGAAGGTGCGCACGGCATCGAGCTGTTCAACTCCAGCGCGCAACGTGAGAACGCGCGTGGGGACTCGTCCTACGTCTGGGACCTGTGTCTGGACCGGGGCAAGCGGTTCTGGGCGTTCGGTACCGACGACTGTCACTACCCGGGCTTCGATATCGGCGATGCATGGACCATGGTTCGTGCGGCCGAGCGCAGCGAGGCGGCGGTGCTGGAGGCGCTGCGGCAGGGACACACGTACGCGAGCGCCGGGCCGCAGATCCGCGATCTCACCGTGGACGGAACCGAACTCGAGGTCCGCTGCAGCCCGGCTCGATCGGTGGTCATGGCCTCGCGCTACGAGACGGGGTGGGCGGTCATGGCCGGCGGCCGGAACCGGATGGAGGAAGCCAGGGTGCTGGAGCGCGACGACCGAGGGCTCATCGTGCGCGCACGGTTCTCACCGTCCATCGAGCTGCCGCATCGGCGGGTCGTCATCGAGGACGAAACGGGGCGCAAGGCGTGGTCCAACCCGATCTGAGCGCCGACCTCGCGTTTGCGCACGAACTCGCGGATCTCGCCGCCGAGGTGACGATGGCATGCTTCGGGGACCGGCTCCCGGTGGAGCTGAAGGCCGATGCGACGCCGGTGACGAAGGTGGACCGGGCCGCCGAACGAGCGATCCGCTCGGCGATCGCCGTCCGTGATCCCGCCGCCGGCGTCCTCGGGGAGGAGGAGGGGTTCCAGGAGGGCGCCAACGGCCGGCGCTGGGTGATCGATCCGGTCGACGGCACCAAGCTCTACGCGGAGGGCATCCCGTTGTGGACGACGCTGATCGGGTTGGAGATCGACGGCGAACCCGTCCTGGGGGTGGCCGATGCGCCGGCGCTCGGCCAGCGGTATCACGCCTGGCGCGGGGGCGGCGCCTGGAGAGGGAAGCATCGTCTCCGCGTCTCGGACGTGGGGACGATCAACGAGGCGTTCGTTGCCCATTCGGGGGTCGAGGAATGGATCCGCGGAGGCCACCTCGATCGATTGGTGGCCGTCATCGATCGAGCGAGGGGAACCAGAGGGCTCAGCGACGCGTGGGGCCATCTGCTGGTCGCTCAGGGATCCGTCGACGCGCTGCTCGAGCACGAACCGTGTCACGAGTGGGATTGGACCGCCACCGGCGTCATCGTGCGCGAGGCCGGCGGGCAGATCTCCACGCTGCTCGGCGCGTCACCGGCCGCCGGCGACGACCTGTTGGTATCCAACGGTGCGATGCACACACCGGTGATCGACGTCTTGGCGGCGCGACGATGAACGCACCGCACCGTTGTCTTGACGGCAGGACGACGCTTGTTCGAGGGTCGGCGCGGACGGCGTCCCCACGGGGACCAGGGAAAGGAACGCGATGAGGTCGCAGGCACCGAAGTCGAGGACCCGGGCGGCAGGTGTGCTGCTCGCGGCGATGACCGCGGCGGTCCTGGTGGCGCCGCTCGCCCGTGCACAGTCGTCGTCGCCGAGCGGGGGCGAGGACCTGGTGCTCCGGGTCGGGACCACCAGCGACCTCATCACCGACAACCCGTGGGCAGTGAGCGCCGGCAGCGACTGGTCGGTCGTCACGATCCAGTACGACATGTTGCTGAAGTTCGCCTCCAAGGACCTGGGGCCGGCGCCGAGCCTGGCGACCGGGTGCGAGCCGAACGATGACTCCACCGAATGGACCTGCACGTTGCGCGCCGACCTCAAGTGGAGCGACGGTACGCCGCTCACCTCGCGCGACGTCGCCTTCACCTACCGGTTCGTGATCGACAACAAGATCCCGCAGTACCGCAGCTACTTCCCCTCCGATCCCACCTTCGAGACGCCGAACGACACGACGCTGATCTGGAAGTCCACCGAGCCCACGTTCGCGCCCGATATGCCGCCATGGGTCTACATCGTGCCCGAGAAGGTGTGGTCGCAGTACGACGGCAAGGGTCTCCGAACGATCAAGAGCGTCGAGAACACGCCGTCGATCGCCAGCGGTCCCTTCACCTTGACCGACTGGAACCAGGGCCAGGGCTGGACGATGGAACGCAACCCGTACTTCTGTGGCGAGCAGCCCGCCCTCGATCGCATCGAGTTCCGGCTCTATTCGAACCAGGAGGCGATGATCCAGGCGCTGCGCAACGGGGAGATCGACGTCGCCGACGGGTTGAAGCCCTCCCTCATCGCCTCGATCGACGGCATCGACGACATCACGGTGCAACACGTGGTGTCGGACTGGTGGCTGAACCTGGCGTTCAACTTCGGTGGGCAGGGGCCGGACGCCGACGCGTTGCCCGCCCTGCACGATCACGTGGTGCGAGAGGCCATCGCGATGGCGATCGACAAGCAGGCCATCGCGGACAAGGTCTACCAAGGCACGGCCACACCGGGTGACACGATCATCCGACCGGCGTCGGCGTACTGGCATCTTGACATCCCGGCCGAAGACGAGATCCCGTTCGACATCCCGGGCGCGAACGATCTGTTGGAGCAAGCCGGCTACGTCGACGCCGACGGTGACGGGATCCGCGAGGACCCTGAGACGGGCGACCCCCTCCAGATGTTGATCCCCGCGTCACAGGACACGACCGGCGCGGTGGAAGCCGGCGAACTGATCGTGGGGTATCTGCAGCAGATCGGGATCGACGTGGATCTGCGGCCGGTCACCGACGCCAAGATGAACGACTACTGGGGCGCCGGGAACTTCGATGCCTACATCTGGTACTGGAGCGGGGACCCCGATCCGAACTACCAGCTCTTCGTGTTCACCTCCGATCAGTGCGGTTCATGGAGCGACGGCTGTTGGAAGGACCCGACGTTCGATGCGCTCTACGACGAGCAGCGCAACGTCTTCGACCGAGCCGATCGCCAGGCCGTCGTCTTCGAGGCGCAGCAGCGCGTCTACGACGAGATCCCCGGCGTGGTGCTGGCCTATCCAGGATGGCTCCAGGCCTACCGGAACGACCGGTTCACGGGGTGGGTGCCCGCCCCAGGCGCGAACGGTTACCTCTTGCCGGGCTACAACTACGACTCGCTGATCAAGTTGCGGCCGATGAACGACTCGGTCGCCGGGAGCTCGGGGTCTGGCGAGGTGCCGGGCTGGCTCTGGCTCGTGGTGATCGCCGCCATCACGGCGGGCGGCGTCGCCTTGGCGCGTCGCGGCCGCCGTCGCGAGCTCGAAGAGGCGTAAGGGCATCACCGAGGCCGGCGACGCGCAGAAGGGGACGAGGTTTGGGCACACGTCGATACGTGCTCCGCAAGGTCCTCCAAGCACTGCTCACGCTGGGGTTCGTGCTCACGCTCAACTTCTTCATGTTCCGGGTGTTGCCGGGGGATCCGGTGGGGCTGCTCGCCAAGACCGACCGGCTCAACGAGCAGGACATCGCCGAACTTCGGAACGAGTTGGGGCTGGATCAACCGTTGGCCGCTCAGTTCGTCACCTACGTGCGTGGGACGCTTTCCGGCGATCTCGGCCTGTCGCTGCGCAGCGCCCGTCCGGTTGGCGAGGTGATCTCCTCGCGTCTGTGGCCCACCATCCTGCTCGTCGGTCTCGGCACGATCTTGTCCACGGTCATCGGGATCTGGATCGGGATCAAAGGCGGGTGGAAGCGAGGGAGCGGGTTCGATACCTCAACCCTCATGGGATCCCTCGCCCTGTACTCGATCCCCGAAGGTTGGCTCGGCATGCTGCTTCTACTGCTGTTCTCGGGTTTCCTCGGGTGGTTCCCGGCAGGCGGCTATGAAACCGGCGATCTCACCGGAACCGCCAGGGTGGTCGACATCCTGGACCATCTCTTCCTGCCGCTGCTCACGTTGACGCTGGGATATGTAGGGCAATACGCGATCATCATGCGTTCCTCGATGATCGACGTGGTCAACGAGGACTACATCACCAGCGCGCGGGCCAAGGGTGTGCCCGAACATCTGGTGCGGACCCGGCATGCGGTGCCGAATGCGTTCCTGCCGACGTTCACGCTGATCTTCCTGAACATCGGGTTCGTGCTGGGCGGCGCTGTGGTGGTCGAGGCGGTCTTCAGTTGGCCCGGTATCGGACAACTCACCTACGACGCCATCAACAAGCTCGATTACCCGGTGATCCAGGCGGTGTTCCTGCTCGCGAGCGTGGCGGTGCTGGTGTGCAACCTGGTCGCCGACATCACGTATGGCTACCTCGACCCACGGATCCGCGAGGCCTGAGATGGCGACCGAAGGCCCCGTGGAGCTTCGCTCGGCCCGCTCGCTGATCTGGGCGCGCCGCCGCGCCACCCTCGCGGCCCACTGGCGAACCTTCCGCCGGAGCCGGCAGGGGATGATCGGGCTCGCGGTGCTGCTGGTGTTCATCGGGTTCGCGATCGTGGGGCCGATGGTGATCGCCCCGGCCTCGGTCGAGCCCGCCACCGCGAGCGGCCCGATCACGGCTCCTCCCTCGCTCGCCTACCCGCTCGGGACCGACAACTTCGGCCGCTCCGTGCTGTCCCTGGTGATCGTGGGGGCGAGGATCTCGCTGCTGGTGGGGTTCACCGCGGCGTTCGGCACGATGCTGATCGGCGCCACGGTGGGGATCACGGCGGGCTACTTCGGTGGCACCAAGGTCGACACCGCGCTCAACGCCTTCACGAACTGGTTCCTCGTCCTGCCGTGGATCGCGCTGGCGATCGCGCTCACCGCGGTCATCGGACCCACGCTGGTCAACGTCATCGTGGTGATCGCGATCACCTCATGGGCCAGCACCGCCCGCGTCGTCCGGTCGCAATCGCTGTCGATCAAGGAGCGTCCGTTCCTGGAACGGTCCCGCGCGCTCGGCGCGGGGAATTGGCACCTGCTGTCCCATCACATGCTGCCCAACGTCTTCCCGATCCTGTTCTCGAGCGCCGTGCTCATGGTGGCCCTGGCGATCCTGTCGGAGACCACGCTGTCGATCCTGGGTCTGGGGCCGGCGGGCGCGATCACCTGGGGCCAGACGATCAAGGCGTCGTTCAACGCCGGCGCGATGTCGGCCGGATGGTGGTGGTGGCTGATCCCGCCGGGCGTGGCGATCATGATGGTGACGCTGTCGTTCACGATGGTGGGGTTCGCGCTCGACGAGGTGCTCAGCCCTCGATTGCGCGAACGCTGAGGTCAAGCGTGACGCCGAGGCTGCCGAGGCAGCCACCATGGGATGGCTCTTCTGGGCCGGCGCCGCCGTGCTGGCCGTGGTGGCGATCGCGCGACTGGTCAGGCGCCGGTCGCGGCAGCGCGAGCTCATGCTGCTGTGCCACCGCGCCGGCGTCTCGTTCATGCCGATCGACCCGTTCCCCGACACGCTGTGGCTCCCGTTCGGCTGGCTCGGTCTGGGCCGGTGGATCGCCGCGGAGAACGTGGTGTGGAACGAGGCCGACGGTGAGGCCGCGCGTGCGTTCGACCTGATCACCGAGGAGCGTCCAGCCGGCGAGGACGCACAGCCCACCCAGCATCGCTTCACCTGCGCCAGCGTCGCATTGCCCTTCGGCTGTCCGCGGCTGCAGATCGAGCCGCGGGATGCGCTCGACGGCGTGATCGACGTGCTCACGGGCGAGGACATCGCCCTCGAACTCGAGGCGTTCGATCGACGGTTCCACGTGCGTGGCAATGACCGCCGGTTCGCGGTGGCGTTCTGCGATCAGCGGATGATGCAGGCGCTGCTCGCTCTGCCGCAGGGCATCAGCATCGCGGTCAACGAGGATCGGATGCTGCTGCGCTCCGCGGTGCTTCCTCCTGCCGAGATCCTGCTGCTGTTGGAGGCCGCGCGCGCGATCGCCCGGCGGGTTCCCCCGGTCGTTGCGAGCCTCTATCCACCCCGTCCGGCCAAAGGTCCCCATGAGGACCGCTGGCTGCAGGGACATTGGTCGCCGGAGCCCATCGAGGGCGAGGCGTGAAGCGGCAGGGCGCGGCGGGCTAAGCTGTCCCCTTCGAACGACCATCCAAGGGGGAACGCTCGTGCTCTGGCTCTGGATCTTGATCGCAGTGGTCGTGATCGCCGTCGTCGGCGGCGTGATCTCCTACAACCGCTTCATCTCGCAGAAGAACCTGATCAAGGACGCCTGGGCCAACATCGACACCGAGCTCAAGCGCCGGTACGACCTGATCCCGAACCTGGTCGAGACCGTGAAGGGGTATGCCTCCCACGAGAGGGAGGTCTTCGAAGAGGTCGCGCGCGCGCGTTCGATGGCCGCGGGCGCCACCGGATCGCCGGCCTCGCAGGCCGCCGCCGAGGGCCCGTTGGTCGCCGCGCTCGGGAAGCTGTTCGCGGTCGCCGAGAACTACCCCGACCTCAAGGCCAACCAGAACTTCCTGGAGCTGCAACGTGAGCTCACCAACACGGAAGATCGGCTGCAGACGGCTCGGCGCTTCTACAACGCCAACGTCCGCGAGTACAACCAGCGGGTGAAGCAGTTCCCGTCGGTCGTGGTCGCGAACGCCTTCCACTTCGAGGAAGCGGAGTTCTTCGAGGTCGACGAGGCGACCCGCGAAGCCGGCGCTCCCCAGGTGGACTTCGGCACCGCCGGGGGCCCGGGTGCCACGCCTCCAGCCGGAGGCGCCGCCACTCCACCGCCACCCACCGACGACGTGCCGGAGCCCCCGGGCCAGCCCACGCCCCCGAACCCGACCGGCTAGCGGTCGCCCAGGGCCACGGCATCGGGCTCGGGAGGTTCGTAGGCGTCCTCGTCCGGCTCCTCGAGGGCCGGTCCGTTGCGGACCTTTCGGGTGAGGATCCACCAGAGCCCGGCCCACAGCACGGCGACCCCGCCCAACGCGAACGCGGCCTGTCGCGGCCCGGCGGCGTCGGCGATCCAGGAGGCGGCCAGGCTCGAGATCCCCAACGACAGCGTGATCAATGCGAAATCGACGGCGAAGATGCGGCCCCGGATGTGATCGGGAACCAGCACCTGGAGCCCGTAGGTCGACAGCACCCACTGCGATCCGCCGCCCAGGTGAGCCACGAAGATCGCCACGGCGGCGACCCACAGTGCGGGAGCCAACCCCAAGCCCATGTAGGAGAGCCCGAACACGGTGAGCGCGAGGC
>DATLPI010000074.1:0-2778 GCA_035535815.1 Actinomycetota bacterium | reverse complement strand
TCGGGATGGCCAGGAGCAGAGCGGCTGGGACGATGCACACCAGGCTCAGGAGGTTGGCTAGATGGCCCTGCGCGAGGTACACGGATCCGCCCCAGAGCGAGACGACGAACCCAAGCACGCCCAGGGTCCACCGGGGTAGCGGGAATGCGATGCGAAGCGCGACCGCGACCGCGAACCCGAGGGCCACAATCATCACCGGCGCCAGGACGAGAGCAGCCGACCAGTCCCATGTCACTCGGAGTCCGGCGAGCACGGAGCCGAGGACAGGCACGCCTGGGCGGGGATCGATGCCGGAGAGCGATGTATGTCCGATGATGCGGGTTTGCCAGATGTAGCCGAAAAGGTCGGGGCCCAGCGGGCGAAGCACTGCTCCTGATGCCCTCAGATACGCCAGTGTAGGAAGGAGCGCGCCGGCGATAAGGGCCGCGGTCGCCAACAAGGTCTCCCCCGGTGAGTGAATGCTCGCTCGAGGTTTCCGCGAGGTCCGCTCGCCGTCCATCGCCGCGATGCGCGCCTTGTCGTCCAAGATCCCCCGTTCGCACTTCCCATCGAAGGCGGCAGACCGTCGCCGCGCGAGACGGAGAGAACTAACCCCTCAGCTCGGGAATAGTGCTGGCTCGTCCACGGATGGACTATGCGCCACGGGGGCGGGCCAGCTCAAGGGAAGGGCTGCGCTCGGGTGGATGACGGCGTGGAAATCGCACGAGGGATCAGTCCCGATCCGCCCCTGGCCCCTGGGCCCTGGCCCATGCCCGTACACATGCCGGAGCACACTACGGCTCCAACCGAACGATCCCTCGGTGCATGCAGCTTCATAGCTGCATCCGCCGACGGTTGGCCGAGTCCACGACGATTCGTTCTCCGCCGCCTAACGTGGCAGCGAGGCGACCGGCAACCCGTGTCCATGCCCGAGGCGTAGTGTCCAGACATCCCATGGGGAAGGAGGACAAGAGTCGTGGCCGAACCGATGACTAGGCTGTACCGAAGAGGATCTCTCGAGGACGAGGGCTTCCCCGTTGCAGATATCTCGGAGCACCTCGAACAACCCGAAACCGTGGTCTGGGTGGACCTCTGCGGTCCTTCGAAGGACCAGCTCCACGAGCTCGCTGGCGAACTGGGTCTGCACGAGCTCGCCGTCGAGGACGCCCTCGGCCCTCACCAGCGTCCCAAGCTCGACCGCTACGCCACGCACCTGTTCCTGTCGTGCCACGCGGTTCGTGTAGACCTCGACGCTGGCGATCTCGACGAGACCGAGATCGACGCGTTCGTGAATGAGCGATGGCTGATCACGGTCCGCAAGAACGATGGTTTCTCGCTCGACCCTGTGCTCCAGCGATGGGACCGATCGCCCGACCTGGCGGCATTCGGGGTGAGCTTCCTGCTTTACGGCCTGCTCGACGTCGTCGTCGATAGCTACTTCGTCGCCGTGCAAGCGTTCGATGACTACTACGAGGAGGTCAGCGATGGGATCTTCGCGGACCGACCTCTCGATCCCGCCCAGCAGCGTCGCTGGTTCGAGATGCGCCGCGCCATGGTTCGCTTCCACCGCTTCGTCGTCCCGATGCGAGAATTGATCAGCAGCCTCATGCGCCGCGAAGAGGCTGCTGTGTCAGAGCACCTCTATCCATATTTCCAGGACGTGTATGACCACATCCTGCGGGTCACCGAGTCGTCCGACTCGCTCCGTGATCTCGTCAGCACGATCGTCGAGACCAATCTCAGCCTTCGGGACTACCGTCAGAACCAGGCTGTGAAGAAGGTCAGCAGTTGGGCCGCGATCATCGCGGTACCCGCTCTGATCACTGGCTACTACGGCATGAACGTCCCGTACCCCGGCTTCGCCAAGCCATGGGGTGCTGCGGTTTCCACAGCCTTGATCGTGGGTGGCACCCTAGCCCTCTATCGTCTATTCCGGCGGATCGACTGGCTGTGACACTCCAGCGACCCCCACGTCGTCGCCATCTTCGGACAATCTGGATCGTGGTCCGTTCATCGCTGGAAGCACCATCGGTAGTCCGTGTGCCTGAACGTCGGCGAGCGGTCGACGGCTGCGTCATTTGGCGGTGTGCGACTCGGCCGCGCTCCTTCGAGCGCTGCGACGGCCGACCAGTGCCTCGACCCCGACGATCAACCAGCCGGTCATCGCGAGGGCCGCAAACAACACGCTCCCCGACGCACCTACGAGCGACCAACCGACCCGCGCTCCGATCACGCCACCGAGCACGAGGACGGCGACCCCGAACGCCGGAGCCAGCCCAAGCCGTGCAAGCCAACCGGCGTCGACGAGGGCTAGCGACCAACCGAGGCCGACGATAAGCAGGATCGCGAGCGCCGTGACTCCTGCGCTGATCAGTTCACCCTGCTTCGGCCCATCGCTGACCGACAGTCGCTGAGCGACGGTGGGATCCGGACCTCGGATGACCATCACCCCCGGCGCGACGGCACGCGCGCCAGCCGGTGCATCGGCAAGCCTGTTCATCGACGAAAGCCAGATCGCAACGTAGTCCTCGTGGACGAGGTCCTTCACCCCTTCCCATGAACGCTGGATATCGTCGGCCTGACCGAAGGACGGGGGGCGCCCCGCGAGCAAGTCCCCGCTTGAACCTTGGAACGTCCGGACCCGGGCGATGAGGTCGCCGGGAAGTTCGGCTCGGATCACGCGATCTGAAGCCGTGAAGCCGTTCCCGCTGACGACGAAGATGACGGGGCGGTCCGCAGGGACGGTGCGCAGGTATGTGACCGATGCATCCACTTCTGCGGAGGTCACAGGATCCATGA
>DATLPI010000073.1:0-6009 GCA_035535815.1 Actinomycetota bacterium | reverse complement strand
CGCGGTCCCGTACCTACTCAATCCCGCGGGCATCGTGGCCCTGGTGACGCTGTCCAGCGATGCGGACACATTGGGGTTCGTCGGCGTGGTGGTGGGGCTCCTGGCGCTGATGCTGGTGATCGACTACTTCGTCTTCCGGTGGGCGAACGGCGTGAGTAAGCATCTGGATGAAAGCAGGATGCTGATCACGGAGAAGGTGTTCGGGTTCCTGCTCGCAGCGCTCGGCGTACAGCTCATCCTGGACGGACTGTCCGATGTCGGTGTGATCAACCTGATCCACTGAAACGCTAAGCGAACAGCTCGCTGAGTTACTCTGGGCCCATCGGCCCAGTCACGCACCCGGCCGTCCTCGGATCACGAACCAAGAGTTGGAGAAGCCCGACAACCAAGATCGCAGCGGCGCCGGCCATGCATAGAGCGATCTGCTTGTGGGGTACAAGGATCGAACGACGGTCAGAGAGGAGATGCTGATGCCAGAACTACTCGTCGACTTCATCACGTCGCTCGATGGCTATGGCGCCGGCGAGGGCTGGCCAGGCTGGTGGGGGTTGGAAGGACCGGAGTATCTCGAGTGGCTAGGAGAGCGGCCAGAAGCCGACTACACGGTCCTGATGGGCGCGAACACCTACCGCCTCATGTCAGGTCTGGCAGAGGAAGGCGAGCCGGGCACCGATGCGCTCGCCGGATCGTCGAAAGTCGTCTTCTCGACCACCTTGAAGGAGCCCTTGGCGTGGCCGAACACGCGACTCGTCAGCCAAGACGCCGTCGAGGTCGTGAGGAACATGAAGGACGAAAACGCCGACATGATCACGATGGGGAGCCTGACCCTGTGCCGTTCCCTGCTGAAAGCAGGTCTCGTCGACCGCTTCCGCGTGGTCGTCTTTCCGGTGATCACAGGAAGCACGGGTTCGGACCGGATCTACGACGGGTACCCCGATGTTGGGCTCGAGATGGTCGACAACCGCACCTTCGACGGCCGCATCCAGCTGCTTGAGTACGTTCCCACGGTGCTATCCGGCCCACCTGGGACCGACGAGACCGGCGCCTAGATCATCCCCGGCATGACGCTCGCCGATATCGAAACACTAGACTTGCCATCCTCCTGAGCAGCGATCCTGAGGAGGCGATGATGCTGTTGGCTCGCAAAGTGTTCCTGGTCCTTGCCTGGTCGTTCGTCGTGGCCGTCGCGATCCAGTTCCTCCTCGCTGGCCTCGGAGTCCTCGGGGGCGAGAGCTTGGAACCGCATCGACAGTGGGGCTTCGTCGTGTTGCATCTCATCCCCCTCTTGATGTTGATCGCTGCCATCGTCGGTCGGATGGGTCGGACGGTGATCGGCATGACGATCGGCGCCTTCGTCCTGGTGTTCCTCCAGCCGCTCTTCGCTGCTCCAGACCTCGATCCCCAGTGGCTCCGATCGCTCCACGTGCTGAACGCCCTGTTCATCGCCGGCCTGGCTTACGACCTCGTGCGTCGAGCGTCATCGATCTCCCGCGACTCGCAACCTCAAGTCTGATCCTGCGCTCCCTCATCACTGAGGTACGACCCTGGCCCGCAACTGCACGCTGGACCATCAACCACCTTGACCCTCGCCGCCGTGCTCCCCTCCGCCTTCGCCTTCCTATCCCCCGCCGGGGGCACTATGGAGTCGTCGCTCTACCTGCCTTAGCGGAGTTGACTCGAGTACCACTGGGTACCTTGGCTACCTGAGGAGGGGTCGCGTCGCGATGAACAGGTCCGGGGGGCAACGAGCGAAGATGAGTGGGAAGGAGTTCGCGGAGCTGTTCGATGCGCTGTCCACGTGGGGACGATGGGGCGAGACAGACGAGCGTGGGGCCCTCCACTACACCAGCGAAGCCACGGTCGTTGCCGGCGCGGCGCTCGTGCGTGACGGGCGGACCTTCGGCTTGGGCCGCCCGCTCGATACCCGACCCTCGCCCCACAATCCGACGCCTGCCGATCATCACATGACCATGCTGGCCGACGACGGCGAAGGCCCGCTGCGATTCGCGATGGATTACGTGGGTCAGGACTTCCATCACGCCAGCCACAGTCACATCGATGCCCTCTGCCACGTCAGTTACCAGGGCTCGCTCTACAACGGCTTCAAGACAGCAAGCACGGTGAGGGCGGACGGAGCCGCGGCCCTGTCCGTGGAGACGCTGCACGAAGGACTCGTCGGCCGTGGCGTCCTCCTGGACGTGCCGGCGGTTCGAAAGCGATCGTGGCTCGAGCCCGGAGAGAGCGTGTTCCGCGACGACTTGGAGGCCGCCGAGCAGGCGCAGGGTGTGACGGTCGGTGCGGGCGACATCCTGCTCGTTCGGACCGGATACGCCCAGCGCTTGGCGGAGCTCGGGGACACGAACGGGAACGGATCCGTTGCGGGATTGCACCCCACCGCGATGACGTTCGTCGCGGATCGCCGGGTGGCGGCGCTCGGCTCCGACGGGAACAGCGACACCGCACCCAGCACCATCGAAGGCGTGGCGTTCCCGATCCACGTACTCGCCATCAACGCGATGGGCGTGCACCTTCTGGACTACCTGACCCTCGAGGAATTGCGAGATGCATGTGAGTCGTCGGCACGATGGGACTTCCAGTTCGTTGCCGCACCCGTGCGGATCCCCGGAGGGACAGGCGCGCCGGTCAACCCGATAGCCATCCTGTGACACGGCTGTGGCGGTTTGGCGACGAGGAGTTCTCCGGGAGCCACCGGCAATGTCATGCATGGGGATGACCTAAGCCGTCGGCCCGATGTGCTCAACGGGTCTCACCCGCACGGCAAGGTCAGTGATCGCACAGCGTCACGCGCCTTCTCCGTAACGCTCGCGGAGGAACAACAGCCGCTCTCGACCGATCGCGGTGAGTCGCGTCTTATAGCCGGGTGTCGCCTCCACGAGCTGCTGGTAATACCCGGCCATACCCCGGTGGCTGTACCCGTGCCTCTCGCCGATCTCCAGGAACTGTCGTCGCGATACTTCACCACCGAGGCCATCGACCTCGTCCAGCACGGCAAACATCATCCTCGCCCAGCGTTCACCCGGCCCATCCGGATGCCCGAGATCGGTACGCGCACTTCTTGCCTCGTCGGCCGCAGCACGAAGCAGTCGCTCGATCCGCTCGAGCCTCCGTTCGACGTCGAGTAGCTGCATCCCCTGCATATCGTCGCTTCTGGGCATCGAATCAGCGGGCATCGCTGGACGCGCGGGCTTGCCTCCTGCGCGCGGCGGGAATCGTTGCCCCCTTACAGTTCGATCCTCAGCACCTCTCCTCCGCCGGCACAGATCCCGCAGTTGGTCACGAGCACATCATCGCTGCCCGGGATGAACGCGAGGCTGGTCGGGAACAACAGGTCCTTGTCGAGCACGGTCTTCGAGCCGTCGGGGTTCAATCGCAGGAGCGCCCCGAATGGGGCGCTGGCCGCAAGGCTGTTGTGGGCGATCTCGACAACGTAGAGCGACCCGTCGTGGAAGGCCATATCGATGATGTTGGTGAATCCCCGCGCCCAGACGGTTGGCTTCTCCCCAGGCACCACCCGGAACACGCGAGCTCCGTGACGGGGGAACGGGAACCCCGTCAGCTGGCCGACGTAGTAGGCCCCGTCGGGACCCCGCACGACGGTCGTCGGAACGGCGTCCATCGGGACTTCGCCACCGTCGAAGTCAACCATCCGCGTTGGGAATACGGCGAGGGTGGAGATGCGGCCGCGATCGGTGACCTTCAGGAGGTCGTTCGCCCCGGCGTCCGTGATGATGCTGGCGTCGCCTCGGCGCAAGATGCCGTAGGGATCGCTTTCCATCACGCCGCCGGCCGGGTTGTGAGCTTGTTCGTACGCCAGGAGGTCGGCGACGACCTGCATGTCGCCGCTCCGGGTGATCCGCACGAGCGTAGCGAGGTCGTTTCCCTTGTTCCCGAATCCGGCCTTGTACGCGGCGTCGCCACCCAGGCCGACCGTCGCGAAGAGCGCGCCGTCGTCTCCGTAGCCTTCGTCCTTGGCAACGTCGTGCGGCCCGAACGCGAACGAGCCGTCCGTCGTAGCGATCGAGGGGAGGCGCACGAGCCGGTCAAGGGATCCGTTCGTGACGTGTGTCACCGCGCCCGTCATCCCGACGCAGGTCGTGCCGAACGGTCCTGGCTGGCAGGGCCCCGAACCACCGGCACCGGCTTCGGCGACGAAGAACGAGCGGCCGCTTCCGAGGAAGATCCCGCGCGGGTTGTTCAAGCCGGAGGCAACGGTCCTTGCCCTCACATCGCCACTTGCCGTTGCCGGCGGCAAGAGGAGCGCGATGGACAAAAGGCCGGCCCCTACAAGAAGTAGCGGTTGAGATCTCGTTCGGCGTGCACGCATGGGGAACACTCCTCCCAGTTTCGTTTCCACGGACCTTCGTACTCCCGAACGGCGAAACGGTCAACCGGTGGGTGTCAGCGGGCTGAGTAAAGACAACGACCGCGGGAGGACCGCGGTCGTTGTCTCAGATGACTTGTGAGCTGTCAGGTCGTCGGTGGTGGTGGCGGCTGCTCAGTCGTGGAAGGCATGACCTGCGTCGCCTCGCGGCGGCCGGCTTCCACGTCGGCGTTCTGGCGGATGTCCCGGGCGGTGTCATTCGCCCGCACGCTCCACCGCGAGAGGTACTCACGCGCGACCGGGATACCACCGCCGCCGAAGGCGACGACCAGCGATCCAACGATCACGACGAGCAGCGCGTAGAAGAGGCCGGTCACGATCATGGGCGCGATCTCGAGCTGATCGAGGGCAGCGAAGATCCCCAGGACCAGGATGGCCAAGCCAGCGAGCCTCGCGATCGTCTCCCCGCCCTGGACCGCTCCCAGCGTCGGCGTGAGGATGTCCGTGACGACCTTTGCCAGCATCGCGGCGATGACCAGGATGATCACCGCGACGATGAGGTTCGGCAGGTACCCGATGACGCCGGCCAGCAAGTCACTGATCGGGTTCGGACCCCAGATGCCGAATGCCAGCTGCAGCGTGATCAGGAACACGATCCAGAACACGATGACGCCGATCAGGTCGGACGCGTCGGTCTTACTCCGGTCGAACGCCGCTTTCACACTGCCGCGCTCTACCCAGCCATCGAACCCGACACGCTCGAGCAGCGCGTCTGCCGCCTTCGACAGCGCCTTCGCCACGAACCAACCGATCAACAAGATCAAGAAGAACCCGAGCAGCTTGGGGGCGAACGTGACGACGTCCTGCCACGCCTCCTCCAAGCCTTGTTCAAGGTCAACGGATGCCAGCATTGCTTTTCCCCTCTCCAGACGAGCCGTGGCTCAGTCGAACAAACTCACGCCACCAGGGCCGACGAGCAACCCCGCGATGACCAGGACGATCCCCCACAGGATCTGGCCGCGGATCGCGGTGACGATCCCGGCGATCACGAGGATGGCGGCGATGATCCACAGGATCGTGTCGGTCGTCCCTTCGTTGCCACCGTTCTTAGCGATGAATCCCAGTACGGTCGATGCGGTCGTGCTCAGCATTGTGTCCTCCGTCTCGTCAACCGATATCGACGGACCCTGGTCTACCCACCCGGGCTCCATGTAAACAACGAGACGGTCGTTCTCTCGACGTGAACGACCGCCTTGCTGGCCGGGGAGTGGGCGGGCAGTCGGACCGGAGCTTTCAACAGGCCTTCCCAACCGATCGTCACTCCGGCCCGACGTGCCCTTCGCGGGTGTCAGGGGGGAACCTGGTCTCCGCTTTCGAGAGATTCCACGGACGCGATCGGGCTAAACCAGTTGCCCTTGCCACGTTTGGTCATGCAACCACATGGCAAGGAAGGCTTCCGCGACCAACGGAGGCTTCACATGACCGCCCAACCGAGTCCCCGAGGCCATCCCAAGCCTCTGAGCCCACGCGAGCAGATGGTCCTCGCCTTGATCGCCGAAGGCCGAACCAACTCGGAGATCGCCGAGTCTCTCCATCTCGCTCGTTCGACCGTCAAGAGGTACGTCTCCTCGATGATGTGGAAACTCGAAGTGCACACACGTGAAGGG
>DATLPI010000072.1:0-4589 GCA_035535815.1 Actinomycetota bacterium | reverse complement strand
TGGCTCGATCCCGGTGGTGGGTGCCCGCCCGTCGTGGCACTCGCGGTTGGGTGGGGCGCTGGGCCTGCTCGTCGCGGTGGGCCTGGGGGCGATCGCGATCGCCGGAACGCTCTACCTGGCGGGCACGATGATCGCCCGGCTCATCTCCAACGCCGGGTAGCGCACCACCCGACGCGGTCAGTGACGCCGCACCAACTGGAACGCCGAGCGATAGTCCTCGAGGTGCTCGAGCATCCGGCCGGTCCCCACCGCGACGGTCTCCAGGGGGCGCTCGACGACGTGGACGGGCACCTCGCACTCCTGAGCCAGCAGCATGTCGATGCCGCGCAGCAGGCTTCCCCCACCCGTGAGGAACATGCCGGTCTCCAGGACGTCGTGCGTCAGTTCGGGTGGCGCTTCGGCGAGGGTGTGGCGCGCCGCGTCGACGATGCCTCGGATGGGCACGCCGATCGCCTGGCGGATCTCTGCCTCGTCGATCCGAACCTCCACCGTGTTGCCGCTCGCGAGTTCGCGTCCGGTCACCACGGCCGCCTTGCTGGTCGGCGTGGGGAAGGCCGAGCCGATCGCGATCTTGATCTCCTCGGCGGCCTTCTCGCCGATCGCCACGCCGTACTCGTCCTTGATGTGGCGTTGCACGGCTTCGTCCAGGTCGAACCCGCCCACCGGGGCGGAGCGACCGCTGACCACGCCGCCCATCGACACCACCGCCATCTCCGAGCGGCCGCCACCGATGTCGACCACCAGGTTGCCCACCGGTTCGTGGACCGGCAGACCGGCGCCGATCGCGGCCGCGAGCGGTTCTTCGACCAAGGTCACCTGGCGCACACCGGCGAACTTGACGGCTTCTTCGATGGCGCGCTTCTCGACCTCCGAGGCCATCGACGGCACCGCCACGAGCACCCGGGGCCGGGGGAACCGCGTGGCCCCCACCTTGCGGATCACCACCTCGAGCATGCGTTGGGTGATGTCGAACTCGGTCATCGTGCCCTTGCGCAGTGGACGCACCGCGACCACGCTGCCGGAGTCGCCGCCGATCATCTGCCAGGCTTCCTCGCCCATGGCGACGACCTCGCCCGTCCCGGCGTGCATCGCCACGACACATGGCTCGTCGAACACGATGCCGTCGCCCTGGCGGTAGACGAGCGTGTTCGCCGTCCCCAGGTCGATCGCGAGATCCCGTCCCACGTCAGCTCCCCATGATCCAGTGGGACTCGCCGGTGACGAGGCCCTCCTTCTTCCAGATGGGGACGTCTTCCTTGAGGCGTTCGATGGCATGGCGTGCGGCTTCGAACGCCTCGGCCCGATGGGGGGCCGAGGCGGCGACGATCACGCTGGTCTCCCCCACCTGCAGGGCACCGGTTCGATGGAGCAACGACACGGCGCACAGGTCCCACCGGTCTCGCGCCTCGCCCGCAATCTCCTCCAGGCGCTTCACCGCGAGGTCGTCCCAGGCTTCGTACGTGAGTCCGGTGACGTCGCCGGCGTTCGAATGGTCACGCACGGTCCCCAGGAACACGCAGGTGCCGCCCGCGCCGGGATCGGCGACGAAGGCCAACGCCTCGTCCGCGGACAGCGGTTCCGACTGCACCCGCGCGAGGATGCGCGTGGACGAACGCAGAGGTGATGAGGGGCGTGACACGGCGCCATCGTAACGAAGGCGCGGTCGTAGGATGGCGGGATGAGCGACCCTCCCGGTGGTCTCGGCGGTTTCCCGTTCGGGATGGACCCCGAATCCCTGCGCGATGCGCCGTTGTTCCGTGAGATGCAGCGGGTGATGGCGTCCTCGAGCGGACCGATCAATTGGGAGCTCGCGCGCCAGGTGGGCGTGGCGAGCGCCGTCGAAGCCGGCGAGGACCGAGAGCCCACCGACGAGGAGCGCTCGGCGTTCACCGAAGCCGTGCGCGTCGCCGAGCTGCACGTGGCGCGATTCACCGGCCTGGATGCGCCCACCGACGTCGCCGAGGTCCGCGCGATCCGCCGGGCCGACTGGATCAACGCGAACGCCGAGAGCATGAAGGCGCTCCTGGAGCCCGCCGCGCAACGAGTGTCCGAGGCGATGATGCGCGCCCAGGGCGACTCCATGCCCGCCGAGATGCAGGCGATGAGCGGCATGCTGGCGCAGATCTCTCCGTTGCTGATGGGCGCACAGGTGGGGTCGGTGCTTGGCTTCCTCGCGCAGCGGGTGCTGGGCCAGTACGACGTGGCGGTGCCGCGGTCGGGGCCGGGCGCGGTGCTCTTCGTCGTGGCGAACATCAGACAGTTCGAGGGCGATTGGTCGCTCGATCCCACCGACTTCCGCACCTGGGTGGCGTTCCACGAGGTGACCCACCGGTTCGAGTTCGCCCGGCCCTGGGCGCGCGACCGCTTCGCCGAGCTGCTGGACGATTTCCTGTCGACGCTCACGATCGACGTCGAGAGCATGCAGGCCAAGCTGATGACGATGGACGGCGCCGACCCCGAGGCGCTGCAGGGATTGCTCGAGGGCGATGAAGGGTTGTTCGGTGCCGAGCTCGACGACGAGCAGCGGATCAAGCTGGGGCGGATCCAGTCGTTCATGGCGGCGGCCGAGGGCTACGGCGACCATGTGATGCACGCGCTGGGCGCCGAGCTGCTGCCGTCGTATGGACGGATCGAAGAGGCGATGCGCCGCTACCGCGAGGGTGAGGCCGGCGATCCGGTGTTCGAGCGCCTGCTGGGCATCGAGATGAAGCGTGAGCAGTACGTGAACGGGCGCTCGTTCTGCGACACGGTGGTGGAGATGACGGACGAGGCCACGCTGGCGCGGATGTGGGATTCGGCCGAGGCGATGCCGTCGCTGCCCGAGATCGGCGAGCCGCGCCTGTGGCTCGCGCGCACGGTCTGACCGCTTCCTCGGGTATCCTCTCCGCTCGATGGAGCTGGTCGGAGAACTCGTCGCTGCAGCCGTGGTCGACGCCCGCGTATGGGAGGCCTACGGCAACAAGGCCAACGACGGTGTGTACCTGGTGGGCCAGCCCGGACCGGCGCTGCCGTTCGTGATCTTCCGGGCCTGGAAGGTACCGGTGGGCTTCGTGACCGAGGAGGTCCGGCTGATCGGGCCGTCGGGGCGCACGATCCACCGGTGGGGACCCGAGGTTCGCCGGATGCGCGGAGCCATGGAGCTCACGGTGGAGCTGGATCACGTCGGGAACGCGGTGTTCGACGAATCGGGCACGTACGTGGCGTCGTTCATCCTGGATGACCAGATCGTGGGCGAGATCGACTTCCCGGTGTTCGTGCAGACGTCGGCGGAGAAGCTGTCGAAGGAGACCGAGGAAGGGCTGAAGAAATCCGACGTGATCTGGGTCGGCTACGAGCGGGGCGGGCGGCGACGCACGGCGCCGGTGTGGTTCGCGTACAAGAACGGCAAGATCTACGTGGTGTCGCAGCGCGAGGTCGGGCCGGAGGAGCAGACCGTGCCCGGCGTGCCGGACGCGCAGGAGATGCTGGTGATCACGCGACGAAAGGGCCGCGACACGTCGCTGGAGGAGTTCACGGCGGCGCAGCGGGTGCTGGAAGGCGCGGAGTGGGAAGAGGCCGCGAAGTGGTTGGTCGACAAGCGGAAGAGCCGCGCGGGGGCGCCGGCGGAGTCGATCCAGCGCTGGCGCGGGAGCGCCGACATCATCGAGCTGACCCCGAACCTGCCCAGCTAGTCACCACCTCAAGCCGCGGCGTTGTTCCAATGTTGCTCCCATGAACAACGTTCGGGCCCTCTCGCCCCGCCGATCGTCAACGGCGTACGGGTTCCATCACAGCAAGCAACCTGTATACCTGTTGACGATCCGCCGAGGAGAACACCGGAGGGTTCCTTATTCCGGTGTCATCGGAGCACGGTATGACTGTCCGGTGCGAGACGCCGACTACTTGCCGCCCGCGAGCCCCTGGGAGCTCATGATCACGCTCCGTCGCTGCCAGCACCAACTCGAGGTGTTCATGGATGAGTCCCTCGACGGCATGGGGATGTCGTTCGCGCAGTACCGCGCCCTCGAGGCCATCAGCGAGATCGGCCCGATGCACATCGCCTACCTCGCCCGACTCCTCAAGGTGAGCCGTCAAGCCGCCCAGCGAAGCGCTCGTCAGCTCGCGAAACATGGCCTCGTCGACCTGCGGGCTGAAGGCCGCGACGTCGTCATCGAGATCACGCCTGAGGCTCGTCGACGCCTGAAACTCTGCCGGGCAGCGACCAGCCAACTCCGTGACTCGCTCGAAGATCGCCTCTCACAGGACCAACGGTCCTCGCTCGCCGCCCTGCTCCGCGCCGCTGAGCGCGCGTTCCAGCCTCCGCCGCCGCGCGTCCGCCCCTGGTGGCTCGACTGACGGGACCCCGAGCCGCCCTACTCCGGTCGGTTGACCGGCCGCCCCATCGCTTCCGCGAGCGTCGCCAGCTCCTTGCCCAGCGCCGCCATCTCCTCCGGTAGCAGCGCCTGCGGCCCGTCACACAGCGCCTGCTCCGGATCGTGGTGGACGTCGATCATCACGCCGTCCGCTCCCGCCGCCACCGCCGCCCGCGCCATCGGCGCCACCAGATGCTTCTTGCCGACCGCGTGGGACGGGTCGACGATCACCGGCAG
>DATLPI010000071.1:0-3716 GCA_035535815.1 Actinomycetota bacterium | reverse complement strand
CTCGGGCAGAGTGATCTCGTACGTCCAGAGATCGGTCTGCATACGCGTTCGCCTCCTCTTCCATCGGGGGCGTCCCAGCGGTTGCCGGGACGATCGTTTCCTACCCAGGAGGGTGGGGCTGAACCGTGGGATATTCGACCGCCAGCGCGGGTATGGGGGGGAATGATGGCAACCGTGGGACAACGGATCGAGCTCACCGCGGCCCAGGCGCGGGCGTTCCTGTGGTCGCCCGCCGGCGTCCTGTTCCGGAGGTATCTCGCCGCCGGCGTCATCGTGACCGCTCCGCTGTTGTTCCGGATCCCGGGCCTCCGCAGGTATCCGTTGATCCGGCTGCTGGAGCTGGTCGGTGGCGCGGCGCTCCTGGTCAAGGCTGCCGAAGCGATCCGAGATTGGGATGCGAGCGGCGGCCACGAACAGCGCATCGTGATCGACGTCTGAACGCGGGGCCGGACATCTTGGAGGCTTGGGTCCGCGACGACTAGACGAAGATCACCGTCCGATGTGTGGATGGGATTCGAGCTACTTTCACGGATCGCCAATCTTCAGCGTCGTCGGCCCCTATTGGCGCGCCGTCCGGAAGTGTTCGACGGGAAACCATCCGTCCGCTAGCGGACGGATGGTTCCCTACCGCCACCATCCCGATCTCGCCACGAAAAGACCCATCAGGGTCCCTTCGCACTGTTTCCCTCCCTACCCAGTCGTTCAGCACGCGCCCGTCACGTTGGGCAACAGACATCCGGACGAGAAGTCGCCAACTTTGATGCTGACACTGTTCGTCGTGTCTGTAAGCACCACGTTCGTGTAGGACATCGACGCCAGCTCGAGACTCTGTTTCGGCGAACAAGAGATATCCGACGACCACGACGAAACCGTCAGGGATGCGGTCACATCACCGTTCTTGCCCGAGTTGAAGGTGCCGGATGCACTGACAGACCCGGCAACCGTGGTCTTGTTCTGGGCTTTGTGGCCGTCGCTCTTCACGCACACATACGTGGCCGTCGCGTCAGCTGTCAACGCGTAGTTGGTGAGCTGGTTCGCCTCGAGGCCAGCTTCCTTGAAGTTGACCGTGAGCGCCCCGTTGGTGTTCAGGGTGCCGTTGGGACGAAGTGCTGGACTTGCGGAGACGGTGGGCTTCGGGCTCGCCGGGCCCACGCTAGGGGACGAACCAGCGGGAGAGGATGTAGACGGTGTGCCGGTTGCAGACGGCGGGCGCGGCGGCTCCGCAGCGATCTCGCGCCCCAAAGTCGGCGGCAGGATCACGCTTCGCGCAGGGGACAAACTGGAACGAGGCGGTGAGGGGGTGGGCGCCTGCATCTCACGGACCGGCGAAGATGAGGGAGCTTGCGTGGCGGCGAACGGAGCCAAAGAGGGTGGTGAGTCCGCGAAATCTCCTTCTCCGTTTGGGGCCTGGGAGTAAACCCAGACGAAGAGGGCAACCGCCAAACCACCAACACCCCAGAAGGCCAGATCCCGCCTGGTGTCGTCCCGCATCCCGAACTCCTCGCGGCGTTGCTACCCGCTATGAAGGGAAGTCGAACGCTGATGCGCAGAGCCGACGCGCGGGGGCTTCAGGAATGCCGACGCTACGATGCGTCACTTCCGTTTCGGTCAGGTGCTGGGGCTCCCCCGAGGCCGGCATGATCCTCGGAATGTAGTCCTGTCCCGGCCGCCTCACGTGTGTCCGACGCGATCTGCCAGGGCACGAGCCCCTACGGCACGGAAGATGGAACGAGGTTCCTTAAGAAGGCCCTTACGCCGCAAAACACTTCTTCCGAACTTCAAGGTGGACGAGCTTGTCTCTTGGGGGGTTGCTGTACCAGGTGTCTCTGCCGTCGCCACCATCGATGACGTCAGCTGAGTCTCCATCAAGGCTGGCCAGGCACGCGTCGTTGCCCGGCCCGGCATACATCCGATCGACCTCATCCGAGGACGCCGTGCAGGTTATGAGACGTGTCAGCAGGGTTGCTCGCGGTACGCACGAGATCATGGAACGTGTCCTGGGTCCGTTCCGAGGAGGAGCGCGGTGGTGATGAGCCCGCAGATCACGATGACGCCCGCGATCATCACGGCGACGCCCGGAGCCGGCAGGGGTTCGCCTTCGCGGATCGCGGCGTCCATCGCCCGCCATCGGCGCCGTGCCATGGCAGCGGTCACGACACCCGCCATGATCAGCAGGACTCCAACCGTCTCCCACGCCCAATGGAGCGACTGTCCCGCCAGGAGCCGTGCAGCTGCGACGCCGGAGGCGACGAGTGCGAGCGCCGTCCGAAGCCACGCAAGATACGTCCGTTCATTCGCGAGTTGGAACTGCGGTTCAGGAATCCGATCGCTCATGTCCCCACCCCCGCTTTCGAGATGCCGAGAGCCTAGTGCGTGCAACTAGACGGACTTCGCCATCCGCATCGGCCTGAACCTCTCGGGGCAAGGTGTTCGACACCCTGGTCACCAAGACGGCTGAAGGGGGGTTCCCGTCGTGTATCTGTTCAGGGCGACTGGGAACCCGTCTATGCGACCCTCTCCACCGATCTCCCCAAGTACGCGCAGACCGGCCGCCCCGCATCGGGCCACATCGTCAGGAAGTCGATGGTACCGGCCCAGTCGTCGCCCCGCCGGTCGCGGTAGCGGAGCAGGCTCGAGAGCCAACAGCACGACCGTTGGCGGCCGCGATCCCCGAGATCGGTGGCACGTACGTGGCAAGCGGGAGATCCCGATGAGGACCCGCGACCGCGTAAGAGTGTCTTGCCTGCGGTTCTAACTGTGGGCGCTAGAGGATTTGAACCTCTGACCTCTTCCGCGTCAAGGAAGGCAGGGTACCCCCGTTGACCTGTGCGAACAGAGAAACCGCAGGTCAACGGCGCTGCACCCTACCGCTTGGTACCCCTTCATGACGCACCATCTGCTACCCAAGTGCTACCCAAGACTGGGACGTAAGGGATGATTCCTCGGTGGCCACGCGATGGGTGCGTGAGAACTCGAAGCGACTCGTGCTCGCGGCGGCAGGCGTGGCGATCCTCGTGCTCGCGTTCCTACTACGCGACCGGCAGGGCCTCGCGATCGCCCTCGCGTTCCTGGGTGGTGGTCTGTTCTTCGTCGGGATCGTGCTGCCAGAAGCGAGCTTCGTTCGAATCGGCGCAAGGGGGTTCGAGGCCCAGCTGGGCAGGATCGAACAGAAGGTTGACGCGCTCCCGATCCGGACGGCACTAGCCGAGTTTCTCCAGCAGGGCGATCACGTTGCGAACGCACTGCGGCCTCGCCCGACAGATCGTCGAGGATGACCTCAACAGGGGTGAGCGACCGAACTACGACAAGACGGTGTGGGATCGCGTACTGCTCTGGCAGCACGACGTCGAAAGCTACCTGCGCGGCACACCAGAACTTGGCGAGCCCGACGCGACCCTGTTCATGAGCCAGGTCGAAGAGGTCGGTACCAGTGATCGTCTCCCGGACCGGCTCGATGGCGAGCTAGCGATCGTGCGGGGTCGTCAGCGCCGCCTGCGGGAGATGATCAAGCGCTTCGAGTGAAGGGGCGGTGCAAGACACCGGGGAGATAACGGAGGGGCCAGGGGGGGTCGCTGTCCCCTGGCCCCTTCCGGCTTTCGGGATACCCGGCAGGAAGGGCCGGCCTTACCGCTCTCGGGGCGATGGAAGACCCCGAGAACCCGCATAAAGGGGAGCCCGAGGACCGGTCCCCCCGTTTGCAGGCGGAAAAGGTCTAC
>DATLPI010000070.1:0-3283 GCA_035535815.1 Actinomycetota bacterium | reverse complement strand
GCGAGCGTCCCGAGGACGGAGATCCCGTCCATCTTCGGCAGCATCACGTCGAGCACGACCACGTCCGGTCGTTCGCGAAGGGCGAGCTCGAGCCCCGCCTCGCCGTTGTTGGCCTCGATCACCTCGTGGCCGGCGAGCTCGAGGTTCACCCGGCAGAGCATCAGGACGTCGGGCTCGTCGTCGATCACCAATACCCGCATGTCGTCTCCAAATCCGCGGACCGCTTGCTTCTCGGAGTATCGGCCGAGGCGCGGGCACCCCTTTATGGCCCAACCGGACCATCTCTGGGCAACGCCGACCGGTTCTGGGCGTGCGTGCCAGGCACGGGAGGGCTCGTTGACACCCTCTGGGGCCCTTCCTACATTGGCCTGGAGGGATGGGCTCCGAGATGTGCCCAGGGATGGGCCACACCACAAGGGAATGGGCAGGGATGAGCAGCGGATGAGCGGGACATGCTGAAGATCTCGCAGAAGCTCGAGTACGCCATGCGGGCCATGATCGAGCTGTCGATGCGCCGTGAGAGCGGGGCCCTCGTGCCCGCACGCGAGATCGCGCAGGCGCAGCAGATCCCGGTTCGGTTCCTCGAGCAGCAGCTCGGCGCGCTCCACAAGGCGGGCCTGGTCGAGAGCTTCCGGGGAGCCGGCGGCGGGTGCCGCCTGGCCAAGGATCCCTTGGAGATCACGGTGGCCCAGATCGCGGACGCGATCGAGGGGCAGCTCTACCCGATGTTCTGCCTGGAGCCGACCGACCACACGTGCTTCGCGGACTCGCGGTGCGGGCTGCAGGGCTTCTGGGGCGAGGTTGCCAGGGCCATCGACGGGGTGTTCCAGCGCACCACCGTCGCCGATCTGGCCGAACGCCACCAGCGCACGGCCGGCCCGACGGTCTTCACGTCGGAGCAACTCCTCTCGGGGTTGAACGAGACCGCGCCTGCCGAGGAGGCTCCGCAGGCATCGCTGCCTGCCTGAACGGAGCCGGGAGCCCGGCTCCGAGCGGCGGGTCTAGGCGTCGCTCTTGCCCAGGATCCGCATCACCTTCGTACCACACTTGGGACAGATGCCCTGAGCAGCCTTCCGGCCGTTCTTGAGCTCGACGACCGTTCCCTCGAACTGGACCTTCTCGCGGTCCTTCACGCAGTACCCCTCGTACATGGCCACGTGGGCCTCCTTCCCCCCGCAGGGTTCGAGGCCGCCTCCATGGCGGCCTCCAGGCACGATGCTGGGGCCTGCCAGGCACGGATGCAAGCACATCGAGGCCCCATTCCCGGATGCCCTCGGAGGCTCCGAGCCGTACGATGCGTGACTGTCGCGCCGAGCGAGGGGGACGTACCCATGTCGGAGGCCGATCAGAACATCGCAGCGCTGCTCTCGGAGGAACGTGTGTTCGAGCCTCCGGAGGCGTTCACGGCCCGAGCGGTGGTCCAGGACCGGTCGATCTACGAGCGTGCCGACGCCGACCACGAGGCGTTCTGGGCGGAGCAGGCGGACCGGCTGGGCTGGGTCAGGCGCTGGGATTCCGTGATGACCTGGGATCCCCCTTGGGTCAGGTGGTTCGACGGCGGCCGGCTGAACGCGGCCTACAACTGCCTCGACCGACACGTCGAGGCCGGCGGCGGCGACAAGGTCGCCTTCTACTGGGAGGGCGAGCCGGGCGAGGAACGGGCCATCACGTACCAGGAGCTCCTCGACGAGGTCTGCCGGTTCGCGAACGCCCTCAAGGGGCTCGGCGTCCGCAGGGGTGATCGGGTCGCGATCTACCTGGGCATGGTCCCCGAGCTCCCGGTCGCGATGCTTGCCTGCGCGCGGATCGGCGCCCCGCACTCGGTGGTGTTCGGCGGGTTCTCGTCCGAGGCGCTCCGCGACCGCATCATCGATGCGGAGGCCAGGGTACTGATCACCGCGGACGGCGGCTACCGCCGCGGGGCCGTCGTCCCGCTCAAGGCGAACGCCGACGAGGCCCTGAGGGAGTGTCCGACGATCGAGCACGTCGTCACGGTCCGTCGGACCGGCAGCGAGCACGCGTTCACGGAGGGACGGGACCACTGGTACCACGACCTGGTCGAGGGGCAGTCGACGGAGTGCGGGCCCGAGCCGATGGACGCGGAGGACCCGCTGTAC
The DNA here is from genome assembly GCA_035535815.1 of Actinomycetota bacterium. Classification (GTDB taxonomy): domain Bacteria; phylum Actinomycetota; class UBA4738; order UBA4738; family HRBIN12; genus JAOUEA01. The sequence goes on along the minus strand of DATLPI010000070.1, from coordinate 1,166 downwards.
CTGCTCTACACGAGCGGCACCACCGGGAAGCCCAAAGGCATCGTGCATACGACCGGCGGGTATCTCACGCAGGTGGCGGCGACGCACCGGATGATCTTCGACATCCACGAGGACGACGTCTACTGGTGCGCCGCGGACATCGGATGGGTCACGGGGCATTCGTACATCGTGTACGGCCCGCTGGCCAACCACACCACGAGCGTGATCTACGAGGGCGCGCCGGACTGGCCGGACAAGGATCGCCTCTGGCAGATCGTCGAGAAGTACCGTGCGACGATCCTGTACACCGCGCCGACCGCGATCCGGGCGTTCATGCGGTGGGGACCCGAGTACCCCGAGAAGCACGACCTGTCCTCGTTGCGTCTGCTCGGGTCGGTCGGTGAGCCGATCAACCCGGAGGCGTGGGTCTGGTACTGGACGTACATCGGCGGCGAACGCTGTCCGGTGGTGGACACCTGGTGGCAGACGGAGACGGGGGCGATCCTGATCACGCCCCTGCCCGGGATCACGGCGCTCAAGCCGGGGTCGGCGACCTTCCCGTTCCCGAGCATCGTCGCCGACATCGTCGACGAGAAGGGTTCGACGGTGCCGCTCGGGGGAGGGGGATACCTCGTGCTCAAGCGCCCGTGGCCGTCCATCGCGAGGACGATCTGGGGCGATCCCGATCGCTATGTCGAGACCTACTTCTCGAAGTACGGGCCCGAGATCTACGTCGCCGGCGACGGCGTGAAGCGGGACGAGGACGGGTACTTCTGGCTGCTCGGCCGGATCGACGACGTCATGAACGTCGCGGGGCACCGGTTGTCGACGTACGAGATCGAGAGCGCCCTCGTGGACAACCCCAAGGTCGCCGAGGCCGCGGTGGTCTCACGACCCGACGACGTGGTGGGCGAGGCGATCGTCGCGTTCGTCACGCTGAAGAGCGGGTTCGAGGGGGACGATGCGGTCGCCAGCGAGCTCCGAGACCACGTCGCGCACAAGATCGGCAAGATCGCACGGCCCCACGGGATCATCTTCACGACCGATCTCCCGAAGACGCGTTCGGGCAAGATCATGCGCAGGCTCCTCCGCGATGTCGCCCGCGGTCGCCCGCTCGGCGACGTCACCACGCTCGCCAACGCCGAGATCGTCGAGCAGATCCACGAGATGGTGGAGACCGGCGGCAC
>DATLPI010000069.1:0-15734 GCA_035535815.1 Actinomycetota bacterium | reverse complement strand
GCGTTGCCGGCGGATCACGTGCGGCCCGAAGGTTCGATCACCACGGCCAGCGTTGCGCTCCTGGCAGAGCCGCTCGGGGACATCGAGCACGATCGCGACAGGCAGCACGTGATGGCGTCTCGCGAGTTCCACCAAAGGCTTGCGAGCGTGTGCCTGGACGTTCGTGGCATCGACCACGGTGATCCTGCCGAGACCGAGGCGAACCCCCGCGATGTGATGCAGCACGTCGAACGCCTCCGACGTCACCGTTTGGTCGTTGTCGTCGTCGGCCACCAGGGCTCGACAGAAGTCGGAACTCAGGATCTCGGTCGGTGCGAAATGCCGCGCGGCGAACGTCGATTTCCCCGAGCCGCTGAGACCCACGAGCACGACCAAGGACAGCGTGGGCAGACGCACCTCGTTGCGATCACGTTCGGCTCCCGCTTTCGGATCCCGCGGATCGGGACGTTCGGGTCCCCTGCTCATCGGACGAACACCGCCAGCTGGGTCGGCGGACCGACCTCGGGATCGTCCTCGCCCACCGGCAGGTAGCGGACCCGATATCGGTTCCGCTCCGCGACCCCGTCGGCCCATGACCGGAACTCGACGCGCGTCCACTCGAACCGGTGGTCTCGGTGACGGAGGCGATCCGAAGGCAGCGACTCGAACCGGACGTTGTATTCGATGTTGGGTGTGGTGACGATCACCGTCGTCGGGGCGGCCTCAGCGAACACCGACCGCTCGAGCGCCTCGAGGCGCTCGGGTTCGAGATGTTCGACGACCTCCATCAGGACGGCGGCGTCGAACCCACTCAACCGCCGATCCCGGTAGGTGAGCGACCCCTGGAGCAGCCGCAAACGGTCCCGCTGGTTCGGCGCCATCGTGTCGAGATGGAGCCGGCGAGCCGCCACGTCAAGGGCTCGGGACGAGACATCGACCCCGACCACCTCGGTAACACCGGGCTCCTTCATCAGGGCCTTCAGGAGGGTGCCCGGACCACACCCTAGGTCCAACACCCGGTGGGCATCGGCGGCGCGCAGCACCGACAGCACGGATCCGAGCCGCTGGTCACGCAACGAGACCCGCTCTTCGACGGCTTCTTCCTCAGCATCGTGCGCCGCCTCATCGGCGTCAGGATCGGCCTGATCTTCCTCGAGCAATCTCGAGAGCGCCTCACGGGTGAGCCGGTCGCGATACCGCAGGTAGCGCCGTGTGATCAGCTCCTTGTCCGGGTGGACCGCCAGCCACTCGCCTCCGCGCGCCAAGAGCTTCTCGATCTCGTCGCTCGCTACCCAGTAGTGCTTGTCATCGTCGAGGACGGGCAACAAAACGTAGAGGTGGGACAAGAGATCCCTGACGCGCACCTCGGCGGCGAGGGACACGGCGAGATAACGGGAGTCTCCCCACGAGGGAACGGAAGGATCGAGTGGGATTGGGCTCGCCTCGACCCGGTACCCCAGCGGCTCGAAGAGCCGTCGCAGGAGCGGCTCGCCGTCGCGGCACGCGACCACGGGCAGAGCGGCGGTGAGGTTGAGGACGGCGTCGACCCGGTCCGGACGATCGTCACTGCGACCCGACATCGCCGTGCCGAACAGCCTCGCGATCGCCACGCTCATCAATGACGACGCAACGTAGGGCCGGTCGTTGACGTGCTCTGCCAGCGCGAATCCGGCGGTTCCCCTTCCACGCCTCACGAGCCCGACGGGATCGACCTCCACGAGCAGCGACACCGAGGCTCGCTCAGGGCTCGATCCGGGCCAGAACACGTGGGCACGTCCGAAGGCGAGGTCCACCGTGCGGAGGTTCGCGGGGTTCTTGTGGAGCAGGTACCCCAGATCGTCGGCCGGCGGGGTCGAGCTGGTGATCGTGAGCAGCATCTAGCCGCGGATCTTGCCCAGTAGGCGCAGGATCTCCAGGTACAGCCAGATCAGCGTCGCCAGCAGTCCGAAGGCGCAGTACCACGACATGTACGTCGGCGCGCCCGCGCGGGCACCCTGCTCGATGAAGTGGAAATCCACGAACAGATTGAGGGCAGCCACGATGCAGATCGCGACGCTGATGGCGATGCCCAACGGGGTCGGATCGTTGATGAACCCGATCTCGACGCCGAACAGGCCGAGCACGATCGCGGCCACGTACATCAGCAGGATGCCGAGCGTCGCGACCATCACGACCGCGATGAACTTCTTCGTGACCTTGACGATGCGCGAGCCGTAGAGGAACAGACACCCGGCGAAGACCGAGAACGTCGCGAACACGGCCTGCAGCACGATCCCGTCGAACTGCTGCTCGTAGCCGAACGAGAAAACCCCGGACCAGAAGCCCATGACGATCGCGTAGACCGGCCCGGTCAAGGGCGCGATCTGCGGCTTGAACGCGGTGAGCAGGCTGAGCCCGATCAGCCCCAGCAGCCCGATCAACATGATCGCGTTCAGGGCTCCGCTGATCTGGTCGGCCTGTTGCCAGCCGAACGTCGCCGAGATCACCGTGAGGACCAACAGGAAGGCCGCGCGCGCGATCGTGCCGTTGATCGTCATGACGCCGGTGCGTTCCACGGTGTCGGGACGACCGGGGACCGCGACGGGCTGGTACTGCTCGACGTTGGAGAACGTCTTCTCGTTCAGCATCTCTTTGGACATGGAGACTCCTGGTCTGACGGGACTTCGGGCGATGGTAGCTCGCCTCGTGGCGCTGGTGGTGGAGACGACCGGGATCGAACCGGCGACCTCCGGCTTGCAAAGCCGGCGCTCTCCCAACTGAGCTACGTCCCCGAGGCGACCCCAGTGTACGCGGCGTCCTTCCCTGCCCGGATGGAACCTATGTCGCTCCGGCGGTGTAGACGGCACATGAGAACCCTTCGAGGAGGACCTGCCATGCGAGCCACACGCTGGGTCGGCGCGATCGTGTCCACGATGGTGCTGCTGTCGATCGCTGTCGCGCCATCGGCTTCGGCCAAGGGCGAGCGTGGGAGCGTGACGATCACGGTGCCGGGCTCGGCGGACGTGACGATGCGCAAGATGGACGCGGCGGACTTCCTCTCTGTGACCGGCTTCTGGGAGGACAAGTGGGAACAACCCAACGTGGACGGTGAGATGCAAACCGCCGCCGCGCTCGGCGTCGGGTACGCCACGGTCGTGCGGTTCGGTCCGGAGTGTCCCGGCGATCGGGTGCATCAGACGACCTACCCCTACGTGGAGGGTGGCCCCCAGGTGTTCACCCCGGAGGGCGAGAGTCTCTGCGGCGCTGAGGTGCCCTCGGGCTTCTACCCCGCACGGACCGAGGCGTTCGACATGCTCGTGGTGGCGGGTCTGCCAACAGTGGCCCCCGAGCCGGCCGAGGTAACGGGAGCCACACCGACGCCGGTGGCGGCCTCGGCCGCCGGATCAGGTGGATCGTCCGCCGGTTGGTGGATCGCTTTCGTCGCGATCCTGCTCGCCCTGGGTGGATACCTCGTGGTTCGAGCCCGGAGGCCTGACACCGCCGCCGAGCCCCATCCCACCGCCTGACGGCCGAGGGCTAGCGCATCGTCCAGGTGGGCTCTTTGCCCTCGTCGAGGAACTGCACGAACGGCGTGCCGTCGGAGGCCAGGCCCACCACCGCCCGCAGATCGCCGTCGCGGTCGAGCAGGCGCATCACCGGGGACCCTTCGGCCGCGAGCCCCAGACGCACGCGGACCTTGCCCGCGTTGTCATAGAGCCCGATCGTTGGCGACCCCTGTTCGGCGAGGCTGTACACCTGGGAGAGTTCGCCGTCCTTGACCTGCATGCCCATGGTGGGGCTCTGTTCGGGCGCCAGTCCGAACTTCGCGCGGATCTTCCCGTTCTTGTCGCCGAAGGCCAGGCTGGCCGAACCGTCGCTGGACAGACCCACGGTGGCGCGAACCTTGCCGTTGTCGTCCCCGATCGCCAGGCCGGCCGAACCGTCGCCGCCCAGCCCGAACCGCATGCGGACCTGCCCGTCGGGCGAGAGCAACGAGAAGAAGGGGTCCTCGTCGTTGGTGAGGCCGATGCGGAGTCGCACCGCCCCGCGTTCGTCGACGACCTCGAATTCTCCGGCCTGAACGACGCGCTTCTTCATGGGCTGCTCCTACGAAGGGGGAAGGGTGAGCGTGCGCGTATCGTCGTCCTTCGCGGCGCGTTGTTCAAACAGGCCAGGTGAGATCAGCCCCGAAGCGTCTCGACGCGCGAGGTGCACGCCTCCAGCCGGTCACTCCGAGGGGTGACCCCGATGCCCGGCCCGGCGGGCACCGCCATGGTGCCGTCGAGCGACATCTCGAACGGCTCGGTGAGGTCGTCGAGGAAGTAGCGCGACGATGCGCTCGTGTCGCCGGGCAGCGTGAAGCCCTGCATCGCCGCCAGCGCCAGGTTCTGCGCGCGACCGATCCCCGTCTCGAGCATGCCGCCGCACCACACCGGCACCGAGGCCGAGCGCGCGATGTCGTGCACCCGGCGGGCTTCCGGGACGCCCCCCACCCGGCCCTGCTTGATGTTGATGATCCCGCACGAGCCCAGCGACAGCGCGGCCTCCGCGCGCGCCGCCGACCGGATCGATTCGTCCAGGCACAGGTCGGTCCGGATCAGGCGCTGCAGCTCGGCGTGCTGCACGAGGTCGTCGTGGTGCAGGGGCTGTTCGACCATCAGCAGGTCGCTGCCGTCCAGCCGGCGGAACACATCGGTGTCCTCCAGCGTGTAGGCCGCGTTCGCGTCGACCGAGAGCGCGATCTCCGGGTGCGCGGCGCGGACGGCTTCGACCCGCTCCACATCGGTGCCAGGTTCGATCTTCAGCTTGATCCGCCGGTAGCCCTCGGCGAGGTAGCCCGCCACCTGTTCGAGCAGATCGCCGGTGGTCGGAGCGATCCCCACCGAGACCCCGCACTCGACGCGACCTCGTTCGGCGCCCAGCCAGGAGGCCAACGATGTCCCACTCGCCCGCAGTTCCGCGTCGAGGACCGCGTCGATCAGCGTGGCCTTGGCCATGGGATTGCCGCGCACGAACGCGAACACGCGATCCAGGTCCTCGGTCGCGAGGTCGCCGGCGGCGAACAACGCCGGCGCCAGGAACTCCCGCATCACGAGCCACGCGCCCTCGTTGAACTCTTCGCTGAAGCCCGGTTCGATGTCGGCGACGCATTCTCCCCAGCCCTCGGCATCGTCGGTCTCGACCCGGGCCAGGACGCACACCTTCTCCGTGGAGGTGCCGAAGCTGGTTCGGAAGGGGCGCACGAGCGGCAGGCCGATCATGCGGAGTTCGACCGCGCGAACCCGGGTCACGCCACGTCCCCGGGCCAATCCATCGAGGTCCCGGGCAGCGCGAGCGCATAGGTGGGATACCCGCCTTGCAGATCGGCGTCGAAGGCCACCACTCGCAACCCCAGCGCGAAGCACTGCGCCATGATCTCGCCGGTGGCATCGCGCCACGCCTCCGCGAGCGAGCTGTCGGTCGAGCGCATCGCGGCGTAGTCGCGCGGCACACCGATCCGCACCCCACCGGGCGCCTGCATCGAGGGTTCGGGGCCGCGCTCGGGCCGAGGCAGGTCCGCGGGCCCGGCCGCTCGCAACGCCTGGATCGATTCCCCTTCTGGGAACGGCCACGGGCCTGGCTCTCGGTCCAGATCCCACCGAACCACGAGCCGGTCGCTGCGGTCCCCCAAGTTGAGCGAATCCCCCATCTCGCCATAGAAGTTGCGGTGGAAGCGGTCGCACTGCGCGCCCAGCTTCGCCAGGTTGAAGTGCGCGTTGCGGGCCACCAACGGGTCGAACGTCCAGCGCACCACCTGGATGCCTTGATCGAGCGACATCGCCCGCTGCGCAAGCTTCAGGGCAAAGCCCACGCCGGCGTGTCGGCGCCCGGGCAGGGCGGCCAGCATGTGCGAATGCACGTGGAGCCCGTCCTCGGGGTCGACCCCGGCCCATCCCAAGACGTAGCCGATCAGTTCGACCCCGTCGAACGCACCCCACGGAAGGTTGCCGCTCTCAGCGATCGCCCGCACCATCTCGCGCGGCATGAGGTCGTAGTCGCCCCAGGTCTGGCGCATCACCTCGATCAGCCGGTCGGCGTCGTCGAGCGAGGTGAGCGCCTGCAGCGTCACCCCGGCCGAGGCCGCAGCCTGGTTCGCCCGTTCCCACGCCTCGCCCGCCATGGCGCGGAAGTCTAGCTCCGGCCTCGGGGCCACAGAAGGGGGAACAGGAACGACCCGCGAGAGAGCTCGCGGGTCGTTCGAGAACGGTGAACCGGTGGTGGAACTAACCGCCAGCGGGCGGTGGGAGCTCCTGCCACTCGACGTCGTCCAGGTCATCGCCCTTTCGGCGACGGAAGAACTGCACGACACCGGCGACGATCGCCCCGATCACCGCGATCTTCAGCAGCTTCTTGAAGAAGCCGCCCTTCTTCTCCGTTGTCTCCGTGTCGGTCGCCTCATCGGCCATGGAGTTCGCCCTCCTTCCGAGTGAGGCCGGGGGGTGGAGGTTGCTCCGGCCTTCACCCTCATCTTCCCAGGTGTGGGCCCAGCCTAGGGCCTGGCTCCGTCAGCGTCGAGTTCGGCCTCGCGGCCTAGCGCCGGCCCACCCACCTGCGGTAGGGTCGTCGGCGGATGCCCTCGGGCGATACTCGGGCATCCGAGCCAGCCCGCGCAGCCCGATCATCGGTGGTTTCGGGAGGGGAACGATGAAGGCTCGCAGTCGCGTGACCCGTGTGTCCGGCATGGTCTCGATCATGCTGTCGTTCGGCCTGATCGTGGCCGCGGTCGAGGTGGGCAGCGTCCACGCCGCGAGCACCGACCCGGCCGTGGTGGGCCAGTGGACCGCCCCCACCACGATGCCGTTCGTCGGGATCCACAGCATGGTGATGCGCAACGGGAGCGTGCTGTTGTTCGATCGCTCGCTGGGCAACCGGGGATCGCCCGGTGTCCTGTTCAACCCTGCGACGGGGGCCATGGTCGACGTGCGGATCCCCTACCCCCGCGACGTGTTCTGCGCGGGGCACAACATCCTGCCCGACGGCAGCGTGTTGGTCACGGGAGGCCATCCGCCGGTGTCGGGGCACCCGGGGATCGGCGTGAAGCTCACGGACGTCTTCAACCCGATCGCCAAGACGTGGACGCCGGGACCGACCTTGGACCAGGCGCGCTGGTACCCGTCGAACGTGTCCCTCGGCGACGGCACCACGCTGATCTTCTCCGGCAACGAAGTGCCGGGCGACCCGGTGCTGACCGTCGACCGGTACGACCCCGCGACCGGTCAGCTCACCACCCTGCCGGCCACGGCGAACCGCAAGCTCACGCTGTATCCCAAGCTGCACCTGATGGCGAACGGCAAGCTGTTCCTGGCTGGTGCCTCGCGAGCCGGCGCGTGGTTCGACCCCGACACCGCGACGTGGTCGGCGGCACCCAAGATGGTGCAGGGACGCAAGTCGTTCGCATCGGTCGTGCTGCCCGATCAGCGCGTGATGGCTATCGGCGGCACGGGCCCGAAGAGCTCCGCCGAGATCGTGGATCTGTCGGCCGCCAACCCGGCGTGGAAGCTCACGGCGCCGATGCACTTCGGGCGCACCCACCCCAACGCGGTACTCCTGCCCGACGGCAAGGTCTTCGTGGTCGGTGGGGGCACGTCGGGTGAGTTCACCGGCCCGGTGCTGACGCCGGAGCTCTACGACCCCGCCGCCAACTCGTGGACCGACATGGCGCCGCAGCAGGCGCAGCGCATGTACCACGGAACCGCGGTGCTGCTGCCCGACGGCCGGGTGCTGTCGGCGGGCTCGAACTTCGGCCCGCTGCAGAAGACCTACGAGATCTACTCGCCGCCGTACCTGTTCGCCGGCACGAGGCCGGTGATCTCGGCGGCCCCGACGAACGTGGGCTACGGCCAGACGTTCCAGCTGACCAGCGGCAACAGCGAAGGGATCGCGAAGGTCGTCCTGATGCATCCCGGATCCTCCACCCACTCGCTCAACCTGGAGCAGCGCGCGTTGAACCTGTCGTTCACGAAGGCGGGGAGCACGATCACCGCGACCCTGCCTGCGAACGGCGATCAAGCGGTGCCGGGCTGGTACATGGTGTTCCTGGTGAGCGACTCCGGCGTTCCATCCGTGGCAAGTTGGGTACGGCTCGGCTAGGACGTCGGACGGTCCCGACGCCGGCTACCCCTGGCTGATGGTGGGCGCCCGGATGAACCGCGAGGAGCGATGACTGATACGTCGGTGATGCTCGAGCAGGTGCGACAGCACTGGGAGAACCTCGCCAAGGACATCGACCGCTCGCACGCGATGTACCACGACGACGCCGTGCTCGAGTTCCCACAGTCGGGCGAACGGTTCGAGGGTCTGGCCACGTTCAAGGAGTGGCGATCTCAGTACCCGGCCACCCTGCGGTTCCGGATCCGCCGGATGACGGCGCGCGAGGATCTGGTCGTGGTGGAGTGCTCGATCAGCTACGACGACGGCCCCTGGCAGTTCGGCGTACAGCTGCTCGATTTCCGGGACGACAAGGTGGAGCGCGAACGCATCTACGTCATGGAAGGGTGGGACGCGCCCGAGTGGCGAGCTCCATGGCGCGCGGACGCTCCCGCAGATCCGCCGGCGTGATCACCCTCGGAACCACAAAACCCGCCGGTTGGCGACGGGTTCTCGTGGGCCTGGATGGACTTGAACCATCGACCTCTTCCTTATCAGGGAGGGTCGCGCCGCGCTATGACCTGGCTTTCTCCTTAATCCTGGCCCGGGCAAGTGCTCCTCGGACCATCGGGTACCCCCGACATCCCTCGGCTCCTTGATTAGACGTTGACCACCTCCAGGGTGTTCTCAAAACTGGGGCCCCTGACATTTCGAACTCCGCTGAGGAGCACCTCGACGGGTGTTCCGCGCGATCGAAGGCACGTTGTGGCACGCGAAGAGCCGATCCAGGCGCCGGCGTCGGGTCCAGTGGGTGACTGGCCCGCCCTCCTCGGGCTCTGCCTACTCGCTGTCATCGCAGTGGATCTCCGGTGCCGGATGCCGGCGACGGTGGGACTTCGGCCCCGACGGTCGCGCGCATCTCGCTCGTCGCGCCGCGATCGCGGTCCTCGTTGTCGTGATTCAGGCCGGGCATTCGGGTTCCCGGGCCGTGTGGTCGGACTACCCGAACCTCCGGCCGTAGCGTTGCGCCAGCGTACCTTCAGTCGCCATCCGGCGGGTACGGGCGGCTCGTTAGCTTATTCGCCTGCGCGGCCGCGATCGCCAGGTCCCGGTCGGCGTGGATGGACACCGAGTGCAGCCCGACGAGCTCAACCGTCCGCGCGATGCTCCCACCTGGTGGCACGGACAGGAACAGCCGCTGCCGTCGCTCTTCGAGCAGCTCCGCGAGCACCGAGACGCCGTGCAGACCCGCGCTGTCGATGAACGTCAGTCCGGACAGATCCAGGACGACGGCCCAGTCTTCCGGCGTCACGAACCCGGTGATCCGTTGCCGAACCCGGGCGGCGTTCGACATGTCGATCTCGCCGGACACCGTCGCCACGACCACCCCGTCCATCCGCTCGATCCCGACGTCAGCGAGCTCGGAGGTCATGGTCCAGCCTTCCGTCGCATCCGGATCGCGGTGCCCTCATCGGAGGCCTCCACGGTGACCTCATCCATGAGCCCACGGATCAGGCGGAGCCCATTGCCGCGACCCCCGCGGGAGCTACCTCGCCAGCCTCCCGTATCGCGGACCCTCATCTCGATGACGTCGTCTTGCGAGCTCCCCGCGATTCCTATGGTGCCTCCGGCGGGCCCGTAGGCGTGCTCGATGGCGTTCGTGGATGCCTCGGAGACAGCGGTCACGATCTCCATCGCCGTCACAAGGGGGACACCGATATCGTCGAGCCAACGGCCGACGGCTCGTCGGATATCCACCAGCGAGCCCGCGCGTGCCGGCACAGCGAACTCGAGCTCGAGTGATGGGACACCCTGCCGTTGGAGGAGCAATACTGCCACGTCATCAGCCGGACGGCCTCCCTCGAGTTGTTCCTCGAGCAGGGCGGTGATGGCCTCTGGGGCCTCACGTGTTGGAAACAAGCGCTCGACCGCACGCCGAAGCCGCTCGAGACCGGCGTCAAGCGATTCGCCCCTGCGTTCCACAAGTCCGTCCGTGTACAGCAAAAGCATGTCCCCGCGTTCGATCTGAAGCTCGTGCTCGATGAAGGGTCTGGATCGGTTGACGCCGAGCGGCGGGGAGTGTTCATCGATCTGTGCGAACGTTGCACCGCCCTCGCCGAGCACGAGTGGCGGGCAATGCCCGGCCAGCACGAACCGGAAGGTCGAGAGGTTCTTGGTCAGCACTCCAACCAGCAGCGTGACCAGCTCTCCATCACCGAAGTGCCGGTGATATTGATCCAAGTGCTCGGCGATCTCGCTGGCGGTCCCGCCGCCCAACAATGCGTACGCGCGGAGGGCATTGCGCATCTTGCCCATCAGCGAGGCGGCCGGCAGTCCGTGGCCTGCCACGTCGCCGATCGCAAGGACGAGGTCACCTGACGGGAGTGGGAACGAATCGAACCAGTCGCCACCGATCCCGACGGCCGATGACGCGGGCAAGTACTTCGTCGTCACCCGAAGCCCTGGTACGTAGGGCAATGAGTCAGGAAGGAATGTGCGCTGGAACGCGTCGATGACGACGCGAGCGCTTTCGGCCAGACGCACCTGGACGGCGAGCGCGAGGCGGTCTGCGACGAGTTGTAGGAGCTCGACCTCGTCCTGCAGAAAGACCCGGGGAGTGGTCGTCCCGATGTGGAGCACCCCGACGACTTCTCCGTGGGCGATCAACGGAACCCCCAAGAGGGAACGGATGCCCTTCTGGAAGAGGATCGGGTTCAGGACAGTCGTGTGGTCGACGTGGTTGAGAGCCACCGGACGTCGCTCCGCAGCGATCCGCCCCGCAAACCCCTTCCCGACCGGGATCCTGACGCCACGCTCCACCTCCTCTTCGATCCCCTTCGCCGCGCTGGCAACGAGCTCGTTCTTCTCGGGATCCAAGAGCAGAACGGCCGCTGTGTCCGTCCCGAGGATGTCGCGAACCCGCAGGAGCAGTTCGTCGAGTAGATCTTCCACCGAGAGGAGGGCGAGGGCCGCATCGCTCACACGCTGCAGGCGCTTCAAGCGTTCCAGGTCATCGATCGGTGCGAAGGTCGCCACTTCGCCACTCTGAGTGATGGCGCTGCGGGAGGCAACAGGATCTCCCGATGGCGACACCCACACCGCCGTTAACCGCGGTCAGCCGTTCGTGATCAGGATCCAGGCGACGGTGGCGCGCTCCGATCAAGGCAGAGACTCAGACTTCTTATGCCCTCGGAGGGCACGCCACCGTTGACCTTCGTGACCAGAGGGGGCCCGCGCTCGAGACGACCCTTCCTCTCACTATTTCAGGCCCCGCTGCCACCAGCGGGTTCTGGTTGGTGGGCCTGGATGGACTTGAACCATCGACCTCTTCCTTATCAGGGAAGCGCTCTAACCGGGCTGAGCTACAGGCCCCAACTCCGTGACCTGCCTGGTCCATACGAATATCGTCAGGCAGTCCGCGGTTTCGGGCATGGTACTACGACGCCGCTGGGCGACGGTCGCGGGATATGACGTCCTGGTGGGCGGCCACATCCGCGAAGGGCGGGGCGGAAAGATACCGTCGGTCGCGGTCCCCGACAGCGCCGACCCCCCTGTCTCGGGACAGCACTCCGTTTTCATTGCGCTGCTTTGGGTAACCCAGCCATATCCGCACGAGAATCGACGATGGGAGGAGCACGATGCGCCGTGAAGTGTTCCTCCCCGCGACCTCGGCTGCTCCCGGCGTTGCCAGAGCTGCGCTGGAGGACGTGATCCCCCCGCCGGAGTTGGCGGTCAGGGGCGAGGACGCGCGGTTGGTTATCAGCGAACTCGTTACCAATGCCGTGAAGTACGGCGAGAGAGAAGAGCCGAACCCCATCCGCATGGTGATCGAAGCCGACGATGCAGTCGTGCGGGTCGAGGTGACGCAGACGCTCCCAGCTGCGGATCTGCACCCTGTTCCGCCACGCCCCGGGGGAGACGACATCGGCGGCTGGGGTCTCCATATCGCCGAATCGTTGGCGGACGCGTGGGGCTATGACCCCGGCCCGCCGGGCCGGGTCTGGTTCGAGTTCAGGACGTAGCCACCCGTCGGGAGGCGTTCGTTCGCCATCGGGTAGCATCAGGGCATGGAACGGTCGGCGCCCGAAGAGACCTCACACATCCCCCTCGTCGCCGGATCGGCAGAGGCTTCGTCGGTCGAGACCGCGGCGGCGATCGACCAGGCGGTCGAGAAGAACGAGGACCCCGAGGTGGCAGAGATCCTCGACGATGCCGCGCTCGCCGCTCAGCAGACCGTCAGCCGGGTCGGATGGCTCAAAGGAACGCTGAACCGCCTGTTCTCCCGCCCCGCCTAGCGGATCTCGCGCTCTTCATCTTCCGGTACGCCCTGGATTGACGGCGCCCCGCGATGGGTAGTGGTCGACCCAGACGGAAGGAGGGCTCCGTGGCCGACCACCAGCGTCAGCGCCCACGCCCCGACGCGATACTGACGAAACGGGAACTCGACGTGCTCTCGCTCATGGCGGAGGGCCTCACCAACAGACAGATCGCCACCGCCCTCGGGATCGCGCTGGGCACGGTCAAGACACAGACGTCCTCGATCCTCACGAAGCTCGGTGCCCGCAACCGGACCGAAGCCGCGTTGATGTCGCTGGAGATCATCGGCGCGTCGGACGCAGGAGCCGACGATGGAGGTTGACCGGCCGGGTCAGCGCTGGGTCTTCTCGGCGAGCGTGACCTCGATGCCGCCGATGATGTCACTGATCAGGTTGTAGAGGAACGCCACGAAGACGTTCACCAGCGACCACACGACCGTGAAGAGCACACCGGCGATGAAGAGCCACGTGAAGACCTCTTGGCCGTTGATCACCACCGGCGTCGGCCCCGACGTGCTTTCGCCCGAGCCGAAGACGTAGCCGAGGATCTTCGCCAGGGAGTCGATGGCACCCGCCGCCGACAGCACGATGTAGATGATCAGCAGGGCCAGATACACGATCAGCATCACGCAGAAGTAGAAGATCAGCGAGAACTTCAGGACCGACAGCGGCCCGACCTTGCGCACCACGACGCGCGTGCGCCGCGAGGCGCGTCGCGAACCGGCGGCTGGGCTCTCCAACGGGACGGAGGCCCGCTGCGGACGCTCCAGCTTGGGCATGCGCGGCATCCAGCGTGGGGTTTCCTTGCCGTTGCTCTCCGGCAGATGCGACGGCGCGCTGGCTGGCGCCGCCGGCGTCGGTGCCGAAGCCGAGGCGGAGGCCTGTGCGTCGCCACCCGCTGGGGCGGGCGCGTTCTGCGGAGCGTCTGCGGGGGTCGGCTGTTCGATCGTGGGTTCCATCTCCTCGGGAGGATTTCTAAGGGTACGCCCTCGCAAGGGCAAGCACCCGCCTCGACACTCAGGTTCTGAACGGGCCCGATCCGGCGAGCAGCGCCCGCGTGTGGAGTGTGGCCAATCCTGCCATGACCGCCGGCGCCAGGATCCACGACGACACCGGCACGTCCTCGATCATCAACAACGCGCCCGCTCCCAGGACGGCGCCCATCAGCGCGAGCACCAGCGTGAACACCCTCATGGAGACCCGTGGACGCAGCACCCACACGTCGAGCGCCGTCACCCCGAGGGCGGCCGCCATGACGCAGATGCCCAGGACCGGAGCCATGTTGCAAGGATAGGGTGCCTAGACTCCCGGCGACATGGAACCCGACGGGAACGACGAAGGCCACGGGGCGCTCCGCGTGGGCATCGTGTGCGGGACGCTGGCCCTCGCCACGGTGGTCCTGGCCGTGGTCGGCCCCTCCCGAGCCGTGATGGTGACCTGGCTCGTCGCGTGTGGGTTCGTGCTGGCGTTCGGCGTGCTCGTCACGGTGCGGGTCCTCACGAGGACCGGGCGCACGACGTGGAGGCCGATCACCGGGGTGGTCCTGGTCGCGTGCTCGATCCTGCTCGTCGCCGGCGCCGCCATGGCACGGCTGCTGTAGCGCCTGCTACGCGTCGACGGCACCTCCCACGCAGCCCTGGGTGACTACGCGGGCATCCCCCGGACGCTCAAGCTTCCCCCCCCTTCGAGCCGATACCGACGTAGGCAGGCGGAGCGGGCATGAAAGGGAAACGATGAAGCTGAGGCATGGTCGTCGCGTGGTAACGCTGTTGGTGATGGGATGCGTGGCGGTGGGGTCCCTGGTCGTGGCCGCCAACGCAGAATCGACGCTGGACGCGGCCCTCAGCTCGAGGCAGGATCTTCACGGGCGGATCAAGGAGCTCCACGACATCCGCAACCAGAAGCGGGTCACGATCCACAAGCGGATCCGGTTCTACCAGGCCCGCATCGAGGCCGCCACGAAGGCCAAGGTCGGAGAGGACCGCGGCTACCAGCACTGGAAGAGGAAGCAGGTCAGGGCCATCGATCGGCTCCGGGCCGAGGAGAAGGCCGTGACGGCATCCATCCGCGGTCGCGTGAGCGCGCTTCGTCAGCAGCGGGCGCAGCTGGCCGACTGGATCGAAGCGCTGCCCCTGCAGCGATGCCCGGTCGACGGTGCCGTAGAAGTGTCGGATAACTTCGGTGACGTCCGCGACATGCCGGGCACGCCGTACCACATCCATCAGGGCAACGACATGATGGCGGCCACCGGCACGCCGATCGTGGCGCCGTTCGACGGCACCGCGGTGGCCAACCCCGGCGAGCTGGGCGGCCAGGCGGTCGACGTGTACGGGGTGGCGGGTCACGTGTACAACGCCCACCTGTCGGCCTACGGCAAGCTGGGTCCGGTGCACACCGGCGACATCATCGGCTACGTGGGTTCCACGGGGAACGCCACCGCGCCGCACGACCACTTCGAATGGCATCCGAACGACGGTGCGGCGGTCGATCCCTACGACCTGCTGATGACCGTCTGCTGAGCCACGCGATCCGAGGGGGAACCTGCGAGGGGCGCCACCGGCGCCCCTCGTTCGGTGTCCGGGCTCTTAGTCTTCGTCGTCCTCGTCCATCTGCGTGATGACGGGGGCGAGCGCCACCACGGTGGCGTCGTCCTCGACCCGCATCGTCCGCACGCCCTGGCTGGCGCGACCCACCCGGCGGATCTGCCCTGCGGGCACCCGCACCACCTGGCCCGAGGACGAGATCACGAACATGTCGATGTCCTTGGAGCCGATGTAGGCGCCGGCGAGCTGGCCGGTCTTGGCCGTGAGCTGGTGGCCGATGACGCCCTTGCCGCCGCGACCCTTGGTGGGGTAGTCGGAGAGCTTCGAACGTTTGCCGTAGCCCTGCTCGGTGACGCTGATCATCTCCTCGCCCTCGGAGGTGAGGCCCACCGCGAGGACGCGATCGTCCTCGGCGAGGCGCATCCCGATCACGCCACCGGTTGCCCGGCCCATGGGCCTGGCGAGCGACTCCTTGAAGCGGATCGCCTGCCCCTTGCGCGAGACCATGATGACCTCGTCCTCGCCCTCGGTGAGCTTGACGTCGATCAGCTCGTCGTCACCACGGAGGTTGATGGCGATGAGGCCGGTGCGCGGCGAGTCGTACTCCGGCAGCGCGGTCTTCTTCACGATGCCCTTGCGCGTGGCGAACAGCAGGTAGCGACCGTCCGAGTACTCCTTCAGGTCGATGACCGCGCTGATCTTCTCGTCGCTGTCGAGCAACACGCCCGGCAGGTTGGCCGCGTACATGCCCCGAGCCGTGCGTCCCGATTCAGGGATCGAGTGCGCCTTG
>DATLPI010000068.1:0-8006 GCA_035535815.1 Actinomycetota bacterium | reverse complement strand
CGAGCTCGTGCCGCCGGGCGGCACGCTGGACGAGCGCCGCGTGCGCCTCCTCCAGCTCGCGCGTGCGACGACGCTCCCGGGCGAAGGCCTCCGTCAGCTCGTCGATCACCGTCGGCGTGATCGTGGGGGAGAGCACTGCGCCGCCGAGGGCCGCCTGCATGACCGCCTGGAGGATGTCGTCGCCGTCGGAGTCCTTCAGCACGTAGCCGGAGGCGCCCGCGACGAGCATCTCCCGCACGATCGCCTGATCCTCGTGTCCGGTCAGAGCGACGACGCCGATGCCCGGACGGAGCTCCTTCAGCCGGCGCGTCGCTTCGATCCCGTCCATCGTGGGCATCCGGACGTCCATCACGACCACGTTCGGCCGCAGCCGCTCGAACCCGCGCACGGCGTCGGCGCCGTCGATCGCCTCACCCACCACCTCGAGATCGGGTTCGGCATCGATGATCATGCGGAACCCACCCCGCATCAGCGCCTGGTCGTCCGCGATCAACACCGTGGTGCTCATCCATCCACCTCGGCGTCCAGCGGGATCCGGGCGCGCAGCACGAACCCGCCACCCGCTCTGGCACCGGTCTCGAGCGTGCCGTCGAACACCGCGACCCGCTCGCGCATGCCGATCAGGCCGTGGCCTGCGCCGTCGGTCGGATCACCGACGGCTCCGCGACCGTCGTCGGCCACCTCGATGCCGATCGAATCGGTGTCGTAGCGCACGGTGGCGCGGGCGTGCGCGCCACCGGCGTGCTTCAACACGTTCGTGAGCCCCTCTTGCACGATCCGATAGGCCGTGAGGTCGACGCCAGGAGGCAGGGGCCGCGGCGAGCCTTCGATCACCGTCTCTACGGGAAGACCCGCCCCCCGCACGGTGTCGACCAGGCGGTCGAGTTGGCCGAGGCCGGGTTGGGGCATCAGACCGCCAGCATCGTCGTCGGCCTTGAGGACCCCGATCAGCCGACGCATCTCCGCCATCCCGGTCCGACCGGTCTCCTCGATGCGCCGAAGCGCCTGCACCGCTTGCGCGGGATCGCGCTCGACCACGGTCCTGGCCGCTCCCGCTTGCACCACCATGACGCTCATCGCGTGCGCCACGATGTCGTGCAGTTCGCGAGCGATGCGGGCCCGTTCTTCGACGACGGCGTCGTGCGCCATCCGTTCGCGATCCTCGCGGAGTCGGCGGCGGCGGTTGTAGACCGCTCGGCCGACCGCGATCGGGATCCCCACGGAGAGCGTCAAGCCGACGACGACCTCGACGACGTTGAACCCGGTCCCGGCCGAGACCTGTGACGCGACCTCGGACGCGATCCCCGCCGCCAGAGCGGGCGGCGCAACAAGCGTGAGGACACGGTCGTGCGGCTCGATCGAGGCTGCGGTATAGCTCACCACGAGAAGCGGGATCACGAGGTTGTCGGGGTAGCCGAACACCACGTAGGCCACGACCGATGCACAGACGATCCACAGCACCGGCAGCACCCAGCGACGACGGAACATCAGCGACATACACGCCACGAGGATCAGGACGAACGCGAGGCCGTCCGGGTCTCGGCGCCCCTTCGCTACCTCACCGAGCGTCGTAGCGAACAGGGTGGTCGCGAAGATGGTCGCGGCGAGCAAGCCGTCGACCACCGTCGGGTTGACCCCGCGCAGGCGCTCCCACCAGGTACGACGATCCACGTGATGGACGGTAACGGGCCCGGGACCGCACCGACGTCCTCCTCGAGGACGATTCGGCAACCGGGCGGTTGACGCTTCGGGATCAGGCGATGATACTTAACCGTATGGTTCAGTCTCAGACCCTCGACCGGACGTTCTCGGCACTCTCGGACCCTCGGCGCCGCGACATCCTCGAGCGCCTGTCGTTCGGGCCGGCATCGATCAGCGAACTCGCTCGCCCGCTTGCGATCTCGCTGCCCGGTGTCATGAAGCACGTCCGCATCCTCGAAGGAGCCGGGCTCGTGACCACCGAGAAAAAGGGGCGCACACGTGAATGCCGTCTCGAGGCCGGGGATATGGATGAGGTTTCGCGGTGGATCGAGGTGTACCGGCTGCAGTGGGAGCGCCGCTTCGACCGGCTGGGCGAGATCGTCGAACGCACGAAAGAAGGGAAGGGGAACCAATGACCTACGAACTGCGACTGGAACGCCTCTACGACGCACCGCCCGAGGTGGTCTTCGATGCGTTCACCGATCCCGCCAACCAAGTGGAACTCCACGGTGACGGCACCGAGGGCTGGGTCGTCCAGCGGGCCGAGACGGACGTCCGCGTGGGCGGCACCTCCACGTACGCGATGGGTCCCCAAGGGGTGGAACCCGATATCGAGACGCGCGTGTTCACCGTGGTGGATCGTCCGCACCGACTGGAGTTCCGGCATTCCATGAAGGTCGCCGAATGGGGTGGGCGCACGGTCGAGACCGACATGACGCTCACCTTCGAGGACCAAGACGGCAAGACCCTGCTCACGATGGTGCAGACCGGGTTCGAGCGCGAACAGGACCGCGACGACTTCATGGGCGGCTGGCCCACCTACCTCGACACGCTCAAGGGCGTCGTGGGCGAGCAGCAGGGCGAGAGCCTGAAGGCGCGGCACGACGACGACGACTGAGGAGGCAACCATGGCGACGCAACCCACGATCACGCGATCACACCTGGACGACCGCGTGCGCGGCCGGGTGATCGTGCCCGGCGACGACGACTACGACGAGCGGCGCACCGTCTTCCTGGGCGGGATCGACCGCAGGCCGGCGGCCATCGTGATGGCGGCCGATGCCGACGACGTGGCGCGGACGGTGATGTTCGCCAGCGAGACCGGCGCCGAACTCGCCGTCCGGAGCGGCGGACACAGCGGCGCGGGACACAGCACCACCGACGGCGGCATCGTGCTCGACCTGCGAGACCTCAACGCGCTCGAGATCGATGTCGATGCGCGTACGGCGTGGGTGCAACCGGGCCTGACCGCCGCGGCGTACACCAGGGAAGCCGGCACGCACGGCCTCGCGACCGGGTTCGGCGATGCAGGATCGGTCGGGATCGGTGGGATCACCGTGGGCGGCGGCGTCGGGTTCCTCTCACGCAAGTACGGCCTGACGATCGACGATCTGCTCGCCGCCGAGGTGGTCACCGCCGACGGGCGGATCCGGCAGGTCGATGCCGACCACGAGCCCGATCTGTTCTGGGCGATCCGCGGAGGCGGCGGCAACTTCGGGGTGGTGACCCGGCTGCAGCTCCGCCTGCATCCGGTCGGGACCGTGGTGGGCGGCATGTTGATGCTGCCCGCGACCGCCGACGTGATCGCCGGATTCGTCGCCGAGGCGGACCGCGCTCCCGATGAGCTCTCGACGATCGCGAACGTGATGCCCGCACCCCCGGCGCCGTTCGTGCCGGAGGCGGTACAGGGCACGCTGGTGGTGCTGGCGTTCATGACGTTCGCGGGCGAGACCGAGGCCGGCGAACGGGTCCTGGCACCGTTCCGAGCGCTTGCGGAGCCCGTCGCCGACATGCTGGGGGCGATCCCATATCCGCAGATGTACATGCCCGAGGACGAGAGCTATCACCCGATCGCCATCAGCCGCACGATGTTCGTCGACGGTGTCGACCGCGCGGTCGCGGAGACCATCATGGAACACCTCGAGGCATCCGATGCCACGATGCGGGCCGCGCAGCTCCGGGTCCTCGGCGGCGCAATCGCTCGCGTCCCGGCCGACGCGACCGCGTTCGCGCACCGAGACAGCAAGATCATGGTGAACCTGGCCACCTTCGTCGACAGCCCGGACCAACGTGATGCCCGGGAGGCGTGGGTCGAGGCGTTCCATCAGGCGCTGCTGCAGGGCGATCACGGGGCCTACGTCAACTTCGTGAACGACGAAGGCACGGAGCGGGTGCACGACGCCTACCCCGGACCCACCTGGGAGCGTCTCACCGAGATCAAGACCAGGTACGACCCGACCAACCTGTTCCGCCTGAACCAGAACATCCCACCGAAGGGCTCGGCGTGAGCCATGTCACATCGCGGGACGGCGCCACGATCGCGTTCGAACGGTCGGGCACCGGTCCTGCCGTCGTGTTCGTGGGTGGTGCACTCACGACCGCCGCGGCGATGGCGCCGCTCGCGGCACTCCTGTCCGCGCGGTGCGACGTATCCGTCTACGACCGTCGTGGACGTGGATCGAGCGGTGACATCGACCCGTACGCCGTTGAGCGGGAGGTGGAAGACCTCGCGGCCGTGCTCGAGGTCACGGGCGGCCGGGCGTGCGTGTACGGGCATTCCTCCGGCGCCGTACTCGCGCTCGAGGCCGCATCCCAGGGGCTCCCGATCGAGCGGCTCGCGCTCTACGAACCACCGTTCGTCGTGGACGACAGCCGCGCCCCGCTCCCGCCGGACTACGTGGCACGGCTCACCGACCTCGTGGCCGGTGACCGGCGAGGCGACGCCATCGAGTACTTCATGACCACCGGGGCGGCTGCACCGGCGGACACCGTGGCATCGATGCGGAGTGCGCCGTTCTGGCCCGCCATGGAAGCGATGGCACACACCCTGGCCTACGACGGCACGGTGATGGGCGACACGATGTCGGGCAGGCCCCTTCAAGGGAACCGCTGGGACACCGTGACGATGCCCACCCTGGTGATGGATGGCGGCGCGAGCCCCGATTGGGCGCGAAACGCGACACGCGCGTTGGCGGCGGTCCTGCCCGACGCCCGATATCGAACGCTCGAGGGCCAGACGCACGGCGTCACGGACGACGCGATGGCTCCCGTGGTGGAGGAGTTCTTCGGTTGAGCGAAGATGTCGCCATGCGATTCCGCGCCACGATCCAGCTGAACGGCAAGACCGCCACGGGCATCCCGGTGCCGGCGAAGGTCGTCAAGGAACTCGGGAAGGGCAAGCGACCGCCGGTGCAGGTCACGATCGGCGCGCACACCTACCGGAGCACGGTGGCGGCCTACGGCGACGGGTTCATGCTCCCGTTGAGCGCGGAACACCGGACGGCCGCGGGCGTTGCGGCCGGCGACGTGGTCGACGTCGAGATCACGCTCGACACCGCACCTCGAGAAGTGGAAGTGCCCGAGGACTTCGCCGCCGCGCTCGCCGCGGAACCCTCGGCGGAAGCGTTCTTCGGCGGTCTGAGCTACAGCCTGCAACGCTGGCACGTGGAATCGATCGAAGGCGCGAAGGCCGCCGAGACGCGGCAGCGCCGGATCGACAAGTCCATGTCGCTGCTCCGCGTAGGCAAGGCCCGCTAAGCCACCGATGGCCGATCGCTCCGACGCCGAAGCCGTGCTGGTGACCGGCGCGTTCGGCACGGGCAAGACCTCAGCGATCGAGGAGATCGCCGACATCCTCGAAGCGCGCGGCGTGCGGTACGGCGCGATCGACCTCGACTGGCTGAGCTGGTTCGACCCTGGTTCGGGCGGGGACCATTGGGCTGGGACCCCCGTGATGCTGAAGAACGTCGACGCCGTCGTGGGCAACTACTACGACACGGGCGTTCGTCGGTTCGCGCTGGCGCGCATGATGGAAACCCAGCGCGATGTGGACGATCTGCAGGCCGCGCTCGCCATGCCGCTCACGGTGGTCCGGCTCACACTACCCTTCGACGAGATCGAACGCCGGCTCTCCGTGTCGGTGACGGCCGGGCGGCAGGACGACCTGGCCGAAGCCGAACGACAGGTGGCCGAAGGCCGCGGCGACACCGTCGGGGATCTCATCTTCGAGAACGTCGGCTCCATCCGCGATGTGGCGCTCGAGATCGTGACCGCGCTCGGCTGGTAGCCGAGGTCACTCGGTTCGCCGGCGAGCGAGTTCCTGCTTCACGACGGGCACCACTTCCTTGCCCAGGAGTTCTATCGAGCGCATCAGTTTGTCGTGCGGCAGCGTGCCCACGCTGAACTGCACCAGGAACCGCTCGTGGTGGAACACGTCGTACTGGAACAGGATCTTGTCGATCACGTCTTGCGGTGAACCCACGAAGTTCGCACCACGCAGGGTGGCGCTCGCCGCGTACTGGTCCAGGGTCATCGGCGGCCACCCGCGTTCCTTGCCGATCGTGTTCATCATCGCGGCCACGTAGGGGAACGATTCCTCGATCGCCTGCTCGGTCGTCTCCGCGATGTAGCCGTGGGAGTTGATGCTGATCGGGGGAACGGGGTCGAACCCGGCCTGGCGCGCCGCGTCGTGGTGGAGTTCGGCGAACGGCGCGAACCGCTCGGCGAGCCCCCCGATGATGGCGATCGCCATCGGCAGGCCCAGCGTGCCCGCGCGGAACGCCGATTCCGGAGCGCCACCGACCGCGACCCAGATCGGCAGCGGATCCTGCACAGGGCGGGGGTAGACGCCGACGCTGCCGTCCAGCGGCGAACGATGACGGCCCGACCACGTGATGCGTTCGTCCTTCCGAAGCGCGATCAGCAGCTTCAGCTTCTCTTCGAACAGTTCGTCGTAGTCGTTGAGGTCGTAACCGAACAACGGGAACGATTCGGTGAAGGAGCCGCGGCCCGCCATGATCTCGGCGCGACCACCTGACAGGAGGTCGAGCGTCGCGAAGTCCTGGAACACCCGGACCGGGTCATCGGAGCTGATGACACTCACCGCGCTGGTGAGCCGGATGCGTTCGGTGCGCTGCGCTGCGGCGGCAAGCACCACCGCCGGCGAAGACACGATCAGGTCGGGCCGGTGATGTTCACCGACGCCGAAGACATCGAGGCCGAGTTGGTCGGCGAGCTCGACCTCATCCAGCAGGTTCTTCATCCGCTGCTCGGCACTGATCGTCTCCCCGGTCTGCGGGTCGGGGTAGAGCTCCGCGAAGGTGAAGAGGCCGATCTCCATATATCTGTCGATGGTCCCACACCCGCCGGAGGCCCCGGGGCGAAGTGCAGATATCTATGCCGATATGTGCTGGCGCTCATCGGCCGGGCTCGACTTCCGGATATCGATCCTGAGATGTCCGGGGCTCGACCTCCGCTCCGGTTCAGGCGCCGAGGGGAACCGTGCCCTCGACGGTGGTCCCCTCTCCCGGAGCGCTGCGCACATCCAGCGAGCCACTGATGGCGTCCATGCGGTCGGCCATCCCCTGCAGTCCCGTCCCGTAGGACGACGCGCCGACGTCGAAGCCGATCCCATCGTCCACGATCAGGAACCGCAGCGAGCCACCCGACTCCTCGAGGTCGATCGTCACGTGCGAGGCGTTCGCGTACTTGGCCACGTTCTGCATCGCTTCCAGGCACGAGAAGTACACGGCCGACTCGACCTCCTGGGAACATCGCCCGATCCCGTCGGCATGGACGTCGACCGGCACCACCGACTTGCGGGCCTGGGCCTGCAACGCAGACGCAAGACCTTGGTCGGCGAGCAACGGCGGATAGATCCCACGCGCCAGGTCTCGCAGGTTCTCGAGCGCGTCGTGGGTCTCGGCCTGGATGTCGGCCAGCATCGACTTGGCCTGCGCCGGATCGCGGTCCACCAGGGACTCGGCAAGGCGCTGCTTCACCGCCAACGCCACGAGTTGTTGCTGTGCACCGTCGTGGATGTTCCGTTCCAGCGCCTTCGCCCGCACATCCTGTGTGGCGACGATGCGGCGTCGCGACTCGCGAAGGTCCTCGATCAGCCGCACGTTGCGCAGCACCAGCCCCGTCTGTGCGGCGACGTCGGAGACCAGACGCTCGCGATCGGGCCCCAGCGGTTCGGTCGGCGGCGTCACGACGCTGATCGCGCCCAGCAGTTCGCCGCCATGACGCACGGGGAACGCTCGTTCCCGATCGGGGAACGCCGGGAGGTCCTGATCGGAACCGCTCCGGGGAAGGACCGGCGAGTCTGCCGCGCCGTCGGGCCAAGACGACGCGGGCCGGAGCTCCGATCCCACGGCCAGCCACACGGTCGCGCGCTCGGCTCCGATCCCTTCAGCCAACACGCGGACCAGCCGTGGCAGCACATCGTCGGTGGAGTACGTCTCGCTGGCACGCTCGGCGAAGCCCGCAAGCACCTCGTACGGGGTCGCCCGCTTGCCGTAGACCAC
>DATLPI010000067.1:0-27266 GCA_035535815.1 Actinomycetota bacterium | reverse complement strand
ACGAGTACAGGATCATGTCCCAGTCGAAGCCGTACCAGTTGTCGTAGAGCTTGGCGTCGGTCATCGAGCGGATCGAGACGCCGATGCCCACCTCGTCGAGCCACCCCCGGATGAACGGCGCGGCCTCGAGCCCGTCGGGATCGGTCGTCGCGAGGAACAGTCGGAAGTTCAACGGCTCGCCGTCGCTGGGGTCCTCGCGGACGCCGTCGCCATCGGTGTCGAGGTAGCCGGCTTCGTCCAGGAGACGGTTGGCCTCGTCGGGGTTGTAGCTGCGGTACTCCTCGGGCGGCGGCTGCCAGTGCCAGTAGTCGTAGACGGGCGCGATCGGCGTGGATCCGGGGGTGGCGTAGCCCTTCAACACCCGATCGACGAGCGCCTGCCGGTCGATGGCGTACTCCACGGCCTTGCGTACCTCCGGGTCGAGCACGGCGGGGTTCGCGGTGCTCTCCGGGTCGTCGACCACGTTGAAGGAGAGCTGCCAGAACGCCTCGGCGCTCGTTTCCGCCGTGCTGATCCCGGGCCGGCCCTGCACCGCTTGATACAGGTCGGACGTGGGGATCACCGTGTGATCGATCGCCCCCTTCAGCAGGGCCTGCACCACGGATTCGTTCGAGTTGTAGTTGCGGAACACGATCTCGTCGATCGTCGGCGCGCCCTGCCAGTAGTCCGGCCGCGAGGTCATCGTCCAGTACTCACCCTGCTTCCACTGGGTGAGGTTGAACGGGCCGGAGACGACCGGATCGGGGTAGTT
Organism: Actinomycetota bacterium; assembly: GCA_035535815.1. Classification (GTDB taxonomy): domain Bacteria; phylum Actinomycetota; class UBA4738; order UBA4738; family HRBIN12; genus JAOUEA01. The sequence continues at coordinate 26,515 of DATLPI010000067.1, read as the reverse complement.
CTTGAACTCCTTGATCTCCTTGGCGCTCATCTCGCCCCAGACGTGTTCGGGTAGGATCAGGCTGTAGCCGGGGAGCCCGGGCACGAGCGTGGGGCGCGTCGTCTTCCACACGATCGTGGTGTCGTCCGTGGCCCTGATGCTGTCGGTGAAGCGGTAGCCGTCGCTCCACGCGCTGATGTCGTTGGCCATGATGAAGTCGGCGGTCCACACGAAGTCGTGCGCCGTCAAAGGCACGCCGTCGCTCCACGTCAGGCCTTTACGAAGATGGAAGGTCCAGGTCAGCCCGTCGGAGGAGATCCCACCGTTCTCCTGAGTGGGGACCTCGGTGGCCAGCTCCGGTTCGGTGGCATAGTCCTTCTGGCCCAACCGGAACAGACCGTCGTACATCAGGTTCGATACGAAGGACTCACTCGAGTCGATCTGCTTGAACGGGTTGGCAGAGTTGAGGTCGCCGGTCACCCCTTCGGTGAAGACCACGGGCTCATCGCTGTCCGAAGGCGCGGTGGAGGACTGGCCCACCGCGGCGACTGGGGCGATCAGGACCGCGACCATCGCCACGGCGAACACGGCCATCGGACGACGCGTCATCGTTGTTGTCTCCCACGAACGGTTCCGCGCATCGTAGGCGCTCCTTTCGACGTTGGGCACCCCCCAGCGTTGACCGTCGTTCAACCGGTAGGCTCCTCGGCATGGCCGACGAGCGTCGCTCCGTGCCCTCGGTAGATTCGCTCCTGCGCACCCCGCCGGTTCGACGCGCCGCCGACGTGTTCGGCCGCCCGCTCCTGAAGTACACGCTCAACGAGGAACTCGGAGCCGTTCGGCGACGGGCAGCCGACGGCCACGCGGCCCCTGCCCCCGAGGACATCGTGACCTCCGCCATCACCCTGGCGTCCCGGATCGCGACGGGCATCACGCCGGTGATCAACGCCACCGGGGTCGTCCTTCACACGAACCTCGGACGCGCGCCTCTGCCTGCCCGCGCGCTCGAGGCCGCCGTGCGGGCCGGCGGCTACGGCGACCTCGAGGTCGACCGCGGTACCGGCCGCCGAGGCAAGCGCTCCACCAGGGCCGAGCAGCTGCTGATCGCTCTCACGGGCGCCGAAGACGCCCTGGTGGTCAACAACTGTGCCGCCGCCTTGCTCCTCAGCCTGGCCGCGCTGGCGAAAGGTAAGCAGGTGCTGGTCTCCCGAGGTGAGCTGATCGAGATCGGCGGAGAGTTCCGGATCCCGGACATCATGCGTGCCTCCGGGGCGCGACTGGTCGAGGTGGGCACCACCAACCGGACGCGAATCGGCGACTACCGAGCCGCGGTGACCGACCGCTCGGGAGCGATCCTCAAGGTGCACCCTTCGAACTACCGAGTCGTGGGGTTCACGGCGGCGACCTCTGCGAAGGAACTCGGGGCCCTCGCACGCCGGCACGAGGTCCCGCTGCTGTACGACGTAGGGTCGGGACTGTTCACCCCTGGCCTCGGGATGCCGGCCGACGAGCCCGCAGTGGTCGAGGCACTCGCGGACGGCGCCGATCTCGTCATGTGCTCCGGAGACAAACTCCTGGGGGGACCTCAGGCCGGACTGATATTCGGTCGCGGCGACCTGGTCGCCAGGCTCCGCAAGCATCCGATCGCGCGCGCGGTCCGCGTGGACAAGCTGCAGGTTGCCGCCCTCGAACAGGTCCTCGCGATGGTCGCGCGCGGTGAGGACGACGAGATCCCCGTCCATCGCATGCTGCGCGAATCAGCCGGTCTAGTCCGCAAGCGTGCGCAACGACTCTCCGAGAGCCTCGGCGGCGACCTCGAGCACGCGCACGTCCACCGCTGCGATTCCGTGATCGGTGGAGGGTCCATGCCCGGAACCGCGATCGCTTCGTGGGGGGTACGACTCACGGTGCCGGACCCGACCGCCTTCGCCGCCCGGATGCGGGCCGGCAGCCCGGCCGCCTTCTGCCGGGTCGAGGAGGACCACGTGTTGTTCGACCTGCGAACGGTCACCGAAGATCAGGTGCCGGACCTTGCACGAGCGATCCTCTATGCCATCGAGGGTGACGATTTCCTCGAGGAGGACTGACCCGGCGCTCGCGCCAGCTCGGTGTTCGCGCAGCCCGGGGACGAGGTCAAGCGCAGCCGTAGGATGGCCCGCATGGACGGACCGGTCGCCGCGCAGTCACGGGTCGTGGCGACGGCCGGACACGTCGACCACGGCAAGTCCTCGCTGATCGTCGCCCTCACCGGCATGGACCCGGATCGCTGGGACGAGGAGAAGCGTCGAGGGCTCACGATCGACCTTGGGTACGCGTGGTGCACGCTGCCGAGCGGCCGCGAGATCGCCTTCGTGGATGTTCCGGGCCATGAGCGCTTCATCGGCAACATGCTGGCGGGCGTCGGTCCGGTCCGGTCGGTGCTGTTCGTGGTGGCCGCCGACGAAGGATGGAAGCCCCAGTCGGAGGAGCATCTGCAGATCCTTGACGTCCTGGGTGCCGGTTCCGCGGTCGTGGCGTTGACCAAACGCGATCTCGTGGATGAGGAGACCGTGGCGATCGCCACAGAGGAAGTGCGAGATCGGCTCGCCGGGACGGCGTTGTCCGACGCGCCGATCGTCCCGGTGTCCGCATCGACCGGCGACGGCATCGACGCACTCCGGGCGGCGCTCGACGACATGCTCGAACGTGTCCCGCCGCCCGACCCCGCCCGGACGCGGCTCCACGTCGACCGGGTCTTCACCATCAAGGGCGCGGGCACGGTGGTGACCGGCACCCTCACCGGCGACTGCCTCTCGGTCGGCGACGACGTCGTCCTGTTGCCATCGAACCGCCGCGCGCGCATCCGTTCGCTCCAGAGCCACCGCACCGTGCACGATCGCGCGTGCCCGGTGTCCAGGGTGGCCATCAACCTGGTGGGCGTCGAACGCGACGACGTTGCACGCGGTGTCGTCTTGGCACGGCCCGATGCCTGGCGGTCCACCGAACGGTTCGAAGCCACCCTTCGACCGGTGCGCGGCCTTCGACACGACGTCGGTCCTCGCGGTGCCTACAAGGTGTACGCGGGCACGACCGAGGTCGACGCGCGGATCCGCGTCTACGGAGGTGGGCCGATCGCCCCTGGCGACGACGCGTTCGTTCGCATCCACACGTCCTCGCCGCTGACCTTGGACGTCTTCGACCGCTTCGTCGTGCGGGAGGCGGGCAGGCAGGAAACCGTGGCCGGCGGCAGGATCCTCGATGTCGACCCCCCGGGCCGAGCCGGCCCTGCACCGGAAGCACGGCTCGCATCATGGGCGCGCGCCGACCGCGACGCCTTGCCCGGCCTGCTCGCGGACGAACGCGGCGCCGTCCGAGCGCTCGACGCTGCGTTGCTCACCGGGTCCGAAGCACCGGGCGGCATCGTCGTCGGCAGCTGGTTCGTCCGTCCCGGTCTGGTCGACGAGGTCGAACGGAACGTCACCGAGCGACTCCGCGCCCACCACGAGGCCCACCCACTGGAGGAGGGCGCCGAGATCGGTGCGGTCCGCGCCGCGGTGACGGCGGTTCTGCGCGCCGATCGTGTGCCGGCCGACCCCGAACTGGTCGAGGCGATGATCCAGGGCCTCGCCGACCGGGCGGTCGTGGTGATGAGCGGCTCCGTGATGCACCTGCCCGATCACGGGGTTTCGCTCGATGAGCACGACGACACGGTCGTGCGGCTGCTCGATGCCATCGGCGGCGAGCACGCCACGATGCCGCCCACGATCGATGAGCTCGAGCGATCCGGTATCGAGCGCAGCGTGGTCGAGGCCGCGGGACGCGCCGGCCTCGTGGTCCAGGTGTCACCCGACCTGATCTTCAGCCCCGCCGTCGTGGGCCGGGCGTTGGCGGTCGTGCGCGCGGCACCCGACGGCATCACGGTGAGTGTGTTCCGCGAGGCGCTCGAGACCAGCCGCAAGTTCGCGCTGCCGCTGCTCGAACACTTCGACCGGACCGGCGTCACGCGACGCGACGGCAACCTGCGGTTCCCTCGCTAGCCGGTCAGCGACGCCACCACCGCCACCTCGACGCTGGCCCCGAGCGGGAGCGAGGCCATCCCGACCGCGGCCCGAGCGTGCCGGCCCTCCTCACCCAGCACGTCGACCAACAGCTGACTGGCGCCGTTGGCCACCTGTGGATGCTCGACGAAGTCGGGGGCCGTGGCGAGGTACACCGTGACCTGCGAGATCCCGGCGAGACGTTCGAAGCTGCCGCCGAGCGCTTCCCGCAGGGCCGAGAGCACCTGCAGGGCGGCCTGCCGCGCCGCGAGCGCAGCGTCCTCCGGGGTCGGGCCGGAGTCCGGATCACCGAGCAGCCCGGGATGCACCACCTCCCCGTCGACCAGGGGCACCTGGCCGGCCACGTAGGCCACGTCGCCCGCGATGCGCACCGGCACGTACGCGGCCACGGCCTTCGGGGGGTCCGGCAACTCGATCGACAGGTCGGATAGGCGTTGGAGGATCTCGGCGTCGTTCATGGCAAGCATCCTCGCACGAGGACCGAGCCGGCTGCGACCTCGCCTCGGCGCGTCAGCCTCAGACGGCTTCGCGGGCGCGCGCGCGCAGGATCGCGCGGCGTTCCATCTCGTTCATGCCGCCCCAGATCCCGTGGTTGTCCCGCGTGCCCAGGGCGTACTCCAGGCATTCGTCTCGCACGGGGCAACGGGCGCAGATCGCCTTGGCGACGGCCTCACGGGCGTTCTTCTCGGCACGGCGCTCGAAGTAGCTGGGGGCGAAGAAATAGGTGGAATCCTCGCCGCGGCAGGCGGCGAGGTGTTGCCACGCGATGGCGAGGTCGTTCTGCATGCCTATCGGGTTGTTCGAAAGCGACGGCTCCGGGGATTCGCTCGCGAGACGATGCAGAGGCTCTGTGACGAGATCGCCACGACCTCGTGCCGATGTCGACCGTCAGCCGTCGACCGGGCCGGATCCGGCGCCGACTTCCTGCGGTTCGGCCTCGACCTTCAGCACCAGGCCGTCGACCCCTCGGATCCGCACCTTCGTGCCCGGCGGGATCGCGTCACCGCCCGTTCTCCCGCGCCACATCGCGCCCTTGACGTAGACGGGACCCTCGGGCGCGAGCTTGCCCCGGGCCTCGCCGACCAGGCCGATCAGCCCTTGCTGGGTGTTCACGATGCGATCACGCGACTGGATCGCCACCGTGAGCGCGAACCCGTAGTAGAGGATGCTCGCCACGACGGCGCCGCCGATCAGCCACGGCGAGATCTCGATGGCGGGCGCGACGCCTTTCCACGCCAGGATCGAGCCACCGGCGAACCCTGCCAGTCCCACCCACGTGAAGACCCCGAGGCGGCGGAGCCTGACGTCGAGCATCATGAAGCCGACGCCGAGGAGCATCAGCACCATCCCGGGCCACCAGGGCGGCACGACCCAGAGCCCGTAGAGGGCCAGGCCCAGCATCCCCACCCCCGCGAACCCCGCGAACCCGAACCCCGGCTGTGTGAGTTCGAAGGCGAAGCAAGCCAACCCGAGAACGAGCAGGAAATAGACCATCGACGGCGTGGCAACCCCGTGGGCCACACGCTGGATCGGCCCCAGGTTGTCGAACCGGACGTTGACCGTGCCCTCGGTGGCCTCCTGCTCGGTGGTGGCGATGCGGGTCTGCAGCGTGACGGGCCCGGCGGCCGTCTGGACCGTCTTGCCGTCGATCACGTTGAGGAGCTCCGGGACCGACTGCGCCACCTCCGTTGCGATCCCGAGGTCGATGGCGTCCTGCGCGGTGAGAGGACGGTCGTCCCAATCGAGCGAGGTGTCCTTGCCCCGCGCGTCGATCCACCCCTGGATCGTCTGGTCGAGGCCCGGGTACGCCTGATCGGGATGGGCCAGATCGATCGGGCTCAGCGGTCCGGTCTGCGACCCGGGGGCGACGGCGCTCAGCGATGAGGCGTACATCAGGAGCAAGCCCCCGCCGCTCGCGTTGGTGGGCGAGGTCGTGGGACCGACGAAGGCGATGACCGGCACATCCATGTCCACGAGCCGCTGCCCGAGCGCCACCCCGTCCTGGTCCAGGGTGCCGGAGGTGTCGAGCTGCAGCACCACGACGGCTCCGTCGGCCTCCGCGGACGCCAGGCGGTCGTCGAGGTAGTTCAGCAGTGGCCGGTCGATCGCACCCTCGACCTTGAGGACCACGACATCGGTGGTGGTCGCCCCCGACGCCATAGACGGCCACAGCGCGAAGACACCGAAACAGCAGAGGAAAAGGGCCGTGCGTCGCATGCCCACCCATCGTACCTGGGGGTCGCCCGGAGTATCCTTGTGCGGCATCCCATGCGACGAGCTTCCCCACCCCGCGGGGCCGATCCACGCCCCTTCAACGACCGCTTGGTGTTCAAGCCACTTGCGGTGGTGCTGCTGGTGCCCATCGTCGTGTTGTCGGGAGCGTTGACGGCCATCATCCTCGCGCCGCCGTTCATCGGCGCGGCGATGGGCGTGATGCGGGTCGACGCCAAGCTCGATGCGCTGGGGGCCGACTTCACGCGGATCCCGCGGTTCCCGGAGCGCTCGACGATCTACGCGAACGACGCCACCACGCCGCTCGCCACCGTCTACCTGGACAACCGGGAGTTGGTGCGCCTGAACAAGGTCAGTGCTCCGGCCAAGAAGGCCGTGCTGGCGATCGAGGACTCCGGTTTCTACGACCATGGTGCCCTGAACTGGAGCTCGCTCCTGCGCGCCGTCATCGAGAACGCACGGGCGGGCGAGGTGGTCCAGGGTGGCTCCACGATCACCCAGCAACTGGTGAAGAACACCCTTGGGCTCGATCCGTTGGACCGGAGCTTCGAGCGGAAGTTCCAGGAGCTGGCCCTGGCGATCCGCGCCGAGGAGAAGTACACGAAGGACGAGATCTTCGAGCTGTATCTGAACCAGATCTACCTGGGCAACGGCGTGTACGGGATCGGCACGGCGGCCAAGTTCTACTTCAAGAAGCCCGCGTCGGAGCTGACGCTGTCCGAGGGCGCCACGCTGGCCGGCATGATCCGGCGGCCCTCGTTCTACGACCCGCTCATGCACCCCATCCGAACGAAGATCCGGCGCAACGACGTGCTCAACCGGATGATCGCCCTGGGCGAAGACGGCGACCCCATGGGGGTCAAGCGCTCCCTAGGTCTGCACACGAAGCAGCAACCGCTGGAGCTGCCCGACGGCGCGGGTGAAGGCATATCCCAGCGGAACCAGCCCTTCTTCGTGCGGTACATGATCAGCCAGATCCTGAACAACGCGAACGGCTCGTTCGACTCCCTGGGCAAGAGCGAGAAGGCGCGGCAACGCACCCTGTTCGAGGGCGGGCTGAAGATCATCACCACCCTCAATCCGAAGTGGCAGAACTACGCGCAACAGGCGGCGGACCAGCCGTACGCGGTGTACATGCCGAACCACGGGAGCGCGCATCCGGATACGTCCATCGTGTCGGTCGACACGAGCGACGGCGCGATCCGCACGATGCTCTCGGGCAAGAACTTCCATGAGGACAAGCTGGACCTGGCCACGACCCAGCACCAGCCGGGCTCATCGTTCAAGCCCTACATCCTGGCGGCGGCGTTCGAACAAGGGGTGCCGCCGTCCCAGAGCTACTCGAGCTCCTCACCGTTCTGCAGCCCGCTGTGGCAGGACGAGGACCACTGCGTCGACAACGCCGAGGGCGCGGGGACCGGCGGCAAGGTCGACCTCTGGACCGCCACCCAGGACTCCATCAACGTCGTGTTCGCGCAGTTGATCCTGGACATCGGGCCCGAGACCGTGCCGCCGGTGGCCAACAAGATGGGCATCACGACCGAGCTGCCGCCGGTGGCCTCGCTCGCTACCGGCTCGGTGGGCGTCTCCCCGCTGGACATGGCGGTTGGCTACGCCACGCTGGCCAACGGGGGGATCCACTGCTCGCCGTACACCGTCGAGACGATCCTTCGCGACAACAAGCAGCTCTACCAACACGAAGCCGACTGCGAGCGCGTCCTGAAGCCGGATATCGCCCACCTGATCACGGCCATGCTCGAACGCGTGCCGAAGTACGGCACGGCCGCCAGCGCGTTCTCCGGATGGTCGCCCTGGCCACTCGCGGGTAAGACCGGCACGGCGAACCTCAACACCAACGTGTGGTTCTGCGGCTACACCCGCCAGGTCGCCACGGCGGTCTGGGTGGGCTCGAACGGCACGCCCTATTCGCTCGGCTCTGTGTTCGGAGGCACCGTCGCCGCGCCGATCTGGCGCGCCTACATGTATCGGGTCATGCTGGGGCAGCCGGCGCTCGGCTTCCCGGAACCGCCGCCGCCGCCCACGTCGGCGGTCCCCGATGTGGTCGGCATGTCCTCCGACGACGCCATCGCGGCGCTGCAGGCCGCCGGGTTCAACGCGACCGTGGTCGAGGTGGACTCGCTGCGGCCCAAGGGGATCGTGGTCGATCAGTTGCCGGCCGGTGGGGCGCAGGCGGACCTGGGCTTGTCGGTGACGCTCGACGTGAGCAACGGCAAGGCGCCCGAAAGCGTCGTGCCCAAGGTGGTGGGTCTTTCGGCGGGCACCGCGCGGGCGACGCTCGAGGACGCCGGGTTCGTGGTGAAGGTGACGTCCAAGAAGGTGAAGGACAAGAAGGACGACGGCATCGTGCTGGAGCAGTCGCCCGGTGGCGGCGACCCGGCGCCGAAGGGCACGACGGTGACGATCACGGTCGGCGTGAAGGGCGGCTAGGCCGCCGGGCACTCAGCCGCCCAGCCGGGCCTTGACCTTCTCCTGGACGACCCCGCCGTCCACCTGGCCCTTGGCCTTGCCCATGACTTGGCCCATGACCTTGCCCATCTCCTTCATGGAGGTGGCTCCGGTGGCCGCGATCGCGTCGTCGACGAGCGCGTCGACGGCTTCGTCGGGAAGCCGTTCGGGGGCGAAGGGCACGAGGACCTCGCGTTCGGACTCTTCCTTGGCGGCCAGTTCCGTTCGACCGGCTTCACGGAAGGCGTCCGCGGCCTCGGTGCGCTTCTTGACCTCTTTGGCGGCGACCTCGCGGATCTCCTCGTCGGAGAGTCCGTGGCCCAGCTCGTCCTCCTTGTAGCGGATCGCGGACGTGAGCATGCGCAGCGTGCCGACCTCGACCTTGTCCTTGGCCTTCATGGCGGCGGTCATCTGCTCGTGGATCTGCGTCTTCAGCGGAGCGTCCGTCACTACACTGCCTTCCCGTGGTGATCCCCGTCGTGCTCGCAGTCGCGCTGGTGGGCATCGGCTGCGTGCTCTACGGCATCCTGATCGAACGCCGTTGGTACCGGCTGGTGCGGCACCGCCTCGCCATCCTACCGGCGACGGGTCCCGAGACCCTGTCGGTGCTGCACCTGTCCGACCTGCATTTCGTGCGGGACGAACCCGAGAAGTCACGCCGCTTCCTGGCCTCGCTGCCCCCCGCCGACATCACCGTGGTCACCGGGGACTTCCTCGCCGAGCCCGAGGGCGTGGAGACCGTGGTCGACATGCTCCGGCCCACCCGCGGGCGCCTGGCCTCTTGGTACGTGCTGGGATCGAACGACTACTTCGCGCCACGGCCGCTGAACTATTTCGCCTACTTCCAACGGAACCGCACGCGTCGGAGTGCCGTGAAGGGCAGGGCCGGCGACCTGGTGACCCAGCTCAACGCCGACGGCTGGACCGACCTCACGAACGTCCGTGACGACGTGGAGCTGGACGGCCTGGCGGTCGAACTGCTCGGGCTCGACGACGCGCACATCCGATGGCAGGACTACCGGGTGGCGCCCAGGGAAGCTCCGGACCGGTTCGGGTTCGCCGTGATGCATTCGCCGGACTCGGCGCCAGAGGCGGCCTCGCTCGGGTACGACCTGATCGTCGCCGGGCACACGCACGGCGGTCAGGTCTGCCTCCCGGTGGTGGGCGCGCTGGTGACGAACTGCTCCATGCCTCGGCGGCTGGTTAAAGGCGTGATCCGGATGGGTGGAGCCGTGCTGCACACCTCTCCGGGCATGGGAACCAGCAAGTACGCGCCGTTCCGGTTCTGGTGCCGGCCCGAAGCCACGATGCTGGAGCTGCGCCGGCGGCCCGAGCCCGCTCCCTAGCCTGCCCATCGGGCGTTCGACTCGCTACACTCTGTGGCCTCGGGACGTGGCGCAGCTTGGTAGCGCGCAGCGTTCGGGACGCTGAGGTCGCGGGTTCAAATCCCGCCGTCCCGACTCGAGGCTCCGGAGGACGGGCGCGAATGCGGCCCGTCCTCCGTCATTTTCCGTAGGCCCGGGCCCACCTTCGTGACCTGCGGAAACGGTTTGCTTCCCGGGCCGGGATCGACCCGAGAAGTTTGACGCCTCCCGGCAGGGCCGTTAGCCTCCTTGCTCGTAGGCTCCGCAACCGGCAACGGGCTCGGAGCCTTTTCCATTAGCCGACGAACCGACGGAGGGACATGAGCGGGACCACCAAGCGACTTGCACGGCTCACGGTAGCCGTGGTCTTCGTGGTCCCCACCCTTCTCCTCGGCTCCCTGGTCACCTCCTCCGCCGCTCCGACGAAGGCGGAAGTCGACGCCGCCAAGGCCAAGCTGCAGGACGTCAGCGAGAAGCTCGAGATCGTGATCGAGCAGTACAACGAGGCGAAGGTCCGCCTCGGCGGCATCCAGGACAAGCTCGACGCCGCCCTCGCCGACAAGCAAGAGGCCGAGGCCGAGGCCGCAGCCGCCACCAAGGACCTGGAGGCCCGCGCCGTCGAGGCCTACACCGGATCCGGCAACCAGCTCGACGTCCTGCTGGGCGCCCAAGACCTCACCGAGTTCTCCGACCGGCTCGAGTTCATGGGCGCGCTCGCGCAGAACGACGCCGACCTCGCCACCCAGGCGTCCAACGCCCGCCAGCGTGCTGACTGGGCAGCGCAGCAGTACGGCGAGGCGCTCGATCAGCAGAAGGCCGAGCTCTCGAAGATGTCCGCGAACCGAGAGGACATCCAGGCGATGCTGCAGGAGCAGCAGGCGCTGTACGAGCAGCTCAACAAGGACTATCAGGACTACCTCGCGCGCCAGGAAGCCGCCGCTGCGGCTGCCGCGGCTGCCGAGCAGAACGGCGGCAGCACGAGTACTGGCGGCACCACGACCGGTGGCGGCGGAAGCACCGACCCGGGAGGCTGGACCGAGCCACCGCCCCCACCGCCCGGATCCGGCGCCACTGCTGCGGTTGCGGCCGCCAAGAGCGTGATCGGCGCTCCGTACGTGTGGGGCTCTGCCAACCCAGCGGTCGGGTTCGACTGCTCGGGGCTGACCTCATGGGCTTGGGGCCAGGCCGGCGTCTACCTCCCGCACTCTTCGGCATCCCAGGCCTACTCCGGTGCCGTGGTCCCGTCGATCTCCCAGGCTGCACCCGGTGACCTGCTCTTCTTCTACTCCCCGATCAGCCACGTGGCGCTGTACATCGGTGGAGGCCTGATGATCCACGCCCGTCATCCCGGGCCCGGTGGACAGGTGCAATACACGAACGTGGCGAGCTACGGCACGCCGGTCGTGCGCATCGTTCGCCCGGGCTAGCTCCCACTCCGGCCTTGCTTCCGGTTCCGAGTTCCGCGGCAGCGTGGGACGGATAGGCTGACGGATCGTGGATGCTCCCGCGGATACCGAGACCGACGCCGTACTCCTTGAACGGCTCCGCGCCGGCGATGAGGACGCCTTCATGGGCCTGGTCGACGCGTTGCAGCCCGCGATGCTCCGCGTGGCGCGCATGTACGTCTCGTCGCAGGCCGTCGCCGAAGAGGTCGTCGGGGATGCGTGGCTGGGCGTCCTGAAGGGGCTCGACCGGTTCGAGGGACGGTCTTCGCTGCGCACCTGGATCTTCCGGATCGTGACGAACATCGCCAAGACGCGCGGGCAGCGCGAGGGCCGGAGCGTGCCGTTCGCGACGCTGGCGGGAGACGACCTGGACGCCCCCGCCTTCGACCCCTCGATGTTCATGGCGAGCGACGACCCTCGATGGCCGAGTCACTGGTCCTCGATCCCCTCTGATTGGAGCGGGATCCCCGAGGACCGGCTGCTGGGTTCGGAGACCCTCCGCGTGGTACGGGAGACGTTGGATGCCCTGCCCCCCATGCAAGCAGAGGTGCTGCGGCTCCGTGACGTGCTGGGGTGGACGTCCGAAGAGGTGCGTAACGCCCTGGATCTGACGGAGACGAATCAGCGGGTGCTCCTGCATCGTGCGCGCGCGAAGGTGCGGCGCGCGCTGGAGCGCGACTTCGAGCGTGAGGCGAACGCATGAACGGATCAACCGAGCTCACCTGCCGGGAGTTGGTCGAGGCGCTGACCGACTACCTGGAGGGCGTCATGCCCGCCGATGACCGTGCCCGGCTGGAGGCCCATCTCGCGGACTGCGAGGGCTGCACGAACGCACTGCTCCAGTTCCGCGACACGATCCGCGTCACCGGCCACCTCACGGAAAAGCAGGTCGCCGAACCCTCGCGGGAGTCGATCCGGCAGGTATTCAGGCGCTGGCGTTCCGATCAGGAGCCGGACCAGGCTCGCTGACGAGCGCGACGATCCTCGTCAACGGATGATCGAATCCAGATCGGCGAGACGCACCTTAGCCTGCTGCACGAGCGCGTCGTTGCCGATCGCTTCGGCTTCGGTGATCGCCTGCGCCAGCAGGTCGGCTGCTTGCTTCGCACGCAGGTCGCCCTTTGCGGGCGTCGCGTACTTGATCTTCTCGTCGGCCTTCACGATCAGTTCGAAGATCTCGTTCGGTTCCATCCTCGCTCCTTTACCGGTCGGGCCCGGATCGGTCGAACGATACGCCAGGGCGTCTGTCACAGCCGCGCGGCGAGCGGCATGGTGCTGATGAACGTCCGGCCAACGGCGGGGGAACCTTCTCCCGCAACCCTTGTTGGTTCCCGCGCCGTTGGCGGACACTCGTCTCGCAGGCTGACCGTTGGGAGGATCCGATGCTGCTCGACCACGACGACCTGGCCGAGACCGATGCACGCAGGGCGATCATGCGAACCCTCAACCGTGACCCGTTCGACGTCTGGACCAGGGACGAACTCGCACGGACGCTGGGCCTGTCCTCATCGTTGACCGGACGCGTGCTCGGTGACCTGTTGGCCAGGGGACTGGTACGACGGCTGCCTGGCACCGACGGCGAGTTCACCGCAGCGGGGACCGCCGCCTAGGCGACCAGCCCGGCGAGCGCGTTCGCTTCATCCCGGATCGCGGTCGCCTGGACCAGTCGGGCCAGCCAGTCGGGCGGGAGCGCGTCGACGCCGTGGAGAGCGCCCAGCAGCGCGCCCGCTACCGACGCGTTCGTGTCCGTGTCGCCTCCGAGCGCCACCACCTCTCGCAGGCCACCCTCGAACGGCTTCGCCTCCCCCGCCATACGGAGCGCGACGCCAGCGGTGAACAGTGCGAACCCCTGGTCGGGACCGTCGATCGGACGCTCGATGCCGGCGGCACCGGTGAGGTAGTCGAGCTCCTCTCCGCCTTCCCGGTCGGCGACGCGCTCCAGGGCCGAGCGGACCGCCGACTCCGGGTCGTCTCCGCGGACGAGCGCTGCGGCCGTGAACGTCACCGCGACACACGCGGTCTGGCAGCGTTCGTCCCAGTGGGTGATGGCGCTGAGCGCGGGCGCGGCCCCGAGCAGGTCATCGGGGTGAGCCGCATACGCGAGCCCCAGCGGCGCGCAGTACATGACGCTGCCGTTGCCGGCGCTCACCTCGGGCCCTCGGCGGTCGAAGACCGCTTTGGCGGCATCCGGCGTGCCCCGCTGATGATCACGAAGCGCGGCGAGGGTCTGGCTGCCGATGTCGGGCGGCGAGCTCGCCAACCAATCGAGGTGTCGTCGCAGGACGTCGTCGGTGTCCAGGATGCCGCCGGTGGCGATCAGGCTGGTCCACAGGTTGCGAGCCATCGCGGTGTCGTCCGTCCAGGAACCCGGCGGGCGGCCCATCCACGGCAGTTCGAACGCCGGGGTCGGCGAGGGGATATCGTGCGCGCGGCGGAACTCGAACGGCGCGCCCAATGCGTCCCCCAGCGCGAGCCCCAGGATGCCGCCGACGACCCGTTGCCTCGCCGTGGTCATCGACGGAGCCTACTCTGGGGCTCTGTGAGGCGTTCCTGCAGGTCAACTGGTATCTTCGGTGGGCATCAGGGCACGCGTTCTCGCAGGTCGCATGCCACATCGGCGACACTTCACGGTCAGGGGTCCTCCAGTCCCACGCCCTGACCAGCGGGAACACCCGACGGACTGGACGAACTGAGGGATCGACGCACATGGACAAGATCGGACCGAAGCACCGCACCTGCCGTCGGGTCGGCGCGCCGCTCTGCGGACGCCCCAACTGCCCGTCGAACAAGCGCCCCTACCCGCCCGGCCAGCACGGCCGCGGCCGCAAGCGCATCTCCGAGTACCAGACCCGTCTGGTCGAGAAGCAGAAGCTCCGCGCGATCTACGGCGTGAGCGAGAGCCAGATGCGTCGCTACTACGACGAGGCCACGCGCAGCAAGGGCGTCACCGGTGAGGAGATGATCGGCCGGCTCGAGACCCGGCTGGACACCGTGGTGCTCCGGCTCGGGTTCGCGCTGACCACCCGCCAGGCACGCCAGCTCGTCTCCCACGGGCACGTCACCCTGGACGGCAAGCGCCTCAACATCCCGAGCGCGAAGGTCAAGCCCGGCCAGACCGTGGAGATCGCCGCCAAGGCGAAGAACTTCGTGGCGGTGCGCGAGGCCCTCGAGATCACGGCCGACCCGCCGCCCTACCTCTACCGCAACAAGGACGAGGTCTCGGGCACGCTGTCCAGGGCGCCCGAGCGTACCGAGGTGCCGTTGCCGGTCGAGGTCGAAGAGCGCCTGATCGTCGAGTACTACTCGTAACCATCGCCTGAGCGTCCCGGTTCGCGGGAGCTCGGGAGCTCCCTCGCCTATCCTCCCTCCAGACGACCGAGGAGGACGGATGCAGCTGGGGATGGTCGGACTGGGACGGATGGGCGCCAACCTGTCCCGCCGCTTGATGCGCACTGGACACGAGGTGGTCGCCTACGACGTGAGCCCCGAGGCGGTCGATCGCCTCGCCGGCGAAGGCGCCGTCGGGGCGTCCTCGCTCGAAGACTTCGTCGCCAAGCTCACGGCCCCTCGGGCGGCATGGATCATGGTGCCGGCGGCGTTCGCCGGCTCCACGGCCGAGCAGCTCGCCGCGTTTATGGAGACCGACGACGTCATCATCGACGGCGGCAACTCCTACTACCGCGACGACATGGCGCGATCGGCGGCCTTCGCTGAACGCGGCATCCACTACCTCGACGTGGGCACGAGCGGCGGCGTGTTCGGGTTGGAGCGCGGGTTCTGCATGATGATCGGCGGCGACCCCGCGCCCGTGCAACGACTCGATCCGATCTTCGCCGCCCTGGCTCCCGGCATCGAGACCGCGGAGCGCACGCCCGGCCGGGCGGAGTCCGGACGTGGCGGCACCGCCGAGCAGGGCTATCTGCACTGCGGGCCGTCGGGCGCCGGCCACTTCGTGAAGATGGTGCACAACGGCATCGAGTACGGCCTGATGGCGGCCTTCGCCGAGGGCCTCAACGTCCTGCGCCACGCGAACGCCGGTGCGACCGATCGTGAGGACGACGCCGAGACCGCCCCCTTGCGCGAGCCCGAGTTCTACCGGTACGACCTCGACATCGCCGACGTCGCCGAGGTGTGGCGCCGGGGCAGCGTCGTCAGCTCGTGGCTGCTCGATCTCACGGCGTCGGCCCTGGTGAACGACCCGACCCTTGAGGGCTTCACGGGCAGGGTGAGCGATTCGGGCGAGGGCCGGTGGACCCTGCAGGCCGCGATCGACGAAGGCGTGCCGGCCCAAGTGCTGTCAGCGGCCGTGTTCGACCGGTTCGCCTCGCAAGGATCGGCGGAGTTCGCGAACAAGGTGTTGTCGGCCATGCGCAAGGAGTTCGGCGGGCACGACGAGAAGGCCTCCACGTGAGCCGAACGCCTGTCGACGGTTCGCCGGCCTGGCAGGCGCTCGCCGACCATGCCGCCGCGAACCGGTCGACGACGCTGCGGGACCTGTTCGCTGCCGATGACGACCGTGGGAACCGGCTCACGGCCGAAGCCGGTGATCTCTACCTCGACTACTCGAAGCACCTGGTCACCGACGAGACGCTGGCGTTGTTGCTTCGACTCGCCGAGGACGCCGGCGTCGCCCAACGCCGCGAAGCGATGTTCGCGGGCGAGCACGTCAACGTCACCGAGGATCGGGCCGTGCTCCACGTGGCGTTGCGGATGCCGCGGGACGCCTCGCTCGTGGTCGACGCCGTCGATGTGGTTGCCGAGGTGCACGAGGTGTTGGGAAGGATGGGCGCGTTCGCGGACCGGGTGCGAAGCGGGGAATGGCTCGGCGCCACGGGCGAGCGCATCACCACCGTGGTCAACATCGGGATCGGCGGCTCCGACCTCGGCCCCTCCATGGCGTGCGAGGCGTTGCTGGACGTCTCGCAGCGCGACATCGCGTGCCGGTTCGTGTCCAACGTGGACGGTGCCGACATCGCCGAGGCCACGCGCGACCTCGATCCGGCCCGCACGCTCTTCGTCATCTCGTCCAAGACGTTCACGACGCTGGAGACCCTGACGAACGCGCACAGCGCCCGCGAGTGGCTGGTCGCCTCGCTCGGCGAGGACGCGGTCGCGAACCATTTCGTGGCGGTGTCGACGAACGCCGAGGGCGTGAAGGCGTTCGGCATCGACCCCGAGAACATGTTCGGGTTCTGGGACTGGGTGGGCGGCCGCTACTCGATGGACTCGGCGATCGGCCTGTCGCTGATGATCGCGATCGGTCCGGAGGCGTTCGCCGACATGCTGGCCGGGTTCCACACGATCGACGAGCATTTCCGCACCGCGCCGTTCGAACGCAACCTACCGGTGCTCCAAGGCGTGCTGGGTATCTGGTACCGCAACTTCCTGGGCGCCCAGACCAAGGCCATCCTGCCCTATAGCCACCACCTGTCGAAGCTGACGGCCTATCTCCAGCAGCTGGACATGGAGTCGAACGGCAAGTCGGTCACGCTGGACGGGGAACCGGTCAGCTACGACACCGGTCCGATCGTGTGGGGCACGCCCGGCACGAACGGCCAGCACGCGTACTACCAACTGATCCACCAGGGCACGACGCTGATCCCGGCGGACTTCATCGGGTTCGCCCGTGCCACCGATCCGCTCGGCGACCACCACGACCTGCTGATGGCGAACGTGTTCGCGCAGACCGAGGCGCTGGCGTTCGGCAAGACGCGCGAGGAGGTCGAGGCCGAAGGCGTGCCGGACCATCAGGTTCCTCATCGAACCTTCCGCGGGAACCATCCGACCTCCACGATCCTGGCGCCGGCGCTGACGCCGAACACCCTCGGCCAATTGATCGCCCTCTACGAACACACGGTGTTCGTGCAGGGCACGATCTGGGACATCGACTCCTTCGATCAGTGGGGCGTCGAGCTGGGCAAGGTACTGGCGGGACGGATCGCGACCGAGCTCGCCGCTCCGTCGGACCCGGACGCCGGCTCGCACGATTCGTCGACCATGACCTTGATCAGCCGCTACCGTCGTCTGCGAGAAGACGATCCGGAAGGGACCTCACGATGACGCTGAAGCCGCCGATCCCGCAAGCTATCGTCGTGTTCGGCGCCAGCGGCGACCTCGCGAAGAAGAAGATCCTGCCGGCGATCTACAACCTCGCGGTCGACGGCCTGCTCCCGCCGGCGTACGAGGTGATCGGGTTCGCCTCCTCGGACATGGACGACGAGCGCTTCCGTCAGCACGCCCGCGATGCCATCGAGGAGCATTCACGCCGGCCGATCGACGAGGCGGTGTGGAACGCGCTCGAACCCAAGTTCCGGTACATCATGGGGTCGTTCGAGGACCCCGAGGCGATGAAGCGATTGGGTGAGGTCCTGGACGATGCCGACCGCGTCCATGGGTGCGACGGGTGCCGGCTGTTCTACATGGCCGTGCCTCCCACCCTGTTCCCTGTGATCGCGCGATCGCTGGACGCCGCCGGCCTCAACAGCGAGCTCGCTCGCCTGGTGGTCGAGAAGCCGTACGGCGACTCGCTCGAGTCGGCGAAAGCCCTTACGCAGGCGCTCTACGAGGGCTTCACCGAGGAGCAGATCTTCCGGATCGACCACTACCTGGGCAAGGAGACCGTCCAGAACCTGGTGGTGTTCCGGTTCGCGAACTCGATCTGGGAACGCGTCTGGAACCGCGATGCGGTGGACTCGGTGCAGCTCACGGTGGCGGAGTCGATCGGCGTCGAGGGCCGCGCCGGCTACTACGAGCATGCGGGCGCCACCCGCGACCTGCTGCAGAACCACATGTTGCAGGTGATCGCGTTCCTGGCCATGGAACCGCCGCGATCGTTGGATGCCGAAGCGTTCCGCGACGAGAAGGTGAAGCTGCTGCGCGCGATCCGTCCCATCGATCCCGTCGACGTCGTGCGCGGTCAGTACGACGGCTACCGGCAGGAGGAAGGGGTCGATCCGAATAGCCAGGTCGAGACGTTCGTCGCCGCCCGGATGTGGATCGACAACTGGCGGTGGGACGGCGTGCCGTTCTACCTCCGGCACGGCAAGAAGCTCCCGATCCGCAACACCGAGATCACCGTGGTGTTCCGCCAGGCGCCCGACTACCTGTTCCGCGACCTGGAACTGGAGCACATCCCGTCGAACCATCTGACGATCCGCGTGCAGCCCGACGAGGGGATCTCGCTCGCGTTCCAAGCCAAGACGCCCGGTCCGGGCTACCACCTGCAGACCGTGCGCATGGACTTCGACTACGACCAGTCGTTCGCGAACGCGTCGGCCGAGGCCTACGAACGCCTGTTGCACGATGCCATGGACGGTGACCACACCCTGTTCAACCGGGCCGACTCGGTCGATCGAGCGTGGGAAGTCGTGACGCCGATGCTGCAGGAGCCGCCGCCGCTGTTCCACTACGCGCAGGGGTCGTGGGGTCCGTCGCGCGCGGACCGACTGATCGAACCGCACGAATGGCATCTGCGCACGCGTGCCGACGGCACGATGGGGCACCACTGATGACGTTCATCGACATCTCGCTCCCGATCGGGCCCGACCTGCTCACGTGGCCCGGCAACCCCGAGGCCACCGTCACGCCGTTCCAGCGGATCGCCGACGGTGACGGCTCGAACGTGAGTGAACTGCTGATCGGCACGCACTCCGGCACCCACGTGGATCCGCCGGTGCACTTCGTCGAGGGCGGCGTGGGGATCGACCGCGTGCCGCTCGACGCGCTCATGGGCGAGTGCGTCGTGGTGGACGCGCGAGGTCGCCAGGGGGAACTGACCGCCGACGACATGGAGGCGCTCGCGATCCCGGCCGGCGCCGAGCGCGTGCTGCTCCGGACCGACAACTCCGACCTGTGGCGCCAGCTCCCGGTCGAGTTCCCGCAGGAGTACGTCTGCGTGGGGGCGGACGCGGCGCGATGGGTGGTGGCTCACGGGATCCGGTTGATCGGGATCGACTTCCTCGGCATCGAACGGCAGGGCTCGCCGGGACATCCCACGCACCACGAACTGCTGTCCCATGGCGTCGTGATCGTCGAAGGGCTCGACCTAGGGATGGTCGAGCCAGGCTCCTACGGGCTCACGGTCTTGCCGCTGCGGATCGTGGACGGCGATGGCGGCCCGGCCCGCGCCGTGCTGGAGACCCGCTGACGTGACCGCTCCCGCGGTGGTGTTGTTCGACATCGACGGCACGTTGATCAGCACCGGTGGCGCCGGCGCCCGGAGCTGGGGCCGCGCGTTCCGCAAGCTCCACGACCGAGAGGCCGACATCACCGCGTTCTCCGAGAGCGGCATGACCGACCCCGTCGTAGGACGCGCGGTGTTCGAGGGCGTGCTGGGGCGGCCACCGAACCAGCAGGAACTCTCACGACTGATCATGGCCTACCTGATGGAACTGCCGATCGAAGTGGCCAATTCGCCGACGTATCACCGGTTCGACGGCGTGATCCGGACCCTCGAGCGTCTCTCCGAAGGCGGCTCGCTCCTGGGCCTGGTGACCGGCAACATCGAAGGAGCCGCTCGGATCAAGATCGAGCGGGCCAACCTCAACCCCTACTTCGCGTTCGGGGGATACGGCACCGACTCCGCCGATCGCGCCGAACTGACCCTCGCGGCGATCGCGCGCGCCGAGACGATGCAGGGCGCGGCGATCGAACGCTCGACGATCGCCGTGGTCGGTGACACGCCACGTGACGTCGAGGCCGCGAAGGCCGTGGGGGCGGTCAGTGTGGCGGTGGCCACCGGCGACTACTCCGTCGACCAACTGCGCGAGACCGGCGCCGATCACGTCCTGCGGAACTTCGCCGAGGACGAGTTCCCCGGGCTGTAGCGCCCAAGATCAGCGGTAGATCAGGGTCAGCGATCGAGCAGGAGGTCGGCGAAATTGGCCGATGACTTCCCGAACTCCCACCAGCCGTGCACGCGCGGCTTCACCTGCGACATGCTGCGTCCGTAGACGACGGGGATGACCGCCACGCGCTCCACCACGGCCATCCGGTCGGCCTGGTGGAAGAGTTCCAACCGGCTGCGGTCGCTGCGCTCCTGGCGGGCTCGTTCGATCAGCTGATCGAAGGCCTCCGAGGCGAACCCACCCTCGTTGGTGCGGCTGTCGGACTGGAACAGCAACCGCAGGAAGTACTCGGGGTCGGCGTAGCCCGGCAGCCACCCGGTGAGGTAGATCGGCGCCAGCTGTCGGGGCGGTGGCATCGTGGCGATGTCGCTGCGCCGCCAGGGTCGCACCTGGACGTCCAGCCCAAGGGTCGTGCGCCAGGACCGGAGGATCGGCGCCACCAGCATCTCGTCCTCGTCGAGACAGGCGACCGTCAGCGCCCCGTCGAACCCCGATCGCTCGAGGGCCGCCCGAGCCAGGTCCGGATCGAACCGCAGCGAGATGTCGGGCGTGTGGCCCTGCAACGCAGGGGGCACGATGCCGCCGGTGGCCACCACCATGTTGATGGGCAGGATCGCCGAGACCGCGTCGCGATCCACCGCGTGGGCCAGAGCCAGACGCAGGTCGACGTCGGCGGTCGGGCCTTCCTGGTGATCGAACGCGAGATAGCCCGACCACGCCGCCGGTCCGAGCCGCGCGTCGGGCACATCGGCGGGGGCGACATCGGCGAGTCGCGGCGTGTATCGCACCGACACCAGGTCCACCTCGTCACGGGCGAACGCCTCGACCGACGTGGCGATGGGTGCCGCCACGATCTCCACGCGCTCGACGTTGCCGCCTCGCGGACCCGTGTAGTCGTCACGTCGCTGCAGGATGAGGCGGTCGGATCCGCGTTCGTCCACGCGGAAGGCCCCCGACACCACCTGCGGTCCGGGCTGGGTCCAGTCGCCATCGTTGCCGTCGATCGCATGGCGAGGTTGGGGACCGCCGTCGGGACGGTTCATCACGCTCATGAAGTACGGAGCGGGCGCCACGAGCCGGAACTCCACCGTGCGATCGTCCAACGCGCGCACTCCGATGCGGTCTTCGTCCGGCGAGCCGAGGTAACGCTCCTGCCCATGTTCCAGCGCGAAGTACACGGCGACCGATGACCCCGGGGCGTCCGGGTCGAGCACCCGCTTGATGCCGAACTCGACGTCACCGGCCGTGAGCGGCGTGCCGTCGGACCAGCGCAGGCCCTCCCGCAGATGGAACACGTAGCGCAGGCCGTCGGAAGAGATGTCCCAGCGCTCGGCGAGGGACGGCACGATCGTGCGCTCCGGCCACTGCTCGACCAGCCGGTCGAACAACTGCATGCACAGTTGGATGTTCGGCCAGGCGATCGCCGAACGCGGATCTGGGTCGTTGGGCAGGAAGCTGCTGGCGATGCGCAGCGTGGCGTTCGCCTCGACCTGCACCGGCGGTGTCCAATGCCCGAAGGCTCGTTGGTAGGTCGCGTCCGCTTCCGAGAACCGCAGCGCCATGTGCAGGGCGAGCGCCAGCTTGAAGAGTCCGAGCGCGATCTCCTGCTCCTCGCCGCGCCGCTCCAGCAGGGGCAGCAGCTCCCGGTAGTAGGCGACCGCCTCATCGAGCGCGTACTCCTGACGGGCACGGTCGCCCGCCAAGGTGAGGTAACGCACCGCCTTGTCCTCGTCGGCGGCACCGAGCCAGTGGTGGGCCAGCAAGCCCGCGAGCTCTCGGGAACCCTCGCCGCGCTGGGCCTCCAGCGTCTCGGCCGCCTTGCGGTGCAACCGCGTTCGATCCTCGGTCACGAGCGTGCGGTACGCGGCTTCCTGGATCAACGCGTGCTTGAAGCGGAACTCGGGTTCGGGCCATCGTCGGCCCTCACGCACGAAGTCCAACCGCTGCAGCTCCGAGAGCGCCGAGCGGATCCCCGAGTCGTCCGCGACCCCTTCGAGCAGCGAGAGGCTGAACCGACGGCCCAACACCGAGGCGGCCAGCAACGCCTGGCGCGGCGACGGCTCGAGCCGGTCGATCCTGGCCAGGATCACCTTCTCCACGGTGGGTGGGATCTCCACGTCGACCTCGTGATCGAACCGCAGCCCTTCCTCGGTGGGCACGAGGGCTCCGGCGTCCTGCAACGAGCGCACGATCTCTTCCAGGAAGAACTGGTTGCCGTCGGCGGAGGCGAGCACGCGTTGGGCCGTCGCCGCCGGCAGCGTGTCGTGGCCGACGAGCGCGTCCAGGAGTTCGGATCCCGAGTCGCCCGAAAGGGACTCCAGGGCGATCTCCCGGAACCGGTGGGGCATCGTCCGGGCGGTCTCGTCCTTCAATCGCCACGAGGGGTGGTCACGCTCGGGGCGCCCGGTGCAGACGATGAGCAGCGGCAGCGTCTCGGTGTCGGCGAACAGCTGTTCCAGTACCAGGAGCGAGGTGGCGTCGGCCCAATGCAGGTCCTCGAACGCCATCACCACCGGCCCGTCCTCAGCGAGGCGCTCGATCAGGTGGCGCAAGACTTCGAACGTTCGGAACTGCGCGGCCTCGGGCGAGAGCTCGGCGAGCTTGGCATCGGCGTCCGGGCCGAACGACAGCTCCAGGAGCGCGCCGAGGTACGGGGTGAGTTCGCCGGCCCGCGCCCCGAACAGCCGGTCGACCGCTCGGCGCAACGCGATCGTCACCCGGAGGTCGGGGTCATCGGGCGCCACGCCGAGCCAGGACCGGAGGAGGTCGCGGAAGGGCCAGTAGGACATCGACTCGCCGTAGCTGACGCACCGCCCCTCGAGCCAGAGGGAACGCCCGTGCGCGGGCTGCGCCCCTCGGACCAGCTCGCGGAGCTCCTGCATCATCCGGGTCTTGCCGATCCCGGGTTCCCCCGACAGGTAGAGGATGGCACCGGAGCCGCCGAGCACGACCCCTTCCACCAGGGAGTCCACCACCGCCAGCTCGGCCTCCCGGCCGATCATCGGCACCCGCCGTCCGCGGGGCGGGCCCGGCGTCGCACCGGAGACCCCCGCCACGGGATAGGCCTCGACGGGCGACCCCTTGCCCTTCAAGGTGAGCTCCCGCACCGGTCCCCACGCGAACGAATCCGCCACCGCCCGATGGGTCTCCGCCCCCACGAGCACGGTGCCGGGCACCGCGGCACCCTGCAGCCGGGAGGCCGTGTTGACCGCGTCCCCGAGCGCCGAGTACTCCACGCGGCTCCCCCCGCCGATCGCGCCCGTCACGACCGGACCGGTGTCGATCCCCACGCGGACATCCACTTCGGCGACGCCCCAGGACCGCTCGATCTCCTGGCCGAACGCCGCGATCTCCTCGACGATCCGCAGGCCCGCACGAACGGCTCGTTCCGCATCGTCCTCGTGCGAGGTGGGCGCCCCGAAGATCGCCAGTACCCCGTCCCCGGCGAGATCTTTCACGTGGCCGTCGAACGCCTCGACCGCGACCACCATGCGCGAGACGGCCTCGCCCACCACGAGCTTCAGTTCCTCGGGATCCAGCCGTTCACCGAGCGCCGTCGACCCGACCAGGTCGGCGAAGACCGCGGTCACGACCCGCCGTTCCTCGCGCATGCTCACCGCTGCCATCCTCCGTCAGGGACCGGCGAGCGACAATCCCGGTCGACGGCGCGCCTCAGTCCACCGGTCGCAACGCGGCGCGCACGAACAGCACCACCTCGCGCTCTCGCTTACGCAACGAGGCGCGGCTCGAGTCGGCGCCCACTACCGCGTTGAGGACGCTCGCCTCGGTCAGCGAGCCCACCACGGCCGTGTACAGCGTGAACAGCAGCAGCGCCGGGTCCTGCTTGCGGATCTCGCCGTTGTCCATGCCGGCCTGCAGGAAGTCGATCGCGCGTCGGCGCATGGGGTCGAGCACTCCGGCGAATCGGTCGAACGCATCGGGTCCGAGCCGGCCGGCCTCGCGGATGAACATCGGGAACTCGGGCCAGTCGCTCGCGAGCCGGAAGACGGCGTGGATCACCGCCTCGGCACGGTCCCAGTAGCTCTCCTTGCCCGCCAACGCCCCCGCGATCTCGCGCGCGAGGCGTTCTCCGGCCGCGGACAGGCAGGCCTCGAGCAGCGCGTCCTTCGTGGGGAAGTAGTAGAGGAGCGTCTGCTTGCGCACCCCCACCGCGGTCGCGATGTTGTCGAGGCTGGCGCCTCGGTAGCCGTCACGTCCGATCTGGCGGATCGCCTCTTCGACGATCGTGACGCGACGTTCCTCACCGCCGGTGCGTGGCACCGCTCACTTCCAAGTCTTGTCGGGGCCGCGCCGCTCGAGCGGACGCGAGCCCTCCCATTTGCGACGCCACTCGGGGCCGGAAGGACCGAGCAGGGTGGGGGTCTCGCCGCGCTCGGCGCGGTGCAGCGACTCCCACCACGTGGACCGGTCCTCGTCGTGGAGCTCGGCCACCGCTTGGGTCATCCGCAGCGAGAACGCCTGATGCGTCTCGCCCTCCGCGGGGAGCAACGGCGCGCCGTAGCGAACCCGCACCGGTGGCTTGCCCTTGCGCGGCCAGTTCTTGCCCTTCGGCATGGCCTGGTAGGCGCCGCGGATGCCGATCGGCACCGCGCCGATACCCGCCTCGATGCACAGTCGAGCGGTGCCGTGCCGGAACCGCTGCATGTGGCCGTCGGGCGACCGCGCGCCCTCGGGGAACACCACGAGCGACCATCCGTCGTCGATCAACTCGCGCGCCTGACTCACCGCCTTGCGCCCGCCGCCGGCGCGGTCGATCGCGAACGCACCGTAGACCAGCGCGGTGAACGCCTGCCGCCACCACACGTCGAAGAAGTAGTCGCGCGCCGCACCGACCGCGGTCTTGGCCTGCCAGCGATTCGGGAGCGAGGTCATGATCACCGTCGCATCCAGATGACTGGTGTGGTTGGAGAAGAAGATCACCGGGCCTGCCACGCCCTCGAGGTGTTCAAGGCCGTAGACCCGCAGGCCCACCTGGCTCCGCAACAACGGCCCCATCGCGCTCTGCAGGATCAGCTGTCGCGCCGCCGTTCCGGCCTCGGTCCGTGCCCACGCGGTCGGGAAGGTCGAGTCTTCCTTCTCGGGCGCGAACGGTTCAGCTGAGCGGGGCACCAGGGGGCGACGGCCCCAGCGGAAGCCTTCCGCCATGGTCTTGAGCTCTTCGCGCATGCCTGCCATCGCCGTCTCCTACCGCACGTCCGCGATCATCACGGGCGGCGCATGGAAGTAGGTCATCGTCGGCGACGTGCCCACGGTGTCCTTCGCCATCTCGATCGCATCGCGCATCGAGTCCGCGCGCCGGTAGCCCAGCCGCGCCACGCTCGAGGGATTCCCGCCGACGAAGATCACGTCGCCTGCGTGGTCGCGACCGTGTGCGCCCCAGTACCACATGTAGAACGGATGGACGCCGTGGTAGGCGTGACTGGTCCGGTACAGGTGGCGATACCAGGGATCGGTGGCGTACCGCTCCTCGAAGGTCGCCTCGATCTCCTTCGGGTCCGTGGTCTCGCGGAGCACCTCTTCGAAGAAGTCGATGTAGCTGGGGTGATGGATCTGGTTGAACTCCCAAGGCACCGGGTGATGCAGGATCACGACGCCGCCCTCGCGCACCAGCGGCTTGTTCCGGTACATGTTGAACAGGTATCCGAGCCCCAGGCAGTGCACGAGGATCGGGTTGAGGATCGAGTTCACGTTGTAGGGCCCGAGGTAGGGCAGGCCGAGGATCAGGACATCGGCCTGGCCGTTCACCTCGACCAGCTGCTGGCGGTGCAGGTTCGTCATCGTGCGCTCGTGGACCGCCTCGACCTCGCCCGCGTTGACCCCGGTCAGCTTGTAGGGCGCCTCGATCCGCTGGAAGAACTCCCGGCGGATCCGGGGCGGCGCGAGGTCGTTCGCCTTCTTGGCCGCCATCATCAGACCCTGGTCGGACGCGCTCCACTCCCACTCGCGCTTGTTCAGGAAGCCGAGGTTCGACGGGAACGTGTCGTTGTTGACCGTGGTCTCGATCTGGAAGATCTTCACGCCGCTCGACGCAAGGAGCCGGCCCATGCGCGTCGCGGAGTCGTTGATCGCGCTGTGCCCCGGTCGCGGATCCATGTAGGACTGGGAATGCATCATCGTCTCGACGT
>DATLPI010000066.1:0-9948 GCA_035535815.1 Actinomycetota bacterium | reverse complement strand
GACCTGGCGAGCGAGGGCGGTCTGTGGGCCGAACCCGATCACCAGGAAGCGGAGATCGCTCAGGCGGTCTGAGTTCGGTCTAGGCTCCACCTCCATGGGTGCCGTGCCGCTGGCGCGCGTGGTTCGGTCCGGTCTGGAGGAATCGGTCCACACCGGGCACCTCGCCGTCTGCGATGCCGACGGCAAGGTGATCGCCCGGGCCGGCGATCCGTCCCATCTGGTGTTCGCGCGCTCGTGCATGAAGCCGTTGCAGGCATCGGTCTCGCTTGCCGCGATGGACGACCTGGCGCTGCCCGATCGCGAGGTGGCGGTGATGTGCGCCTCGCACAACGGTGAGCCCGTCCATCTCGGTGCGGTCCGAGCACTGCTGGAACGGGCCGGGCTCGGGCCCGAAGCGCTCCAGACCCCGCCGGACTACCCGCTCGATCGTGACGAGATGGCTCGCGCGCAACATCCCAACCGCGTCTTCCACAACTGCTCGGGCAAGCACTCCGGCATGCTGCTGGCGTGCGTGCGAGCGGGCTGGAACGTCGAGACCTATCGGCGTCGGTCCAACCCGCTGCAGCGTCGTGTCCGATCGGCCGTGGAACAGGGGACCGGCGTCGAGGACCTGGTGATCGGCGTGGACGGGTGTGGGGTGCCGGTGCACGGGATGCCGCTGCAGGCGATGGCGACGCTGTTCGCGCGGCTCGCTCGACCCGAACGCCTGGGAGCGCTCGCGCCTGCGGCCGGCCGGGCGACCGCCGCGATGCTCGCCGAGCCTTACCTGGTCGGTGGCCGGCATCGGCTCGACACCGAGGTGATCCGCATCACCGGTGAGGTCGTGGTCAAGGAGGGGGCCGAGGCGTTGATCTGCGCATCGATCCAGCCACAAGGGGTGGGGATCGCCCTGAAGGTCGCCGACGGCGGCTATCGCGCGTACGCGCCGGCGCTGATCGAGGTCCTGCGACAGGTCGACGCGGTGAGCGGCCCGCAGCTCCGAGAGCTGGCGACGTTCGCAAGACCGTCCGTGATCGGAGGAGGGGAGCGGGTGGGCGAGGTCGAACCCCTCGTTACGCTGCGGCGACGGTAGCCTTCCTCGATGGGCCACAATCCGCGGGTCGCGGTGCTCTCGGTACACACGTCCCCGATGGACCAGCCGGGCTCCGGTGATTCGGGCGGCATGAACGTCTACATCCGCGCCGTCGCCGAGCGGCTCGCGGGCCGCGGCATCGACGTCGACGTGTTCACGCGATGTCGCGGCGGCGACGACCACGAGGTGAAGCCGATCGGTGAGGGCATCCGGGTGGTCTCGATCAAGGCCGGTCCCTGCGAACCCATCCCGAAGGCCGACATCCCCCGGTTCCTCCCCGAGTTCCTCGGGGGCCTGCTGCGCATCGCGCACGAGGATGCGCAGGGCTACGACGTCGTGCACAGCCACTACTGGCTCTCGGGTTGGGTGGGTCGGGCGGCCAAGCACGCGCTCGACGCGCCGCTGGTGGCTTCCTTCCACACGCTGGGCAAGGTGAAGAACTACTCCCTCGCTCGCGGGGAGTCGCCTGAGCCGGCGGTTCGCATCGCGGGCGAGCAGGCGGTGATCGACGAATCGGATCGCATCCTGGCCCCCACACCGTCGGAGGCCTCGCAACTGGTGGGGCTGTACCGCGCCGATGCGGATCAGATCCGGATCGTGCCACCCGGCGTCGACCACGAGATCTTCGTCCCGCGTGATCGCGCTCGGGCGCGGGCGGGACTCGACCTGGCCGGCCGGCGGATCGCGCTCTACGTCGGCAGGCTGCAGCCACACAAGGGCCCTGACGTCGCCGTGCGCACCGTCGCCGAGGCCATCGCCCGCGCCCCGGACGCCACCGTGGACCTGATGCTGGTGATCGTCGGTGGTCCCAGCGGCGCCGAGAAGGGCGCCGAGCTCTCGCGGCTCCTGGAACTGGCCGGTGCCCTGGGGGTCCGTGACCGCCTGGTGCTCGTGCCGCCGCAGCCGCAGGTCCAGCTCGCCGACTACTACGCCGCCGCCGATGTGGTGCTCGTGCCCTCGAGGTCGGAGTCCTTCGGGCTCGTGGCCTTGGAGGCCCAGGCGTGCGGCACGCCGGTGGTGGCCGCCAGGGTGGGGGGTCTGCGCTACGTGGTCGAGGACGGCCGGACCGGGTTCCTGGTCGAGGGCCACGACCCCGGCGACCACGCAGCCCGGGTGCTCGAGGTGCTGACCGACGCAGAGCTCCAGCGTGAGCTCGGCGAACGAGGAGCCGAACGGGCCCTCCGGTTCACGTGGGATGCCACCGCCGACGCGGTGCTGGGTGTCTACCGTGAAGTGCTGCCGGCCCGGGTGTTCTCGCCCCTGCACCATGCCTGACCTGCACGTTCTCCCCTCGCTGTGATCCCCGCCACAGTCGCGGGCGAATTGTCACTCTTTGTCTTGAGCCTCTGACCTGCAGATATATGCCCTGACCTGCGGAGATGTGGAGTTGACCCTGCCTCGGGCCGCTCGTAGTCTTCGCCTCGCTCCAAGCAGTCGAAGTGCCGACTCGAGGAGACCGGACCCGCTCCGGAACCGTCGCAAGACGGGGAAGGAGCGGAGGGCGAGCGGAAGGGTCGCAAGACCTGGAAGCGGACCACCGGGTCGGAAGAAGGGTCGCAAGACCCGGACGTCGATCCGGCGTCGCGAGAGCCGCAAGGCCGACGCGATGTGCCCGTCGGGGAACGCCGCAAGGTGGACCCTGGCGGGGAGCCCGCTGCCGCGGAGGAAGGTCGAAAGACCGACCACCAGGTGGCGAGGTGGCTGGAGCGCCTTCGGGCGAGCCGCCGCCAAGGCGTCGGTCCCCGCTGTGACGGCGCGGAGGTTGCTTGGGGCACCAGAGCCCGAGAGGCCGACGGTGGCTGGGAGCTTCGGTTCCCGGCGAGCCGGTAGGTCTCTCGGGTTCTTTCTTGTCCGGCCCCGGTTCGGCGACAGATTTCCGTTAGCGTTCCCGTCATGACCCAGGGTCGAGCCCGTCGGACGCTGGACGCCGACGAACGCCGTGAGCGCATCGTCGAGACGGCCATGGTGCACTTCGCCGAGCACGGCTACCGCGGCGGGCGCGTCGAGGACATCGCCTCGCAGGTGGGGATCGCCAAGGGGACCGTCTTCCTGGACTTCGGTTCGAAAGAAGGCTTGTTCATGGCCGTCTACCAGCGGGCGGTCTCCAAGCTTCCGGCATGGCTCGATGCCCCGCAGGACATGGTGGCTCAGGGGTTCTGGGCAACGCTGGACTGGTGGCTGGAGCGCACCGAGGACTTCGTCGAATCCGACCCCGTGCCCCATCGCATCGCCGTCATCGGGCGCTACGACACGGGCATGAGCATGCGGCGCTCGATCGACCGGTTCATGCACAGCGAGGATCCGTACGGCACCCTGGAGTTCGTCGAGTTCGGCGTGGGGCAAGGGGAGATCCGCGACGACGTCGACGCGGAGATGCTCGCGTCGATGCTGGACTGGGCCGCCGAACGGTTCCAGGACGCGCTGGTCTCGGCTGAGCTCGATCCGGGCCTGATCCATCGCCAACCCGAGCGCCGGCAGATGCGGATCAAGGAGTTCCTGGAGGTCCTTCGCAGCGGCATCGAGGCGCAGCCCGAGGACTGAGACCCGGGTGTCGCGTGCGGTACCGTGAACCTTACGATGAGCACGCCCCAAGCACGACGCGTCGCCTTCCTGGGCGGAGGCAAGATGGCCGAGGCCCTGATCTCGGGCCTGATCCGTTCGGGCGGCCGCACCGTGGACGAGATCATGGTGACGAACCGCCGCGAAGAGCGCGCACAGGAGCTGGCGGGCAAGTACGGGGTCACCGCGACGCTCGACAACGGCGAGGCCGTCCGTTGGGCCGACGTGCTGGTGCTCATGGCCAAGCCACAGGACACCGAAACCTTGCTGTCGCAGATCCGGGAGCACGTCACGACGGACGACACCGTGATCAGCTTCGCCGCGGGCGTCCGCACCTCGTTCGTCGAGAAGCACCTGCCGGACGGCGTGCCGGTGGTCCGCGTGATGTCGAACGTCCCGGTCATGGTGGACGAGGCGATGTCGGTGATCAGCTCCGGAGACATCGCCACCGACGAGCACATGGCGATCGCCGAAGAGCTCCTCAGCTACGTGGGACGGGTGCTGCGCCTGAAGGAGAAGCATCTCGACGCCGTCACCGCCACCAGTGGCAGCGGTCCCGCGTACTTCTTCCTGCTGGCCGAGGCGATGATCGAGGCCTGCATCCTGCTGGGGCTCTCGCGCGACGTCGCCACCGAACTCATCATCCAGACGATGCTGGGGTCGGCGAAGATGTTGCGCGACACCGGCAAGCACCCGGTGGAGCTGCGTGAGATGGTGACCTCGCCCGGCGGCACCACGATCGCGGCGATCCGTCACCTGGAGGAAGCCGGGGTTCGAGCCGCCTTCTTGAACGCGATCGACGCCGCGCGCCAACGCTCACTCGAGCTGGCGCAGGGTGGCGACGACGACGACTAGCCGGCCGGTTCCGAGCGGCCGCAAGGAAGGACCACGCATGGGCAGGGGATCATTGGCCAAGGTGCGATCTGCGAAGGACCGCCAACGTAAGAAGAAGGCGCGCGAGGTGCGGCAGGCCGCCGACCGGGGCGCCGCTCGCAAGGCCTCGAAGAAGAAGCGCTAGGTCAGGGCGCGGGAGACAGGCGCGTCACCGCCGCGCTGAGCTCGTCGATCTTACGCTCCACCCGGTCCAGATCCATCTTGCTGGCGTCCCTGGCCTGCTCGGTGAGCTCCACGACGATCGAGCCCGAGGGGTACATCTCGGCCTCGTGCACGTCATGGATCCCTTCTGCACCCTGATTGAGGAGCGCGGCCTTGAGGTCGCCCTCCCGGATGCCGAGGTGCTGGAGCGCGTGGTGGTCGACCTTGCCGTCGCGCACCAGGACCACGGTGTCGCCCTCCATCACCTTGTCCAGCCAGGAGTTCTTGCGCACGACCCACACCACGGCCGCGTTGAGCAGCAGCAACGTCACGACGCCGATCGCGCCGCCCACGAGGGAGTTGTCCGGGCCGATGATGGCGTTCTGCACCACGTTGCTGAGCAGCAGCAGTACGACCAGGTCGAAGGCGTTGAGCTGGGCCACGGTCCGCCGGCCCATGATCCGGAGCAGCACCACGACGATCAGGTAGACGGCGATCGTGCGGATCACCTTCTCGCCGATCGGCATCGGCATCGTGAACAGGCTGTCGAACGAACTCGCGATCGTGAGCATGGGTCCTCCTCGGGCCGGGAAGCTTCAGCGGGCGTCGACGCGGTTACGCAGCGTGCCGATGCCCTCGGCGGCGAGCTCCACCTGGGCGCCCGGCCACAGTCGGCGCGAAGGATCGGCATCGTCCTCGACCGGCGGGAACGGGCCGAGCGCGAAGGCGTCGCCTCGTTCCAGGACCGCATGCTGGCTGACGTCGGCGATCAGGCGGAACAGGCTTGCGGCGGCGCCGTTCAGGTTGCCCTTCAGCAGGTCCTGGTCGTCGACCTTGACCGTGACGAACATCGTTTGGGGATCGAGCTCGTCGGTGGTGACGACGCAGGGGCCGATCGCGATGGGGACACCGTCGGCGTGTTCGACCGGAGCGCCGTCGGAGGCGTGCGCCCGCCAGTCGCTCACCAAGGTGTAGCCGAAGACGTGGTCGCCGACGGCCTCGGCCTCGAGCTTCGCGCCCTCGTTGCCGACCACGGCGGCCACCATGGGTTCGTAGTCGAGCCAGGCGGCTTCATCGGGCCACGGCACCGCTTGCTCGGGACCGACGATCCGCCGGTCGACGTCCATGGCACG
This sequence comes from Actinomycetota bacterium, assembly GCA_035535815.1. GTDB lineage: Bacteria > Actinomycetota > UBA4738 > UBA4738 > HRBIN12 > JAOUEA01. The sequence goes on along the minus strand of DATLPI010000066.1, from coordinate 4,149 downwards.
GGGGGAGAGCAGGGACTGGGGGAACAGGGGCGTCAGGACGCGAGGCTTCGGGACGCGCCAGTTCCACGCGTCATCTCGTTGCAGGGCTGCACGGGCGGCATCCATGACGGTGCCTCGGCTGGACGAAACCAGGCCCTCGAGGGTGGTGGGGAACGCCGGGTGCCCGACGGCATCCGGCAGATCGATCACCTCTGCCTCGAGGATCGCTCCCAGTCGCCGGTGCCCCCCCCGGTCGTAGGTCACGAGCCTCATGTGGGAGCCGAAGCATACGCCCGTCCCGGGCCGATTTCCGGGTTTCGGGTCGGCAGTATCCCCCGCGGACCAGCGGCAGGGGCCAACCGGCGGTCAACGCAGGCCATGGGCGGGATTCGGGGCGCTCGGCTAGCATGTCGGCCTGCGCCGGCAGGCGGACAGAGGCCTGCGCGCTCCGAGAAGGGGAGGGACTCCCGATGGCTGAGAAGTTCCGGATCACCTACGCCACGATGTCGGCCGACAACGAGGAACTGCAGGCGGCCTACGACGCCGCCGCCGAGCGTGCCCGAGCCGAACTGGGCAAGGACTACCCGGTCGTCGTCAACGGCGAAGAGCGCTGGCGTGACGAGAAGTACGAGGAGCCCTCGCCGATCGACGCCGACATCACGATCGGCAAGTTCAGCCAGGCCACCACGCAGGATGTCGACGACGCCGTGGCGGCCGCGAAGGCCTTCCAGCTGGAGTGGGACCGCATGGGCTGGCAGGAGCGCGTGCGCATCCTGCGCAACGTCGCGGACATCATGGAGGACCGCGTCTACGACCTGGGTGCCCTCATGGCCTACGAGGTCGGCAAGAGCCGGCTCGAGGCGCTCGGCGACGTGCAGGAGACCGCGGAGTTGATCCGCTGGAACTGCGATGAGATGGAGAAGCACGACGGCTTCCGGGTGCCGATGAGCGGGCTCGGTGCCGCCGGCGACTACTACGACGTGCTGCGACCGCACGGCGTGTGGGCCGTGATCAGCCCGTTCAACTTCCCGATGGCGCTGTCGGGCGGACCGTCCAGCGGTGCGCTGGTGGCCGGCAACACGGTCGTGCTGAAGCCCTCGAACCAGGGCGCGCTCCTGGGCTACAAGCTCTACGAGTGCTACCGCGACGGCGGCGTGCCGGCGGGCGCCTTCCACCTGGTGACGGGACGCGGTGCGGTGGCCGGCGACCACCTGTGGCACCACCCCGACGTGAACGGCATCACCTTCACCGGGTCCTACCCGGTGGGCATGGACATCTACAAGCACTTCTCCACCGACGTGCCCAAGCCGGTGATCTGCGAGATGGGTGGCAAGAACCCCACGATCGTCACCAAGAACGCGGACCTGGACAAGGCCACCGACGGCGTGCTGCGCAGCGCCTTCGGGTTCGGCGGGCAGAAGTGCTCGGCCTGCAGCCGGGTCTACGTGGAGCGCGAGGTCTACGACGACTTCGTGGGCCAGCTCAAGACCAAGACCGAGAAGATCAAGGTCGGCAACCCGATCGAGCGCGACGTCTACATGGGCCCGATCATCAATGAGCCAGCGATGGAGACCTACGAGGAAGCCTCCGAGGAGGCTCGCAAGAACGGCACGATCGTCACCGGCGGCCAGCGCATCACCGAAGGGGACTTCGGTCGAGGGCTGTTCGTGGAGCCCACGATCGTCGAGGCTCCCGAGGACAGTTGGCTCTGGAAGAAGGAGCTGTTCGTGCCGTTCGTGGCGGTGGCGCCCTTCGACGAGCTCGACGATGCGATCGAGAAGGCCAACGACACCGAGTACGGGTTGACCTCCGGGTTCTTCAGCGAGGACCGGGCCGAGATCGACGAGTGGCTCGATCGCGTGCAGGCCGGCGTGGTGTACGTGAACCGGCGTGCGGGTTCCACCACCGGTGCATGGCCGGGCGTCCAGCCCTTCGGCGGCTGGAAGGGCTCGGGCACCACCGGCAAAGCGGGTGGAGGGCCCTATTACGTCACCCAATACCTGCGCGAGCAATCGCGGACGGTGATCGAGGAGTGACCGCCACCGAGCGCGATCTCACGTTCGATGCCCTGGCGGCCCACAGCGGCCCGAAACTGATCACCGACATCCCCGGTCCCGAGTCGCTCGCGCGCATCGCGCGCGACGGCAAGGTCACCTCGCCCTCGTTGCCGCGTGCCTACCCGTTCGTGCCCAAGCGCGGCGCGGGCTCGATCGTCGAGGACGTGGACGGCAACCTGTTCCTGGACATCAACGCCGGCATCGCGGTGACGTCCACGGGCCATTGCCATCCGAGGGTGGTCGAGGCGATCCAACGGCAGGCCACACAGCTGCTGCACTACTCGGCGAGCGACTTCTACCTGCCGATCTACTCCGACGTCGCGGAGCGACTGGCCGCCACCGCGCCCTTCGGCGGTGCGCCCGCGCGCGTGTTCCTGTCCAACTCCGGCACCGAGGCGGTGGAGGCGGCGATCAAGCTCGCGCGCTACACCACCGGCCGGCAGTACCTGATCGGGTTCTACCAGTCGTTCCACGGACGTTCGATGGGGTCGGTCACGCTCACCGCGTCGAAGGCGAAGTACCGCCAGAACTTCGGCCCCATGCTGCCGAGCGTCTACCACTCGTTCTACGGCGACTTCGACTACCTCGAAGAGGTGCTGTTCAAGCGGGTCGTCACCCCAGGCGAGGTGGCGGCGATCGTCGTGGAGTCCTGGCTGGGCGAAGGGGGCTACGTGCTCCCGCCCGAGGGGTGGTTCCGCTACCTGCGAGACCTCTGCGACCGTCACGGCATCATGCTCGTCTGCGACGAGGTCCAGTCGGGCGTCGGGCGGAGCGGCACGATGTGGGCGATCGAGCAGGAGGGCGTCACCCCCGACATCATCACCGCCGGCAAGGGCATCGCGAGCGGGCTGCCGCTCGGCGCGATGATCGCTCGCGACGACGTGATGACGTGGGAAGCCGGGGCGCACGGTTCCACGTACGGCGGGTCGCCGGTCTCGTGCGCCGCGGCCTTGGCCACGCTCGACGTGATCGAGGACGAAGGGCTGATGGCGAACGCATCGGCGGTGGGCGAGGTCCTCCTGGCGGGCATGCGCGAGATCGCGAAGCGCCATCCGATCATCACGGAGGTGCGTGGACGGGCCCTGTGGATCGGGGTCTCGTTCGCCGACCACGACCAGGCGGCCGCGGTGGAGCAGGCATCGTTCCGGCGCGGCCTGCTCGCGCTGGGGTGCGGCGACGACGCGATCCGCATCTCGCCGCCACTGATCTTCCGCGAGGATCAAGCTCGAGCCGCGCTGGAGATCTTCGAAGACGCGGTGGCCGACGCGGAGTCTGCCGGTTCCTAGTCCCGGCACAGGACGATGCCGAGCGTGAGCGCTTCGAGCGATGGCTGGTTACCTTCGTGAGCCCCGGCAAGGTCACCACGATGCAGGACGCGGTGCGCGACCTAGTGCGGGACGGCGACACCGTGGCGATCGAAGGCTTCACGCACCTGATCTGTTTCGCGGCGGGCCATGAGATCATCCGTCAGCGCCGTCGCGACCTGACGCTCGCGCGCATGACCCCCGACGTGATCTACGACCAGATGATCGGTGCGGGCGTCGCGAGCAAGCTGATCTTCAGCTGGATGGGCAATCCAGGGGTGGGCAACCTCCATGCCGTGCGCCGTCGGATCGAGAAGGCCGACCCCGAGCCGCTCGAGATCGAGGAGTACTCGCATTTCGGCATGGTGTGCCGCTACATGGCCGGCGCGGCGAACCTGCCCTTCTTCCCGATCCGCAGCTACTACGAATCGGACATCCCCACGGTGAACCCGAAGATCGTGCCGATGACGTCGCCATACGACCCGGATGACGAGGTCTACGTGGTGCCGCCGCTGAACCCCGATGTGTCGATCGTGCACGCGCAGCGCGCCGATGCCAATGGGAACACGCAGATCTGGGGCCTGCTCGGCTGCCAGAAGGAGGCCGCGTTCGCGGCGGAGCGCGTGATCGTGGTGTGCGAGGAGCTGGTCGACGCGTCGGTGATCCGTTCGGACCCCAACCGCACGATCATCCCGGGCCTGATCGTCGACGCGGTCGTCGTCGAGCCGAAGGGCTGCCACCCGTCGTTCGCGCAGGGCTACTACGACCGGGACAACCGCTTCTACATCGACTGGGACGAGATCTCCCGC
>DATLPI010000065.1:0-2872 GCA_035535815.1 Actinomycetota bacterium | reverse complement strand
CTCGTCGACGAACGTCTCTCGCTCGTAGCGACCACTATCACCACCGACCAGTTTCATCCGCGTGCCGCGGAGAGCGAAGTTGAAGATCCGCGTATTCGCCGTGTTGACGAGATAGAGACGTACGACCTCCCCCACAGTCGCCTCGTCTGAGAACCGCGTCTCGCCGTTGATCAGCATCACGTTGCCGAACCGTCCCATCGCGGCGTAGTTCGGACCGGAGCGGTGGAACGATGCGATGTGGCCGTCTTCGACGAGCAGATCATCCAGCGTGATGCTGAGCTGGCGGTCGACGGCGGGCCAGTACGACGCATCCGAGGGCTCGACGATGATCGTGCCGTACAGCCCCATCTCCAGCCCGAAGTCCTCGCGGATATGGGGGTGATACCAGTAGAACCCTGCGTCGGGAAACTGGACCTTGTAGGTGAACGTGCCCCCGATCGGGATCGGTGACTGAGTCTCATGGGGGACGCCGTCGTAGCGATTCTCCAGCCGAAGGCCGTGCCAGTGGACGGTAGCCTCGACGTCACCGTCGTTGGTCACCTGCACCGTGATCTCCGACCCTTGATCGACGTGCAAGATCGGCCCGGGGATCGAACCGTTGTATCCGAGCATCCTCAGCTCTGCGTCATCGATGCGCTTTCGCACGGGTGCGATCCGGAGGTCGAACCGATCGCCGTCGTTGAGTCGGTTCACGTGCGGAGGTGATGCGTCGGAGAGTCCCGCGGTCTCGGTCGTGAACAGGTCGTCTGTGTTCGCCGGGCGGCCCTTCATCGAGTCTGTTGCAGCGACTACCTCGTCCATATGCGTTCCCCTCTTGCTTGCTTCACCCTGACCTGCGATAGAGACACAGGTCGAGATCGAGTGAAGCTGGTCGCGGCATCAACTCGAGCCCCGTACGAGCGCCAGACGTTAGGTCGATGCGAAGCCCTCCTCGATGCCGGCCCAACGGACAGCCGAAATCTTCACTCGCAGCCTACGTCCTCGTCGGCAACCCACCTCGCCCGCGCCTGGACGCCAGAGCCAATGCGAACGGCAGATGACCTGACGCTGACGATCTTCAAGAGCGAAAAACTGTGGTGGGCGGGGGAGGATTCGAACCTCCGTAGGCTGTGCCGGCGATTTTACAGACCGCTCCCTTTGGCCGCTCGGGCACCCGCCCCGACCGGCGATGATAGCAACCGCTATCCTGCGGCCATGGCCCAGAGCTCGTTCGACATCGTCTCGGAGGTCGATCTGCAGGAGGTTCGCAACGCGGTTGACCAGGCCTCGCGCGAGATCCACCAGCGGTTCGACTTCAAGAACACCGACACGTCGCTCACGCTCGACGACGAGAAGATCGAGCTGCATTCGGCAACCGAGGACCGTCTCAAGGCCGCGTACCAGGTCCTCCAGGAGAAGGCGGTCAAGCGCGAGGTGCCCCTCAAGGCCCTCCAGCCCGGCGACGTCGAGCCGGCCGCGAAGGGTTCGGTCCGCCAAACGATCTCGCTCGTGACCGGCATCTCCGACGAGAAGGCGAAGGAGATCTCCAAGCACGTCCGGCAGGCGGTGCCGAAGATCCAGACCCAGATCCAGGGCGCCCAGGTTCGAGTGATGAGCAAGTCCAAGGACGACCTGCAGGCGGCGATCCGCGCGGTCAAGGAGCACGATTTCGGGATCGCCCTTCAGTTCACGAACTACCGCTGAAGGCAGCCGGATTGTCTCCGCGACAGGGCCCCAGGTAGGCTGCGCGCCTCAGGAGGTGATAGTCGTGGACCTTGAGCGGCTCAAGGCGCGTGCGGCGGAGATCGCCGAGGAAGAAACCGGGAAGCTCCTTGCTACGACACCCGGATCGAAGCAGTTGTACGAGCGGGCGTCGAAGAGCCTGCCGAGCGGCGTGTCCTCGAACTTCCAGGTCGGCGACCCCTACCCGATCTACCTCCAGCGAGGCAAAGGCTCGAGCGTCTGGGATGTGGATGGCACCGAGTACAAGGACTTCCACGGCGGCTTCGGCGTCAACATCGTCGGGCATGCGCATCCGAAGATCGTCGAAGCCCTGACGAAGGCCGCCCAGAACGCGATCCATTTCGCGGTGACCACCCCGGACACCGTCGCGCTCGCCGAGGCGATCTGCGAACGGTTCCAGCTCGAGCAGATGCGGTTCGTGAACTCGGGAACCGAGGCAACGATGGACGCCTTGCGCGTCGCTCGCGCGGCCACGGGGCGAGACAAGATCATCAAGATGGAGGGGTCCTACCACGGCCACCACGACTCCGTGTTGTTCTCCGTCGTGCCGGAGGCAGACGTCTTGGACATGCGGTTCCACACCGGAGGCGACGGCAAGTCCTGGTACACCACGGAGCCGACCTCCAAGGGCATCCCCCACGCGCTTTGGGACACGGTGATCATCGTCCCGTTCAACGACGCGAGCGCGGTCGAGCAAGCGCTGTCGGAGAACGAGGGCGAGGTCGCCGCGGTGATCCTCGAGCCCGTGATGATGAACATCGGCATCGTGGAGCCCAACCCGGGCTACCTCCAGGCTCTGCGGGACGCGTGCGAGAAGCACGGCGCCGTGCTGATCTACGACGAGGTCAAGTGCGGCGGCACGATCGCCTACGGCGGCACGACCGAGCGCTACGGCGTGCGGCCACACCTGGCGGCGTACGCGAAGGCGATCGGCGGTGGCTCGACGATCGGTGCGTTCGGCGGCGAGGCCCGCTACATGGAGTGGGTCGGCAAAGGCGCCGCCCAGCAAGGCACGTTCAACGGGAACCCGCTCTCGTCCGCGGCCGGGCTCGCGGCGCTCACGCAGGTCCTGACGAAGGACGCCTACGACCATCTGGGAAAGCTCGGACAGATGCTCGCGGAGGGGTGCAACCGGGCGATCGAGGACGCC
>DATLPI010000064.1:0-3786 GCA_035535815.1 Actinomycetota bacterium | reverse complement strand
TGGCGAACCCGTGCGCCAGCTCGCGGATCGCCTCCGCGGGGACCCCCGTGACCTCGGCGCCGCGCTCGAGGGTCCACTCTTCGACGCTCGCCGCGTACTCCTCGGCGTTGCGAGTGGCGCCCTCGACGAAGGCCGTGTGCGCGAGACCGGCGTGGATGATCTCGCGGGCGATCGTGTTGGACAGGGCGACGTCGGTGCCGACGTCGATCCCCAGCCAAAGATCGGCGAACGCCGCGGACTCGGTGCGTCGCGGGTCGACCACGACCAGCTTCGCCCCGCGTTGCATCCCCTTGAGGACATGGTGGAAGAAGATCGGATGCGCGGCGCGCGCATTCGATCCCCACAGCACGATGAGATCGGTCTGTTCGACCTCCTCGTACGAGCTGGTACCGCCACCGGCACCGAACACGGTCGCCAGACCGACGACCGAGGGTGCGTGTCAGGTGCGGTTGCAGCTATCGATGTTGTTCGTTCGAAGGACCTGACGAGCGAACTTCCCCGCGAGGAAGTTCATCTCGTTGGTTGCCTTCGAGCAGCTGAAGATCCCCGCTCCCCAGCCCGGGTTCCGTTCGGTCGCGCGGCGCAGCCCCTCGGCGGCCCGATCGAGGGCCTCCTCCCAGGTGGCGGTGCGCAGCGCGCCGTTCTCACGGACCATGGGCTCGGTGAGCCGGGTCATCGTTGCCGACATCGGCGGGTTCCCCATTCCTCCGGAACGTCCGGATGCGTTCCATCGTACGTCCCGCGGAGCCGTGGTCGGGAACGCGTGCGGGTCGTCCGCCTGACCGGCGATCAGTCGCGATCAGTTCGAGGACATGACCTCGCGATGCCGGTAGCAGGTGGTCACGTGATCGTTGACCAGGCCGGTGGATAAAGTTCCTTCCGCGGGATGGACTGTCGGGGCCGGGTGCTGCATTCACCCGGCCGCCCCTTCTCACATCCGCGACTTGGCTCGGGGCGTTTGTCCCCTGGGATTCCTCCTGAGACCTCTCAGCAGGCTTCGGGAGAAAAGCGCGCCGGCAGAAAAACCCCCACGGATCGGAGGCAGGAACGTGTCGACTCACGGCCTTCGGTGCCGCATTCGTGTTGCCGGGTCAGTCACTCCACGATGATGCCCGGCGTGTCTGCGAGATCAACCAGATCGAACGTTCGCCTCACTTTCTCCGATGGGTTCTTGATGACTAGGGTGCCGCCATCAGGCCCGCGCACGAGGTTGACGATCGCCCAGATGCCGATGCTGTCGACGAACGTCACCTCCGTGAAGTCGAGGATAATCGTCCCGTTGCGACGGGCAGATATCTCGGTGATCTGGGGCGCGGTCTCAAGGTCGATCTCGCCGCGCAGGACGTAGGTGCCGGGGGCTTCCGCGGGCACGATAACCAGTCGGTCTCTGGACATTGCCGCCGGCTATACCCAGGTTCGTCGCCTCCGACGCGCGGAGTCTCCTCCTCGGCCTTATCCCGGTGACAGTCGCAAGCAAGGGTGCCCACGTAGTTCCACGCGTCCCAGAGTGACGGATCGCCTTCCCTCGGCTGTTCGGACAGCACCGCCTTTGAAGCGGAGTTCCCGCATCCAGGAGCTACACAGATAGCTGCTCATACCCGCGACAAAACGACTACGAAAGGGCAGGACGAAGGCGGCACACGCCTCAGAGAGTCCGACTGATCGAGAGAAGGGAATAGTGCCCGCGATGCGTTCAGAGCCGTCGGAAGTCTCCATGGGGTACCTGATTCGTAGGGCTCGGCGAGCGGCTGGCATGAGCCAGACGGATGTTGAGCGCGAGAGCGGCATCCCCAAGGCCCGGTTGTCGCGCTATGAGAACAACCACGTCCTGCCTTCACTGCGGTCCCTGGGGGCGATTTGCGCGGCGATCGGCGTTCGTCCAGGGGAGCTTGTCGATGCTTCTTCGGATGAACCTTTTCGCTCATCCCTGAGCGACATCTACGAGTACGCGCACGTCGGGCCGTGGCTCAGTGCTCACCCAAGACAGGAGGTGCTCCCCATTGCGAGGGATCGCTGGGGCGGAAGAGGTAGTCGGCCTTCGAGTACCGAGAAGCCCGGCCACATGCCGAGCAGCACTCCATCATCCTGTCCATCTTGATCTGCTCGAAGATGCTCGGCTGCATCTGCACGGTTGACGCGAAGATGCGTCCGCAGCTGGCACAGACCAGTGTCAGCACGTCTCGTTCGCGGTCGATGTGGAACTCCCTCTCTGTCACAACTGAGCCCTCGGGTCCCGCCGAGGGGCGAGGGTCCGAGGGCTTCGTTGTGGTGTGCTTAGTTGGGCTTGAAGCCCGCACCCACGGCCATCGCCAGCATCGCCAGCGCTCCGAGGGAGTACATGATCTTCTTGAGCATGAGATCTCCTTCCTTTCCGGTCGATGACCGGTAAGCCGCGTTAGCGCGGCTTGTACCGGGCACCGGCCGCGAGCGCCAATGTGGCCAACGCCGCTGCTGTGTACAGCAGGTGCTTCCACCCTGAGAGCTTCGCTCGCATCCGATCACCTCCTACGGTTTTCATCTCGTGCAGCATCGGCGGACAGGGCGTGTCCCCGCATCAGCCGATGGCCGCGACCCCCAATCGGGCGATACCGAACCTTGGGTAGGCCTTTCGTTGGGAAGGCTGCTCTAGGAGTTCGACGACCCGACCATGTTCTCCACGGCGGCGATGAACTCTTCAGCTTGGAAGGGCTTCTGAATGTACGCCTGGACCCCGAGTCCCTCGCACTGGCGTTGCGTCTCATCGTCACTCCGCGCTGAAAGGACCAAGACCGGAACGGATTCGGTGCGATCGTTGGCGCGAAGCATTCCGAGTAACCAGATCCCATCCATGACGGGCATCATCAGGTCCAGGACGATGAGGTCGGGATCCTGGCGTTGGGCCATCCCGAATCCCCGGGAGCCATCGTTCGCCACCAACACTTCGTGACCCTCCGGCTCCAAGAGGAGGCGGATGATCCGGGCGATCGCCGGTTCGTCATCGACTACGAGGATCCGTGCCATTTCCGCATCTTCGGCGTTGCTCCTCGACAGATTAAGGGCCTTCGGAGCGGCCTTCGTCCAAGGTCGTGGGGTCCTTCGAATGAACGACGAACTTGAACCAGTAGACCTCTTGGCCGTCCCGCATTTCGTGCCCGAACTGCCCGGTGTATCGGCCCAGCGACTCGCCTTCGCTCAGCTCATCCTCGAGCCGCTCCTGGCTTCGACTGATCGCCTCCCACTGTGTGAAGCCGTTGTCCGGATACCAGGAGGCGGGTTTGTCGTCATAGATGATCCGTTCGGTCTCTCCCATGTCCTACCCTCCGTGATTCTTCAGCTGCGGGATCCGTGCATGCGGAAGGGGCCTCACCCCCCCGAGGCCCCTCCGCGTTGTCTGTCCAGAGGAGCTTGCTCGTATAAACCTCTCTAGATTCAGACAGCGCAGCGCTACCCGTCGCTCCCATCGGACAAACGATGAGTCTGCAGTTACTGGACGAGACGTCCGTCAGCCCGTGACGGATGCGCGGCATAGGGTTGAGCCATGCCGGCGATGTACCTGACGTGGCTCGTCCGCGATCGTGAGCGGTTCGGATTCACCGCCGCGCAGGTGGCAGGCCGTCTCGGCGTGACTCGGCAGGAATACTTCGAGCTCGAGGCCGGCATCCGCTGGCCGTCCTCGACGGCTGGAAGCGGATGGTCGCGCTGTACGGCTGGCCTACGTGAGGAAGCCGCGTCCTCCCGAGAGGCTCGCTCCGTCGATCTCTCGGCGGTTCGCTGACGACCCAACGTCGTCCTCCGCCGCGGCGAGGA
>DATLPI010000063.1:0-2427 GCA_035535815.1 Actinomycetota bacterium | reverse complement strand
CGGAGGCGATCGCGGTCGTCGCGCCCGGCGCGGGCAACACGGTGCGGGGACCGTACTTCGACGGCATCGCCGCCGGCCTCGGCGCGGAGCGGATCGGGACCTTCCGGTTCGACTTCGTGTACGGGCACGAAGGGCGAAAGGCGCCCGACCGGCCAGCGGTCCTGCTCGCCGCATGGTGCGCCGCGCTGGCTGAAGCGCAGCGCCTGGCGGACGGCCTTCCGCTCGCCGCGATGGGCAAGTCGATGGGAGGCCGGTACGCGTCCATGGTTGCCGCGGAGGACGGCGCGAACTTCGCCGCTCGAGCGCTCGTGTTCTTCGGCTACCCGCTGCACGCCCCCGCGACGCCGGAGAAGCAGCGTTCGGAGCATCTCGCCGCGATCACGGTCCCGATGCTGTTCATCGAAGGCACGCGCGACCCGTTCGCGACCGCCGAGGTGCTTGACCCGGTGCTCGCGAAGCTCGGCGACCGCGCCACGCTGTACCCGGTCGAGGGCGGCGGCCACTCTTTCGAGACGCGAGGGCCGAAGCGGGATCCGCGCGAGGTCGCCGCCGAACTCGCGCCCGTCGCCGCGGCCTTCATGCGCGGGCACGCCACCTGATGCCGCGCAAGAACCGCCGCGACCCGTCGTACTTCGAGGCGCCCGAGGCCCCGCCGGCGCGCGCCGATGGGCCGACGTGGGCCCAGGCACCGGGCTACGAGGTACGCCACGTCGGCGGACAGAAGGCCTACCGGTGTCCCGGCTGCGACCACACGATCCGGGCCGGTCTGTGGCACTTGGTGGTGGTGCCCGATGGCGATGTCGACGCCCGCCGGCACTGGCACACCGAGTGCTGGCGATCGGAACTTCGCCGCCAAGGCCTTTACCGTCCCCCGCCTGCCGGATCCTGACGGCCCCCCGGGCTAGGATGCCCGACATGCGGCCCCCCAGCTCGACCCCAGAGGAGGCGTCGGCTTCCGCGTGTATCCCAGTGACGGAGTCCAAGCGCCTGCCGTGCGACCTGTGCGGGCACCCGATGGAACCCGAGCACGCCCACTACCGCTGCCCGAGTTGCCACTACATCCTTCCCTGCTGCGGCTGGTGAGAAGCGGGTCGATGAGCCCGGGCACCACGCCACGGTGTCATACAGCGGCGCTATCCTGCCGCCATGACCGACGAGGTGCGCGCCCGGATGTGGGAGTTCGGCGGGCGTCACTACGCACGGATCCTCGATGCCTCGGCCTTCATCGAGGTCACGGGCGTCAGCCGTTCCGAATGTCTCGCCCAGCTCCGCTTGACCACCGGGGATGACGTGACGCTGCTGGTCGAGTCGGTCCCGGCCGTGGTGGGGGTGGCCGAGGCAGCCGAGATCATGGGGTGGGACAAGCGTCGCGTGATCACCTACATCGATCGGGGTTCGTTCCCTGAACCGATCACCTCGCTGGCATCCGGTCGCATCTGGCTGCGCGAAGACGTCGAGCGCTACGCCATCGAATGGAAGGCCAACCACGCGTCCCGCGGAGCCACGAAGCAGCCCACGAACCAGGCCTCGAAGCCGGAAGGAACCGCTGCCCTGTGAGCACCGAAGACCGACGCCTCTACCTGATCCGCCACGCCCGCCCCGACTACGATTCGAGCGACCGGACCGTCACTCCTCGCGGCGAGCAGTACGACCCGCCGCTCGGCGAGGTGGGCCTGGAGCAGGCCCGCCTGCTGGCCGACCGGCTCCAACTGCTCCCGAGGCCGGCGGCGGTCTACACCTCCACGCTGGCGCGCGCTCGCCAGACGGCGCATGCCTACGCGGATCGGGTCGGCATCGAGGTGATCGAGCGCGACGATCTGTGCGAGTGGTTCGGAGGCGCCTGGGAGGAGAAGGACTTCGAGGAGATCTTCGCCGAGCACCCCGAGGCGATCGAGCTGTTCCGCAACCAGAACCCCGCCTGGCACCTCGCCCCGGGCAGCGAGGCCGGGGAGGCCTTCCAGGACCGGTGCGTGGCCGCGGTGGAGGACATCATCGCGACACACCCGAGCGGCGACGTCATCGTGGTGGCACACGGCGGGGTGATCAACGCCTACTTCGCGCACATCTTGAAGATCGCCGACCAGGACATGTTCTTCCTGCCGGAGAACACCAGCCTCAACACCGTGGTGATCCGTGGTGGCGAGCGACTCGCGTGGTTCCTGTCGGACGCGAGCCACCTCACCGATCCGGGCTGGTTCGCCCCACGGCACGCCGCCGATGGCGATGCGGTGGAGGCGGGGGCCTGACGGCCCCGGCGCCTATACTCGCGCGAAACCGAACGCTGACCGCGAGGAGTCGATCACCGTGTCCGTCCAGTTCCTGTCCACCGAGTGGGCCGAAGCGCTCAAGGCGCACCTCAACAGCAACGACGCGTTCAAGCAGGCCGCACAGGGCCAGAACGCCACGATCCAACAGGTGATCACCGGC
>DATLPI010000062.1:0-3007 GCA_035535815.1 Actinomycetota bacterium | reverse complement strand
CGTCCCTCCCCGACCACGATCCGCACGCGTCGAGCGCTCATGCGTTCGCTGTCCCCCGTTCGACCCTCATCGTCGGCGAGCGTACCGCACATGCCTCACGGGCATGCCAAGCCAACCGGCCGAAAAGCGACTGGCCCAAGTGGACTAGTGCGTTCGATATCCGTTGCATCGTGGGACGATTCCCTCCCACGAGGAGGATGACACATGGGCGAGCAGGCGTTGTTCTGGACCGGTGAGGGCCTCCAGTTCGAGGCTCGAACCGGCCACGGGTCGCCCTTCGCCGTGGGCGGCGAGCGCGACGGCGAGGGCGCCAAGCCGGCCGACCTGCTGCCCGTCTCGCTCGCGGCCTGCACCGCGTACGACGTGGTCGTGATCCTGCGCAAGCAGCGCCAGGACCTGCGAGGCCTCCGTGTGCAGATCACGTCCCACCAGGAGCCCGACGCGCCCTGGACGTTCACGGCGATCCATCTGCATTTCGTGCTCACGGGTTCGATCGACGACCGCAAGGCGGGACGCGCGATCGAGCTCTCGGAGGCGAAGTACTGCTCGGTGGCGGCCACGATCCGTCCCACGGTGGCGCTCACGCACTCGCACGAGATCGTGGACCCGTAGGGCTCACCCGCTGAGCCCGGTCACCTCGAGCGTGCCCGTCGACGTCCCGAAACCCGGGCACACGAACCGGATCGAGACCGTGCCGGTGAACGACCGGACCCTCCAGATCGCGCCCTCAACGGCCGCCTCGAGGGTCCGCAGGTCGAACGCGATGGGTGCCGAGACCCTCGTGCCGCCACCGCACCGGGCGTCCGGGCCCGAGATCGACCCTCGCCATCGCCGCCCGTCGGGCCGGAGCACGCCGTCCTGCCCCTCCCACGTCGTGGGGCAGGCGGTGTCCGAAGGGGAGCAGGTCGACTCGAACGTCCACTCGTCGGTGTCGCGCGTGCCGGGCACCGGCTGGTCGATACCCAACATGGCGGCCAACGAGCGGGCGGAACGAACCTTCAGGTGCACGTCGTAGACGCCGTCGAGCTGAGCCAAGTCGTTCGCAGGGAGCCCGATCTCCGCGGTGACCTCGGAGGACGGGGGTGAACTCCCCTCCTCGCCGAACGCGATGATGCGGTAGATGTAGGTCCGGCCGAGCTCCACGCTGCCGTCGATCAGGACGTGGGTCGCGGGATCGAGCGCGTCGGCGCCGGGGAGGGGTTCGCCGTCGCGTTGGACCCGGTAGCCGGTGACCTCACCGCCATCGGATGGCGCGGTCCACGTCACCTCCACACGGGGCTGGATCTCGGTGCAGGGGTCCCCACACGTCGTGGCCGTCGCCCGCGGGGTTCCCGGGGTCCCCGGCGGTCCGGGAGAACGGGTGAGCAGCACCACGACGCCCGCCACCGTGAGCGCTCCGACCACCGCGAGCGTCACGAGCAGCAGGGTGCTCGATCGCCGGGAACGGTGGGGCCGGGCCTGTGGGAGCGCGGCGGGGGAAGGTGGGGGGTTGGACGCGGTCATGGGGGGCTCAGGTCTGGAGGGCCCCCCGAACGTTCCAGTCGATCGACGCGCTCATACATCCGCTCGAGGACGAGCGCTCGTTGACGGTGCCCTCGACCCTGGTGGCGCGCCAGGCACCGTGCACCGGGGCTGCCGCCGTGACCCGCAGGTCCACGTTCACGGACTCGTCGATCACGGTGCCGAAGCAGTTGGTGATGAACAACGGGGTGTTGACAACGGCGGTGTAGTTGCCGCCCCGGCGCGGGAGCATGGCCTCGGTCTGCCGGTCCCTGACGGTCCACCCCACCGAGCACGGCCCCGCGCCGCACGTCGGGTCGAACCGGAAGACCACGGCGCCACCGGAGACGGGGTCGCGCGTTCCGGTAGCCCGGTTCACGTGCATCGTCATCACGAAGGACCCCTCGAGCCGAGCATCGTCGAGCGAGGGTGTGTCGGTCTTGATCGATCCCTTCGCCGGACGGGACGCCGTGCCGTCCGCCGCCATGGCCGTGACCCGGTAGGAGAACCTGGCTCCCGGCTCGACGTCACCGTCGGTCCAGCGGCCGCCCGGGACCTGGTCGTCCACCTCGATGCCGTTGCGAGCCACGACGTAGTGGTCCACGTCGAACCCTTCGGGTGCATCCCAGGCCAGCCGCAGCACCCAGTTGGAACCGGCGGTGTTCCACGCCGGCTCCTCGATCACGAGGTTGCCGACGGCGGGGCGTCCGGCGGTCGTCGGCGAAGGAGAGGAGGCGGCCGAGGATTCGGGCTCATCGGCTTTCGTGCATGCGGTCGCCAGGAGGAGGACCAGGACGAGCCTGACCGCGCGGTGTTGCTGCATGGCGCGGAGCCTACCCTGCCGCGGTGTTTCGGCGTCGAGGATGTGCGTGCCGTCGGTGGCTGGGAGGATGGCCCGATGGACCCGAGCGCCCTGCGCATCCGGCTCGACGATGGCCCTCTGGTCGCCGACGGCGGCATGGGCACGAGCCTCATCGAGCGCGGCGCCGGGGTGGGCGACGCCGTCGAGATGCTGAACATCACCGCTCCGCAGATGGTCGGTGCGGTCCACCGCTCCTTCGTGGAAGCGGGCGCCCGGCTGCTCCTGACGAACACCTTCGGGGCGAACCGGTTCCGTTTGGGAGCCCACGGCCTGAGCGAGCGGGTGCACGAGGTGAACGTCGGGGGGGTCGGGGTTGCTCGCCAGGCGGGGGCGGAGATCGTCGGCGGGTCGATGGGTCCCTTGGGGATCCGGCTGGCGCCGTACGGACGCGTCAAGGCCGAGGATGCGTTCGCGGCCTATGCGGAGCAGGCCGCGGCCCTCGCCGACGGTGGCGCCGACCTGTTGGTGATCGAGACCCAGGCGGACCTGCGTGAGTTGGAGCAGGCGATGCTGGCCGCCCGGCACGCCGCCCCCGGACTCGCGGTGCTCACCAGCGTCACCTTCACGCGCGACGATCGGACCCTGCTGGGCTCGACCCCCGAGCAGGCCGCCGCGCGATCGGTCGAGCTGGGCGCCGACGCGATC
>DATLPI010000061.1:0-16686 GCA_035535815.1 Actinomycetota bacterium | reverse complement strand
GCGTGCCGTCCTCATAGAAGAACCCCGGTTCCATGCCCATAGGCTCGGAGGTCTGGTCGCCGAACGTCACCTCCACGGTGACGTCGCCGGTCTTGAGGTCGGTGACGGGATGGCCGTCGTGCACCAGCATGAGTTGCACCGCGTTGGGCTGGCCGGTGAACGCGGGTTCAGTCGCGAACCCGATCTCCATCTCCAGATCGCCCTGGGACGCGTGGCCGTGCGCGAACGCGGCGCCGGCCGGGATGAGGACGAGCATGGCGACGGCGGCGCAGAGCGCCGCCAGCCGGAACGTTGAACGTCGCATGAAGGATCTCCCTTCGTCGTGATGGAGTCCTGCCCGATCCGAGGGACCGGAAGGACCGCTTCAGCTCACGACGGCAGGGGCGGAGCGCGGGAGGAGCGGCGCAGGAGCCACAGCCCTCGGGGCGGCGCGAACACGGCGGACTCGAGGATCCTCTCGGCGCGAGGGGCGATGGCCGGCAACGACCGCGCGAGCGAACCGGCGACGTTGGCTGCGTGCAACACCAGGTGCAGCAGCCATGCTCCGGCGAGGGCCACCATCGCCTGGGCCGCCACGCCGATGGGCAGGATCGTGGCGAGGTCGCGCATCGGCGCCCCGGCACCCAGGCGTTCGAGGACCTCCATGGCCACGAAAGCCGAGATCTGGACGGCGGCGAGCCGGCCCGCGATGGCGACGAACGGCGCCCCCGGTTCCCTCCGGGTGAGGCGTCCCAGGAAGACGATCGCGAGCGACACCGCGGCGGTGACGGCGGCCAGACGTCCCGCGGTGGTGAGGTACCCGTGGCCGGTGGCCTGCAGCACCTGGTCCCGCGCGTGCGACGGGACGTCGAGCAAGTAGGTGAGCCAGTGGCCGAGCAGCAGCCCGGCAGCGGCCACGCCCAAGATCACCCCGGTGCGCCGAGCGTTCCCGTCGTGCATGGCCACGATTGTAGGCTGGGCGGCGACATCACCGGCAAGTTATCGACAGTGAAGAGGGGCCGTGGAACCGGGGAACGTTCGGACGATAGGGGTCGTGGGTTGCGGGCTCATGGGCTCGGGCATCGTGGAGATCGCCGCGCGAGTGGGCATCGACGTCACCTTCGTCGAGCCGACCCAGGACCTGGTCACCGCCGGCCGCGCTCGGATCGAGCGCTCCACGGCCAAGGCCGTGGAGCGCGACAAGCTCACATCGGACGATCGCGACGCGCTGCTGGCCCGTGTCCGAGGGGTGAGCGATCTGGCGGCCTTCGCCCACGTCGACCTCGTGATCGAGGCGGCGACCGAGGACCCCTCGATCAAGCTCGACACGTTCCGAAGGCTCGACGAGATCGTCCGGCCCGAGGTCGTGCTGGGCTCGAATACCTCGTCGATCCCGATCGCGACGCTGGGCGCTGCCACCGGCCGCCCCGAGCGCGTGATCGGCATCCACTTCTTCAATCCGCCACCGGTGATGAAGCTGGTGGAGCTGACACCGTCGCTGTCGACCAGCCAGGAGACCGTCACGTTCGCGCGCGGGTTCAGTGAGCGGCTGGGCAAGACCGTGGTGGTCGCCAAGGACCACGCCGGCTTCATCGTGAACCGGCTGGTGATCCCGTACATATGTGCGGCGATCCGCCTCTACGACGAGGGGTTCGCCACCCGTGAAGACATCGACGTCTCGATGACCCTGGGGATGAACCATCCCATGGGTCCGTTGAGGCTGGCCGATTTCATCGGCCTCGACACCGTGTTGCAGATCGCCGAGGTGCTCCATGCGGAGTTCCGCGACCCGATGTATGCACCCCCTCCTCGGTTGCAACGGATGGTGGACGCCGGGTACCTGGGCCGCAAGAGTGCCCGCGGCTTCTACGAGTACTGAGCAACCGCTTGGCACCGGTGTCGGCAAGCTGACACGTGTGGTGTCCGCTGGCTGACAGCCTCCGACGGGCCCGGACACGACGATGCGATGAGGCACGCGGGATCTGGACCCCCTGAACCCACGGCCATCGAAGTCCCCGGGGCCCTCGCGGGCGAGGCCCCGGGGCCTTCGTTCGCACACGCCTGGTTCGTCGGGGTCCGCTGCCCAGGCTTGTCTGGCGCAGGTTCCCGAGGCCTGGGATCCCGGGCTATGCTGCCGACACGACCGCGACGACCGAGCGATCCACGCAGGGAGGTCCCATGCCGGACGAGGAGAAGATGCAGGCCCTCAAGGCGGTTCCCCTCTTCAAGGGGTTCTCTGACAAGGACCTGGCGCGGGTCGCCGAGATCACCAAGGAGGTCCACCACGAAGACGGTGAGTTCGTCGTGGAGGAGGATCGGTCGGCCGTGGGGTTCCATCTGATCCTCACCGGCGAGGCGGACGCGTCCACCGGTGGTGAGGTGGTCAACACGATGGGGCCGGGGGACTTCTTCGGCGAGATGTCGCTGATCGACGGGCAGCCACGTTCGGCGACCGTCACGGCCAACGGGGCGTTGACCACGCTCGCGATCCCGGCCTGGAACTTCAACCGTCTGCTGGACGAGCATCCCGAGATGATGCGGGCGTTGCTGGTCGAGCTCAGCGCGCGGATCCGCAACCTGCGCGACCGCCATCCCAGCCGCGGCTGATGACCACCGAGGACAACGGACGGCTGCTCGCGAGTTCGTCGTTGTTCTCCGGCCTCGACGCCAAGGTCCTGGCTTCGCTGGGAGAACGAGCGGTCCGCCAGCGGTTCGAGAAGGGCCGCACGATCTTCTACCAGGGCGATCCAGGCGACACGCTCTACGTGGTCGCCGAGGGCCTGATGAAGGTGTGGGTCTCGTCCCATGACGGCAGCGAGATGGTGATGGCGACCTTGCGCCCGCCCGATGCCTTCGGCGAGCTCTCCGCCGTGGACGGCCACGTGCGCTCGGCGTCGGCCACCACCCTGGAACCGACGGTGCTGCTCTCGCTCGACCGCACGACGTTGCTCGACGCCGTCCACCACAACGCCGCCGTGGCCGACGCGCTCCTGCGTGCCCTGGGCGACCTCGCACGCCGGATCACCGAGCAGGCGAGCGACCTGGTGTTCCTCGACCTCGCGGGTCGGGTGGCCAAGTGCCTGGTGCACCTGGCCGTTCGGGAAGGGCACGTGGACGGGGAGACCACCGTGCTGGAGCTGCCGCTGTCGCAGACCGAGATCGCCGAGATGGTCGGCGGATCGCGGCAGAGCGTGAACCAGACGATGAAGAGCTTCGAGATGCGCGGGTACCTGCAGCTCCGCGGTCGCGAGGTCGTGATCTTGGACCTGGCCTCGCTCCAACATCGCGCCGAGCGCTGATCGGCTGACGCCTCAGGAACGACCCTCGAGCTCGGCGGTCAGCATCTCGGCGGTCCCCGGGTCGAGTTCGAGCGCGCCTTCGGCGATGCACCGCCGGAGCAGTTCCGCCCAGCGATCGCCTACCGGTCGAACCGGCTGCAGGGCGGCACGGGCTTCCTCGGTGCGTCCGACGTCGGCCAGCGAGACGGCCGCCCAGAACGCCATCTCCGGGTTGTCGGGTTCGATCTCGAGGGCGGTCAGCCGCTGGGTGAGGGCCCGGTCGGCGTCCTGGGCGAGCTCCGCGTCCTCCGCGAGTTCGGCATGGCCGTAGGCCCGCCACCGGCGGATCAGACGCTCCAGCTCATCCAGCGGGGTCTCGTGGTCCTCGACCCGGAGGTCGAGAACGCGGTCCACCCACTCCTTGCCGGTGGGCGCCGCCTCCACGATCAGCATCGCGGCGGATTGCATGCCCCGGAGGTCGCCGCCCTCGGCCTGTGCGGCCCGCAGGGCGGCGAACAAGCGATCGACGAGATCGCCGTCGGCACCCTCGTACGCCTGGGCCATTGCCGGCCACACCGAGTCACGCTCCATGATGTTGGCCTGCACGCTGTAGCCGTCCCCCGCGCGATGACCGGCGAGGCTGAGGCAGTCCTCGCCCGTGTGGGTGGCCACGTCGCCTGCGGCATCGACGATGGCCACCTGCCGCGCCTCCCGTTCGTCGTCGACCAGCAGCAGGGCGTCCATCGCCTCGCGGGCGGACTTGCCGCGGCGCATCAGATCGAGCGCGAGCGGCCCGTATGAGGCCTCGGCGAATGACTGGGTCGCCACGGCGCCCACGCCTGCCTCGGCCCATGGCACGATCCGGCCCACCGCGAACCAGTGGGATTGCACGGCCACTCCGAACCGGCCGGTCGCCGGGTCGCGGGCCACGATCGAGTACGTCATGGGCTGCCGTCCACCCGCGCATCCATCGGGGCGCTCATCCGCGCACGTTCCTCGACAGCGCCATCAGCACCGTTTTCGCCTGGAACGGAGTCAGCTCGGGGTGCTTGGCCATGATCAGCGTGAGGATGCCGCTGATGTGTGGCGCGGCGAAGGAGTTCCCGGTCGCCACGATCGTCTTGCGGTCGAGCCATGGCACCTCGAGATCGATCCCGGGCGCTCCCCATTCCGCCGGCGGTTTCGGGTTGAAGTCGAAGGCGAACGGATCGCCCACCTCGTCGTGGGAGGCGACCGAGAACACCGACGAGTACTGCGCGGGAAAGCTCGGGCCCGGCATGTTGTTGATCGCGCACACCAACATCACCCGCTTGAAGACCGCCTCGTCGGCGAGCCGGTGGAACACGGAGTAGTAATCGCGCTTGCCCGTGGACAACGACAGGTTCACCACGCGCATGCCTTCCCGCAGGGCCCAGTCGAGTCCGGCCGCGAACACGAATCCCTTGCCCGTCAGCTTGCTCCCCAACACGCGCACGCTGTAGATCTCACACTCCGGCGCGAGCTTGCGGATGATTCCCGCGCAGGCCGTCCCGTGGCCGTAAAGATCCTCGTGCGGGCCTTCCTCGAAGCGGACGCCGCCGGCCGCGTCGGGGTCGTACTCCAGGGCGACGCCGCCTTCCACGCTTCGAACCCAGGGATGTGAGGCGTCGATGCCGGAATCGAGCACGGCCACCTTGACGCCGGCACCGGTGCTCTCGCCCCACGCCCACTCAGGCGTGATGTTGTTCGGGATGTCGATGTCCACGTCCCGCAGCGCGCCCGGCTGGAAGGCCCACGACCAGGCGGGACGCATGGTTAGCCCCGGTTCCCCTGCGAGTAGCGGAGGAAGGTGTCCAGCAGGTCGGTCGCGGCGGCGCGCTCCTCGGCCCCGAGGCGGCCGATCTCGTAGAAGATCTCGAGCATCTCGGCGAGCTCCTTCCTCGAACCGCGAGCGCGCTCAGCGGTCTGCTCGAGCGCCTGCTTCACGTCGACGGCATCGTCGGCAGCCGCCTTGGCCGCCGCGCGGAACAACACGCGGCCCAGGTCTCGGAACATGGTCATGGTCTCGATCGCGACCGCGGCCTGGTAGGCCAGGGTCGTGACGACGCGGGATTCGTTCTCGGCGTGGTCGCGACCTTCCTCGGCGTCGAGGATCTCCATCACACCCATCGTGCCGGCATCGGACTCCAACGGGATCGCGAACACCGAGCGCGGGGTGTATCCGGTCTTGGCGGCGACGTCGGCAGCGAACCGGGGATCACTGGGCGCATCCGAGATCGTGATCGATTGGCCCGAGGCGAGCGCCCAGCCGGCGATGCCTTTGCCGGCGTCCATCTCGATCCCGACGACCTGGTCGCCGGCCGTGCCCGACGCCGCGACGAACCGCAGGATCTCCTCGCGCTGGTCCAGGACGGCGATGGATGCGGCCTCGGCTCCCGTCACCTCGCGGGCGGTGTTGACGATCCACTCCAACAGGTCCTGGTAGCCGGGTGGCTCGATGGCAGGCCCGAGATCGGCGGCCGCTTGCGCCAGTTCGTCGAAGGGACGGGCATCGTCTGCCATGCAGGCGCGATGCTACCCGGCCCGAGGGTAGGTGGGAACCCTGTCAGGAACCCGACAGCGACTCTGTCGCCTACCCGACAGTCATGAAGGGTTGCAGGCGGGAGTATCCAGGAGGAAAGTGAGTCCGGAAGAAGGGCTCCCACCCAGAAAGGGGTCGGAAATGTCGGACCAAGAGATCCGCGAGCCGGAGGACACCGAAGGCCAGAAGAAGATGCGTGGCCTGGAGTCCGAGGACACGGAAGGCCAGCACAAGCGTCATGGCCTTGCGGAGGACGACGACGCTGAGGGCCAGCACAAGCGTCATGGCCTCGAAGAGGACGACACCGAAGGTCAGCACAAGCGACACGGCCTTGCGGAGGACGACACCGAAGGCCAGCAGAAGCGTCATGGCCTTGCAGAGGACGACACCGAGGGTCAGCGACTCGGCCGCCACCTCGAAGAGGATGACGTGGAAGGTCAGAGTCAGCGGAAGCACTGACCTGCAGGGTTCGGGATCCATCGGGAGGCCGCCTCCGGGCGGCCTTTCCGCATCTCTAGGCCGCATCCTTAGGTCCGCGACTCTAGGAGTGACCGAGCTCCTCGTAGGGGTTCGAGGCGGCGAGGCGGTTCGCCACGACCGAGACCAGCGTCGGGGACACTCGAGGGCTCTCGTTGACGATGCGCAGGAAGTCCTCCCCGGGGATGCGATAGAGCGTCGCATCGGTGGCTGCCGCCACGGTGGCCGTTCGTGGCCGATGCTCCAGCAGGCCGATCTCGCCGAAGTAGTCGCCGTCGGTGAGGGTCGCGACGATGTGCGCCTCGACGCCCACGCCGGTGCGAACCTCCATCGAGCCGGTCACCACCGCGAACAGGTCGTCGGGCTCGTCGTCCTCGCGGATCACGACCGTCCCGGCGGTCACCGACTCCTCGGTCAGGTTGGCGGCCAGCGCCTCCAACTGTTGGGGCGTCGTGCCTTCGAAGATCCCCAGTCGCTCGAGCAACGCGACGCGCGGCGCCAGTTCCTCTGCCCGCGCTGCGCCCGCGCGATCGATGTCCCGGGCCTTCGGCAGGATCAGCAGCGTGACCACGAGCAGCAGCCCGCCGGCGAACGCTGTGGCGATCGACAGGTTGAAGATCTCGATCATGGCTGGGGCCACCAACGACCCGATCACCATGCCGATCACCGTGGCGGCGCCGAGGATCCCGAACACGCTGCCCACCCGGTCGTTAGGCACGACGCGCTGCAGCGTGGTGGTGGTGACCACGTCAGCGACGATGACCGCCGCGCCTTCCACCATCAGCAGACCGAACGCCAGGGCCGGGCTGTGGATGAACGAGAGCAGGGTGAGCGGCACCCCGCCCAGGAATACCGACGCGGTGAGGATGCCGGCGGTGTGTGAGCGCGCGGCGAGCCTGGCCGCCAGCGCCGTGACCAGGATCCCGCCGATCCCCGGCATCGCGAACAGCAGGCCGGTGGCGTCGATGCCGATCCCCAGCGATCCTTCGGCGATCGGTCCGTACAGCACCACCTCCTGGCCGAACGTCAGTCCGAACGCGAACCCGAGCCCGATCAACAAGATGGCCTGCGTCGAACCGCGGATCGCCTTCGCTCCCGCGACCATCCGCGACAGCAGTCCAGGCTCGGTGTCGACCTCACCCACCTTGCCCGACACGTGCATCCGCGCGACCAGGAAGGCCGACACCAGGAACGTGATCCCGTTCAACGCGATCGCGATCGGCGCCGGTCCGAGGAGGAGCAGGATCGCCGAAAGGCCCGGCCCGAACGCCAGCGCGAAGTTGTCGATCGTGCCGGCCAGCGCATTGGCGGCCGCGAGATCGCGCTCGGGCACCACCGACGGTGTCAGCGCGGTGACGGCGGGATAGTAGGGCGCGGTGAAGGTGTTGTTGACGAACGTCAGGGCGATCACGACGGCGACCGCGGTGTGCGAGGTGGACGTAGCCACGAGCGCCATCACGCACATCACCCCAGCGCGTGCGAGGTCGGCCGTGATCATGACCTTCCGCCGGTCGTACCGGTCGGCGATCGCTCCGCCCAGGGGCTCGAACAGGATGTAGGGGCTCAAGCGAACCACGGCCGCGACGCCGACCCACGCCGCCGAGCCGGTGGCGTCGAGGATGTAGATGATCGTCGCGGTCGCGTAGAGCCAGTTCCCCGTCTCGGACACGGCGAGGCTCGACAGGAGCAGCCGATAATCCCGGTGAGACAAGGCAGCGCGGAACCGCCGCTCGCGCTGCTTCCCCGTCATGTCGAGCTTTATCTGCGCTCCGTCAAGGAGTGTCAAGCTCCGCGACGCTCCCGCTTCGCTTCAACGATCGGAGCCGCCGGCTCCTTGCCGCCCGGCTCAGCCTCGGGCTCGGTCGGCCAGCCCCGCCGCGTACCCGGCCATCTTCGCGGTATCGGTGAACGCGATCAGCGCCGGCACGGCGATGGTGGCCATCGCCCGTTCGCGCGTGCCCTCGAACCGACGCCACGCGCGCCGCACGGGTGTCCGCGCGTAGGCGACCGCGCCGGCGGTCGCGAGCACCTTCGGCCACGTGCGCTTGGAGACGAGCGCAGCCGTGAGTCCGCTGTAGGTCGCGAACCGCACGGCGTGGCGATCCGGGTGCATCCCGGCCTGCGCATCCCCGCGCGCGTACCGGAAGTACTGCCGCCATGTCTCGGCGAGCGAGGGCCGGGGCCGCCAGCGCACCACGGCTTCGGGTGCGAACCGCATGTCGAGGCCTCGTTCGTGCCATCGCAGATCGACCCACATGTCCTCGCCGATCGCAAGCCATTCCGGGTAGCCACCGACCACGTCGATCGCGTCGCGACGGTAGGCCACCGACCTCGCCGACGGGTTGAACGTGGCCGGGTCCACCTCGCTCGCATCCACCGGCAGGTTCACCGAGGCCATGCAGGCCTGGAGGAAGCCGTCGGTCTGCGCTTCGTAGAAGCCCATGGAGACGTCGGCGCCCGCCTCGATCGGGGCGATGATCTCGGCGAGCCACGTGGGCTCGAGGGTGCAGTCGGCATCGGTGACGGCGATGACGTCGTGCGTGGCGGCGGCGAGCGCCACGTTGCGACCTCGCGCGATGTTGGCGCCAGGTTCGATGATCAGCGTCACCGTGTCGACGGCGGCGAACCGTTCGGCGGTGCCGTCGGTGGATCCGCCGTCGACGATGACGACCTCGTCGGGCGCGCGCGTCTGCCCAGCGAGCGAAGCCAGGAAGGCGTCCACGCCGTCGGCGCAGTCCTTCACGGTCGAGATCAGCGTGACCTTCATCGAGCCTCCACGGCCTGTCGGTACGCGTCGAGCGTAACGCGAGCCGTGGCCTCCCAGGTGAAGCGACCCGCTCGATCGTAGCCGCGTCGTCGCAGGTCGCCCGCCACCGTCGCATCGGTCAGGACCGTCGTGAGGGCCTGCGCGATCGCGGCGTCATCGGTTGGATCGACCAACAGGGCGGCGTCGCCGGCCACCTCGGGGATCGACGTCGTTGACGACGCCACCACGGGCGTGCCGCGGCTCATCGCCTCGAGCACCGGCATGCCGAAGCCCTCGCTGAGCGAGACGTAGGCGGCGGCGTCGGCTGCCCGGTACAGCGCATCGATCTCCAGGTCCCCCGGGCCCTCGAGCCGCACGATCCGGCCCCGGCCGCCCTCGGCGATCGCGTCGTCGAGTTCATCGGTGCGCCACCCCGGATGCCCCGCCAGCACCAGCGCGTGGGGGAGGTTGGCATCGGTGACCGCGCGGCGATAGGCGCGCACCAACCGCGCCTGGTTCTTGCGCGGCTCGAAGGTCCCGACCGACACGAGATACGGACCGTTGATGCCCAGCCCTTGAACGACGGCCTCGGGAGGCAGCGTCGGTGCGGGGACGGGCACGGGCATCCCCGCGAGCGGCGTCACCCGCAGCCGGTCGGGGGCGATGCCACGTTCCCGAACGCGGCCGCCGACGTACTCGCTCGGCACCAGCACGATCGCGGCCTCCTTCCGCGCGATGTCGAGGCCACGCCGGTACAACCGCAGCCAGGTGGCCGGGAACGCGTCGGGTTCGTCTTCGAACGTCAGATCGTGGATCGTCACCACCAGCGATTGTCCGTCGCGGATCGGCGGGATCGTCGCGGGGTTCGTGGCGTGCACCACCTGGCACCCGTCGAGCGCGTGCGGCAGCTTCGGTCGTCGCGAGACCGACCAACCGAGGTAGGCCGTCCGGGCGGACATGCCAGTGGTCACGATCGGTACGGTGGTCGCGGGAACCCCGGCGGCTTCGTGCTTCCATCTCGAGCGGAACGCCGTGAGGACCACCTGGTCGGATCGTTCGAGCTCGGCCCCGAGCTGCCGGACGTAGGTGCCGATGCCGCCGGGTGCCGAGAACCACAATTGGTCGATGTGGAACGCCACCGAGAGCGGCGCATCACCGGAACGCCTGCTCATCCGCAGGCCTTCACCGATAGGCCTCGATGCAGGAGCAGCCGTCGGGACCCACCGTGGCGGCGTGCGCGGTGAACGCGGGGACGTCGATCCGGTCGCCCGCGGTCAGTTCGAGATCGCCCTCGTCGGTGTGGAAGACGATGGAGCCAACCAGGCAGAACAGCACCTTGTGCTCGCGGTGGTCATGTCGCGCGTAACGGTCGCCCGGGCCGTTGCCCCATGATCGTGGCGCCGAGCACCCATCGGCCTCGAAGGCCGCCACGGCGGTATCGCGGTCGGCCGAGCCAGGCGTCAGGATCGCGCTCACGATGAGGGCACCCGTCCACTAGCGGACGTCGCTCCGGCCGTTCACGGGCGCGACGCCCTTGCGGGAGAACGGTGCATGCTGCCCATGCCATGGTTCCCGCGCGTAGCGGCGCGTCTGCAACCCACCGAGGCCCGTCGCATCGATCCGCCCCTGCAGCACCCAAGGCGAGGGTTTCGGGCTCTCGGCCACGAAGTAGCGCTCGAGCGCCATCAGGATCGCGCGTTCTTCCTGGGGCGTGAGGTCCTGGGGGATCTCGATGCGGCGTTCGCCTTCGTCGCGGATGGGCATCGCTCGGTTCACCTCCAGGGTTCGGCTGGCTGGTTACAGCGGGATGTTGCCGTGCTTGCGTGCGGGGACGGCCTCACGCTTCGTGGAGAGCATGCGCATCGCCTGGATCAACCGCTTGCGTGTCTCGGCGGGTTCGATCACGTCGTCGATGAACCCGCGCTCGGCCGCCGCGTAGGGCGTGGAGAACTTGTCGCGGTACTCCTTGATCAGCTCCGCCTTCTTGGCGGCGGGGTCGGCCGCCTTCTCGATCTCCTTGCGGAACACCACGTTGACCGCGCCCTCGGCGCCCATCACCGCGATCTCGGCGGTGGGCCATGCGAACGAGACGTCGGCGCGCAGATGCTTGGAGTTCATGACGATGTAGGCGCCGCCGTACGCCTTGCGGGTGATCACCGTCATGCGCGGCACCGTGGCCTCGGCGTAGGCGTACAGCAGCTTCGCGCCGTGGCGGATGATCCCGTTGAACTCCTGCGTGGTGCCGGGCAGGAACCCCGGGACGTCCACCAAGGTCAGGATCGGCATGTTGAAGGCGTCGCAGAACCGCACGAACCGGCTCGCCTTCTCGCTGGCGTCGATGTCGAGCGTGCCGGAGAGCACCTTCGGCTGGTTCGCGATCACGCCCACGCTGTGGCCGTCGAGCCGGGCGAACCCCGTGACCACGTTCATGGCCCACAGCGGGAACACCTCGAGGAACTCACCGTCGTCCACGACGTAGCGGATCACCTCGTGCATGTCGTAGGGCTCTTTCGCCCGGTCGGGCACGAGATGGGTGAGCGCGTCGGCGAGCCGGTCGGGGTCGTCGGTGGCGGCGTAGGCGGGCGGGTCCTCCAGGTTGTTGGAGGGCAGGAAGCTCAGCAGGTAGCGAACCCGCTGCAGCACGTCCTCGTCGTCTTCCCCGATGAAGGACGCGACGCCGGACTTCGTGGCGTGCGTCATGGCGCCGCCGAGCTCCTCCATGGAAACGTCCTCGCCGGTGACCGACTTGATCACCTCGGGACCTGTGATGAACATGTGCGAGGTCTCTTTCACCATGAAGGTGAAGTCGGTGATCGCGGGCGAGTAGACCGCCCCACCGGCGCAGGGCCCCATGATCACGCTGATCTGGGGGATCACGCCCGAAGCGCGCACGTTCCGCTCGAAGATGTAGCCGTAGCCCGCGAGGCTCGCCGAGCCCTCCTGGATCCGCGCGCCGCCCGAGTCGTTGATCGAGATGAACGGCGCGCCGGTGCTGATCGCCAGGTCCATGACCTTGCACACCTTCTGCGCCATGACCTCGCCCATCGAGCCGCCGAACACCGTGAAGTCCTGGCTGGCGACGAAGACCTTACGGCCGTCGATCGTGCCGTAGCCGGTGACCACGCCGTCGCCGGGTGGGCGCTTGCGATCCATCCCGAAGTCGTGTGCCCGGTGGATCGCGAACGGGTCAGTCTCCACGAACGAGCCCGTGTCCATCAGGATGTCGAGACGTTCACGGGCGGTGAGCTTGCCGCGATCGTGCTGCTTCTTCGCCGAATCACGGCCCCCGGGCGTGAGCGAAGCCTTCCTCCGCTTGCGGAGCAGTTCGATCCGGTCCTCGACCGTCTTCTCCGGCTCTTCGGTGCTCGCCCCGCTGGGAACGTTCTTGTCCTTGGTCACCATGTGGGGAGTCTAGCCGCGTGATCCGGGCCCAGGTTCAGCTGCAGTCGCTGCCGCCCCAGGGACCCCAGCCGCCGGCGTGGGCCATGCGGATCGACACGATCGCGTTCGTGCGGCCGTTCAAGATCCGCTTCTCCAGCGCCCACGCGGGTCTGGTGTAGGTGTCGTAGTTGGCGGCCCAGTAGTCGATGTGCTGCTGGTAGAGGCCCTTGTTGATGCCGTTGGAGGACTTGGCCCATGGCAATAGGCCGCTTTCCCGCTTCGCGATGCACAGCGCGGTCTGGGGCCCTCCGCGCACCGACCAGCGACCGACGGCGCACCGGATCACGTCGCGCATGTACGCTCGGACTCCCTGGTTCTCGCCGCGGCCGAAGTCGCACGGACCGGTGGCCTGGGCTGAAGGAGCGGCGACGAGCAGGAGCGAGCCGGTCAGCGCCACGACCAGCGCCAACGCCGCGACACGCGACCTGGTACCGACGGTCCTGCGGTGCTCGGTCTCCATCCAACTCCCTGGTGTTCGTCCTCACGACGAGCGTCACCGATCGATGGGAAGTGGGGGATGCTGCCGGTGACAGCCCCGGCACCCTAGCACCGGGGGCCGCAACCGTCGACCGTCGGTCGAGGGTTGGCGGATCCTCAGGGCCTCAGACGTCGACGCGGCCGCCGGCTCGCCAGTAGACCCCGGCTTCCCGGTCGAGGAACCCTTCATCCACCAGGTAACGGCGCAGCGAGGCGTAGTCGTTGAAGAACGCTCCGACCATCGCGTTGACCTCCTTCTCGTCGTAGTGCACGCCGGGTTCGAACTCGGATGCGATCCGCTCGAGCACGATCCGGCGTTTCGCGGCCTTCCCCGGGATCTCGGTGAGCCGGCCGTTCCGGAAGAAGGTCCGAAGCACGATCTCCTCGTCCTCGTTGGCGGCGCCCAACGCAAGGCCGGCATCTCGTGGAGGTCCGACCTGCTCCGCGGCCCACCGAAGGGTCTCGGGATCCAGACGGTAGGTCCGGCGGTCGTCCGCCAGGCGCGCCACGCCGGTCGTGGTGAGGCGGTTGAGGTGCTTGCGGACCCTCGAGATCGGCAGGTCAAGGGCGTCGACGAGCTCCCGCGCCGCCAGATCACGGCGAGCCAGCGCCCCCGCGATCGCGAGGCGTTCGGGATCGGCGAGGGCGCGCAAGATGTCGTCAGGTGTTTCGGCCATGTCGGTCTCTCTGCTTACCATGCGCAGGTGCAACTCACCGACCCCCAGCAGCGCACGCTCGACGGGCTCATCGGCACGGGGGAGCGGCCCACCTTCTCCGCCGACCTCCCACAACGACTCCGCGACCGCATCGAGGAGGCCGTCCGGGAACTCGAACTCCGCCAGCCCTTGTGGCTGGGCAAGGAGCGCCTCAATCAACATTCGCGCTGTGAGGGACAGTTCCAGGCCGCCGTCAGCGGTGAGTCCTCGCCCTTCGCGCATTCGTCCAAGAGCGCATACGGCGTGCTGCTGCACAAGGCCATCGAGGTCGAGGTCGGTGCACGCGACGGCTTGGATCCGCACGAGGTCGCCCAGGTCGCGGTCGGCCGGGTGCTCGAACGCGAGGACCGCTTCGTCGAGTACTGGAGCGAGCTCGCGGTGTCCGAGCAGGACGAGGTGCTCATGGAGGTGGTGCGTCGCGTCACGCTGTTCCAGGCCTCCTTCCCGCCATTGAAGCCCCTGCGGCGTGAACTGGCGCCGATCAGCGAGCTCCGCGTGCGGTCCGAGCTGCTCGGGGGCGACCTGGTCCTGTCGGGGCAGATCGACCTGGTGTTGGGCCTGCCCGACAAGCTCGAGCCGATGCGGGCCACCAGGCTGGCGGTCGACCTGAAGACCGGCGGGGCCTATCCCGAGTTCGCCGAGGACATGCGCTTCTACGCGTTGGTCATGACCCTGCGGTTCGGGGTTCCGCCCTACCGCGCGGCGTCGCTGTTCCTGGAGAGCGGCACCTGGCAGTCCGAGGACGTCACCGAGGATCTCCTGGTTCACGCGGCCGATCGAGTGATCGGGGCGGCACGGGCTGCGGCCGGCCTGGTCAACGGCCGTGAGGCCCATCTGCGGCCCGGCACCTATTGCACGTGGTGCCCACGCTCGGCGACGTGCCCGGTCGCTGAGCTCCCCACCGCCGTCGGCGCCTGAGAAGCCCGACCCGCCCTGCAGTTCCCCCCGTTCGGGTGCCGATACAGCAAGATAGGAGCATCGGGCGCCCGCACCTCGAGCCGCCCACGAGCGAAAGGATCGTCGAACGATGGGGTCGATCTCTCGGGGCTTCCGTCTCGCGAAGGCCAGTTGGGGCGTCGTCCGCCAGGACCACCAGCTGTTGGTGCTCCCGGTCGTCTCCTTCTTCTGCTCGTTGGTCGTGATCGCGGTCTTCGCGGCAGGGGCCTTCGGCATCGGGATCCCCGCCGACGGTGAGTCGGTGAGCCCCGCGCTCTACGTCCTCGGGTTCGTGATGTATGTGGCGCTCGCGTTCGTCACGATCTTCTTCAACGCCGCGATCGTCGGGACCGCGATGAAGCGCCTCAACGGCGAGGACGCCTCGATCAAGGACGGACTGGCGCTCGCACGGCAGCACCTGGGCAAGATCTTCGTGTGGGCCTTGATCACCGCCACCGTGGGGATGATCCTCCGAACCCTCCAGGAACGCGCCGGCATCGTCGGGCGGATCGTGATCGGGCTGATCGGCGTCGCCTGGAACGTGATCACGTTCTTCGTGGTCCCGGTCCTGCTGTACGAGCCCGTCGGGGTTCCCGAGGCGATCAAGCGCTCGGCGTCGATCTTCCGTCAGCGATGGGGCGAGCAGTTCATCGGCACCGCCACGATCGGCTTCGCGATCTTCCTGGTGGCGATCCCCGTGGTGCTCGTCGGCGGGGCGATCGCCTATGCAGTGCCGCTGGTGGGTGTACCGCTCCTGGTGATCGCGATCGGCGCGCTCATGGCCGTCGGGGCAGCATGCTCCGGCGTGTTCAACGCCGCCCTGTATCGGTTCGCCACGACCGGTGAGGCCTCGAGCGTGTTCTCGATCGAGGATCTCAACGGGTCTTTCCGGCCGAAGAAGGGGTTCTTCAGCAAGGACGCGTCGGGTTCGGCGACGGACGGGATGGGTTCGGGACTTCCGCCCGCACCGCCGCAGGACTTCCCGCCGACGCGGCCCGACGCCGGGTAGCGTTCGTCGAACTCGCGCTTCCTTCACAGCTTGCTAGGGTTCGCCCGACCGTGTTCGTCGTCACCACCGGAAAAGGGTGAGAGCCGTGGCCAAGGACCTGTACGACATCGGAGAGCTTCCGCCGCTGGGTGAAGTGCCGGCGCAGATGCATGCGCAGTTGGTGCGTCCCGACCGCTACGGCGATCCCGAGAAGGCCATCCAGGACGAGGTCATCGACGTTCCCGAGCTGGGGCCGAACGACGCCCTGGTGCTGGTGATGGCCGCCGGGGTGAACTTCAACAACGTCTGGGCGGCGCGCGGGGTTCCGGTCGACGTCACGAAGACACAGGCGCGTTGGGACGAGCCCACCGACTTCCACATCGTGGGTTCGGATGCGAGCGGCGTCGTGTGGGCGGTCGGCGATCAGGTCACGAACGTCCAGGTGGGCGACCGCGTCGTGGTGCACGCCGGCCAATGGGACCCCGATGACCCGCACGTGAAGGCGGGCAAGGACCCAGGCCTGGCGGCGTCGTTCCGCGTCTGGGGCTACGACACCTGCTGGGGCTCGTTCGCGCAGTTCACCAAGGTGCAGGCGCACCAGTGCCTGCCCAAGGCCGACTTCCTGACGTGGGAGGAAGCGGCCGCCCCGACCCTCACCGGCTCGACCGCCTACCGCATGCTTTTCGGCTGGCCTCCGCACACCGTGGAACCCGGCGACGTCGTCTTGGTGTGGGGCGCCAGCGGTGGGCTCGGTTCGCTCGCCGTCCAGCTGGTCGCCAACGCCGGCGGGCGCGCGGTGGCAGTGGTAGGGAGCGAGGACAAAGGCGAGTACGCGAAGTCGCTCGGCGCCGTTGGTTTCGTCAACCGCAAGGACTTCTCGCACTGGGGCGTGCCGCCGGCCTGGGACTCGGCCGAGTGGAAGGACTGGTTCGGCGGCGCGAAGGACTTCGGCAAGGCGATCTGGGATGCGCTGGGGGAGAAGGTCAGTCCGCGCATCGTCTTCGAACATCCGGGCCAGGACACGATCCCGACGTCCATCTTCGTCGCCGACCGCGGCGGCATGGTCGTGATCTGCGCCGGCACCAGCG
>DATLPI010000060.1:0-4513 GCA_035535815.1 Actinomycetota bacterium | reverse complement strand
TCGATCAAGGTGAAACCATCTTCGGCGTGTCTCTCCGTCCACCGCATGTCTGAGATATCGGTCATAGTCCCGAATGACTAGCTACCTGTAAGGCGGTATCCCTTCGGCACGATGGCCGTTAGCATCAAGGCGCCTGCCCGGGTGTCGGAACCGGTAGACGACGGCGCCTTAAAAGCGCCTGCCTCGAAAGAGGCGTGTGGGTTCGAATCCCACCCCGGGCACCGGTCCGAGACACGAGAAGGGGCGACCGTTGCGGGTCGCCCCTTCTCGGTGCCTGATGGAGCCTGGGGGTTAGCTCCCACCCCCCGGCTGCAGCACGCCATCCACGCGGAGCGTGTACGGCGCGTACTGCTGCACGGTCTCGGTCTTGTCGTGATAGGTGACGATCGCCGCCACGACGTCGGCGTGCTGGCCGATCGCCTGGTCGAGTTCGTCGCCTTCGATCACGCCCTTGAACCCGGGACCCAGCCGAACGACGTGCGTCCAGGCCCGCGTGTGGTCATCGGTGTAGGCGACCAGCCGCAGGGTGTACCCCTCCACGTCGATCGGGTTGTACTGCGTGGGCGACTGCCACCCGTCGAGGGTGGAGCCATCCGACAGCTCGGTCCCGCCGATGGCCACGTCATCGACCCACAGGCCGTCCTGCGACACGCTGGAGTCGGTGACCAGGCGGAACGCGATCACGATGCTCTGCCCGGCCCAGTCGGACAGGTCGCAGGAGACCCCGACGAATCCGTCGGTCTCGCCGTTGAAGGCCGATCCGAGCGGCCCCTCTTCCTGGTCGGAACAGGGGATCGCGTTGTAAGTGACCCCGTCATCGGTGGACACCTGGACGTAGCCGTAGTCGAACCCGTCCTCCAGGCTCCACATGCCGTCGAAGGTGAGCTCCGGCGACCCAGCCGGAACGTCGACCTGACGGACGATGGCCCGGTTCAGGTTGTCCCCGGTCCCGGAGTACAGCGCCGGGTCCGTCGTTGGTCCGGCGGGGTCGGCATCCACCGTCCACTCGATCGGGAGCATCGGCAACTCCTCCGCCCCGTTGAACGCGATGCGGTCGATGTTGCCGGCGTATGCGTCGGTGAGCCGGACGTAGTCCGAACCGTTGGGTGGCGCCCCCGGGCTGCTGTAGCTGTCCGGCGTCTCCCAGTTGATCGACGCGTCGAGCGTCTTCACGCGGTACTGCTGGGCCTGGCCACCCTGGAGCGTCGCGCCATCGTCGAGCACCCCGTCCAGGGCCATCGCCGCGGCCCACCGGTCGATCAGGGTCTTGATGGGCAGGTCGACGCCGATGGCCTGCAGGTTCTTGCGAACGCTGGCCAACCCCGATCGGTCGTCGCGGTGCAGGTCACCCATGAACTCCGTGCCGTATCGACCGGCGAGGAACTCCATGAACGAATACGCCGCACCGTAGTCGCAGAGGATCTCGGACTCATGGTCGGTCTGGTCGCCCCAGAGCGTCAGGGAGTTCTCCGGACCGCCCTCCCTGGGGATCGGATTGAACGGCGTCTGGATGCCGAGGTATCCCAGGAAGCACTGGATGTGACTGTCGTAGCCGAGCTGGTCGATGGGAACGCTGGGATCGACGTAGTTCGTGAGGGTCTGCGCCCAGTCGGACAGTCCCTCGTTCATCCAGATCGTCTCGCCCGGGTCCTCGTAGTACTCCAACAGGTGCTGGTACTCGTGGGCGAACACGCCTTCGTACAGGGACGGCCGGGCCGGTGCACTGGTGCACGGGTCATCGGTCGGCTCGTGGGGAGGGTTCGCTCCGGTGCGGTGCAACCAGTCGAACGCGTCGATCGTCATGACGTTGCGGTTGAGCAGCTCGTTGTAGCCGCTCGAGAAGAATCCGGCGACATAGGTCAGGTTCGACTGGTTGTCGGTGTCGTAGAAGTTCGCGTCACGCACGTTGTCGATCAAGACGGCGATGTCGTCTCCATCGCCTCGGTAGTAGTTGGCGGGCAGGCCGAGGATGTCGGCGAGCGGCGCGGCCTTTCCGTTACGGTCCGGAGGCGTGCTGAAGACCTGTGCCTCCTTCGGGTAGATGTTCCCGTCGAACTGGCCGATCAGGTACTGCACCTGCGCGTTCGTGATCTTCGTGCGGATCCCGTTTCGGCAATCTCCCGCGGGGAACCTCGTGTTCGACGAGACGTCGTCCTGGTCGCTCGCGACCCACACCTCAGCGTGCTCACCGACACCCCGCAGCGTGTATTCCTTGACGTACAACTCGCCCGTGGTGTCATCGAGGGCGAGCCAGAGCTTCTCGTCTCCCACGGTCGATCGTTCACTGGCGCCGGCCTGCACCTGCGCGGCGAGCGCACGCGCGTCACGCCTCGCGAGCGGCGGCAGCTTGTAATCGGGTGGCAACGTACGCGCGGCGGTGACGACCGCGTGAGCGTCGCTCGGCGCGGCACTCGCGGCCGCTACCGGTACGGACAGTGACGCCAGCAGGATCGCTGCCGGCAACCAACGCATGCTTCGAAGCATGCCCACCTCCCTGTTTCGGGGCCCCTCGGGGAGCGCTTGCAACGCCGGTACCCAGGCGCAAGGAATCGAAAACTAACCGACCCGCTCGAGGAAGGCCAGGGTGCGCTCCTGCAGCAGGTCGGCCGCCTGTTCGTCGTAGTCGCCGAGGCTCTCATCGGCGAACAGATGGCCGGACCCCGGGTACAGGAAGAGCTGCGCGTCCGCGACCTCCTCGACCAACGCCTCGGCGACGGGCCGGTCCTCCTCACCCCACGGGTCGGCATCCATCATGTGGATCTGGACCGGCACGCCCTTGGGCCACGTTCCGCCGAACTCGGTGGTGGGGAACGCCGCGGAGTAGAGGAGGGCTCCGCGGGCACCCGCGCGCTGTTGGGCCAGGGACTGCGCGGGCATCACGCCGAGCGAGAACCCCGCGTACACGATGTCGGCCGGAAGGTCATCTGCGGACGCCACACCTCGCCGGAGGATCTCCCCGAAGCCGACCGCTCGTGCGTAGCCCAGGCCCTCGTCGAGGTCGTCGAACGTTCGACCCTCGTACAGATCCGGAGCATGGACCGTGTGGCCTGACGCACGCAGCTCATCTGCGAAGCCGAGGAAGCCCTTCGTCTGTCCCTGCCCGTGATGGAAGAGGAGCACGGTCGCCATGGCGATACGTTAGCCGGTCATCCCGGCGGCGAAACCTGCGGTTCGGACCTCGAGCCGGTTGATGGTTCGGCAGGTCAGGAAGGCCAGTCGGGTTTCGGCTTGGGGTCCTTGGCGAACAGATCGTCCAGCGTGGGCTTTGACGTCCGCTCCGCTTCGGCGAGCTTCTCCGCGAGGATGTCCGGCCCGGGATCGTCAGCCGCCTCGAGCATCTCCTCCAGGGACTTCCCATCGCTGCCCTTCAGCCGGATGCGCAGGGCGGCGAGCACCGCGGCGTGGTGTTCGGAGAGTCCCTGACCGATCTTGATCTCGGTCAGGGCCGCTTCGGCTCGGGCCAGGAGCGCTTCGTCGTCCATGAGGTCAGTCTGCCACGCGATCGATCAGAACAGGTCGATACGGTCGAGATCGGGGTCAGACGCCTTCGGTCGCGGCGATCCGCCCATCGGCGACGGCCTTGATGAACGCGTCGTAGTCGAGCTCGTTCTGATCGGCGTAGCGCACGGAGAAGTCCTCGATCGCGCGATCGAACCGGTCGCTGCCGCCCAGGTAGGCGGCGATCGCCACGGGGTCGCCGGACCGGGCATGGGCCCGGGCCAGGGTCCAGCCGCACAACTCCGCGTAGAACGAGAGGGCCACCGGAGTCATGGTCTCGACCGCGGCGGAGCCCTTCATGTCCCGGAGCTGGCGCCAGTAGAAGAAGCGGTTGGCCTCGGCGCCGCGCGCCCACCCGAGGAAGATGTCGCTCGCGGCCTGCATCAGGCGCTGACCCTGCACCACCCGCTCGCCCGGCTGCTTGTACCTGCTGGCCGGAAGGTGGTCTTCGAGGACCGAAGCGGTGGCCTCCTTCACCTGCAAGAACAGCGGGTCTTGGCCGTCGCGCCCATCCATCAAGCCGATGAACGCGCGGGTGCCCACGCTGCCCACGCCCACGACCTTGCGCGCCATATCGACCAGATGGAAGCGTTCCAGGAGCCTGCGACGATCGTCGGGCAGGCTCGTGCGGTAGGCGCGGAACTGCGCCAGGACCGCCTTGCCGATCTCTTCGGTCGAGAGCCCGAAGGTCTCACCGAGCTCGCGCTCAGGGATGAGCACGGGGGGATCGCTGATGATGCGGCGCTGTCCGTCGACCACCTCGGAGAGCTTGGACAGGGCCTGCAAGCTGTCGCGGGTCTTCGCCTTCGCCACGACCTTGCCGGCCTGCGCCACGACCTTGCGTTCCTGCTTGTTCCTCGCGGTCGAACCCGCCGCCGACAGGATCTGGTCGGCCGGAAGACGCGCGTACCAGATGTCCATGGTCCCCATCTCGGCGAACCCAGCCATCGCCTTCCGATAAGCGGCGACGCTGGCGCCGGCCGCCGAACGCGCGTCGGCCGCCGAGAACCCGTTG
>DATLPI010000059.1:0-27007 GCA_035535815.1 Actinomycetota bacterium | reverse complement strand
CTGGGTGGACCAGAAGCCCTCCATGACATCGATGTTGAGGTCGATGAACGCACGCGCGTACTCCACGGTGCCCCATGATCCGGTGATGATCCGATCCCGTTCGATGTAGTCGGGGCCGACGCCCCAGGGGTAGTCGGGTGCGGCGCTCGCCCGCGGCGTGGGCCGGAGCCAGATGAGGGATCGAACCCGCTCGGGATGCGTGGCTGCGAGCAGCGCCATGCTGGCACCGCCTTCGAGCACACCACCGACCACCGGACGCTCAGCACCCACCGCCTCCATCACCGCGAGCGTGTCCGAGACCCGGGTCTCGAGGTTCGCGGGCCCTCCCTCGCGGCTCGAACACCCGGTGCCGCGCCGATCGTGCAGGATCACGCGCGAGAACGCGGCCATCCCCTCGTAGAGCGCACGCCCGTACGGCTCCTCCCACCACTCGTCCACGATCGAGAACACGTCGTCCTGCCAGAGGATGTCGACCGGGCCCTCGCCGAACGCCTGGTAGGCGAGGTAGGCCCCGTCGGATGCTCGGGCGAACTCGACACCGGGCCGTTCCATCCGCGCATCGTGCGACCGATGCTCCCCGCGGCGCAACTCGTCAGGCCAGGTTCCCCGAGGTCGCGTACCGGGCCGGCGTCGTCCCGACGTGGCGGCCGAAGTGCCGTGTGAAGTGGGCCTGGTCGTGGAACCCGGCGGTTGCGGCGACCGTGGCGACCGGCTCCCGGTTCAGCAGGCGCTTGCGCGCGAACTCGATGCGGCGCCCGACCACGTACCGGTGCGGAGCGATCCCGAACGACCGGGTGAATGCGCGCGAGAGCGTCGATGTCGACGCTCCGATCGTCGCGGCTGCCGCGCTGAGCCGATACGCCTCACCGAGATGCGTGTCCAGCAGATCGCGGAGGGCTCCAGCGATCTCGGCGTCGGACCCACGCGGGAGATCGGGCGCCGCCTCGCCGAGGTGTCGTAGGAGCTGCTCAACAACCAGACCCATCAACGTCTCCGCCTCGAGCGCGTCATCTGGATGATGCAGCGAGGCGTGGAGCCGTTGCATCATCGAGAGCAGCGACGGGTCATCGATGTCGGGTTCGTCGGCGGCGCGACCGATCAAGTGGGTCCCGAGCACGTCGGCTCCCACGTACAGCACCCGCTTGCGGAATCCGGCGTCCGACGCTGCCCGCCCGTCGTGCACCACGTGCGGAGGGAGGAGGGTGATGCGGGCCGAACCGACCCCGCGTTCGTGCCGGTCCAGCTCGTAGCGGATCGCTCCGTCATCGACGATGAACACGGTCCAGTCATCGTGGGTGTGCTTCGGATAGGTGTGCTGTACGAACCTGGCATGGAACACCTCGGAGATCCCTGGAACCTCCGGTCTCCACGCACGGACCCACTCGCGCTCCGATGGCGGCGCCACGACACGAACGTACAAGACCGAAGGCGGCCCCTGGGGCTTCGATACCCGTAGGAGGTGAGCTCGTGGGCGTGGACCAGGTGATCGCCCTGGTGACGTTCGTCGCCGTGGGCTCGGGTTCACCGGGGCCGAACAACACGTTGCTGCTGGCGTCCGGAGCGAAGTTCGGCTTCCGGCGCACGGTCCCCCACGTGATCGGCACCGCGATCGGGATCTCGCTGCTGGTCGTCATCGCCGCGGCGGGGGCTGCGGCGATCGTCACTGCTGCACCGGGCGTGGAACTCGTGATGAAGGTGCTGGCTTCCGCCTACCTGCTGTACCTGGCGTTCCGGCTCGCGGGCGGGGTGGCGGTCGACCGCGTCAACACGCCGGAAGCGTTCTCGTTGCAACGCGGCGCCGCCTTCCAGCTGATCAACCCGAAAGGGTGGTTCTTCGCCTTCGCGGTCGTGGCAGGATTCGCGCCGTCCGACCGGTGTCTGCTCACCGATGCGATCAGCCTCGGGATCATCGCCTGCGTGGTGGCCGC
This sequence comes from Actinomycetota bacterium, assembly GCA_035535815.1. GTDB lineage: Bacteria > Actinomycetota > UBA4738 > UBA4738 > HRBIN12 > JAOUEA01. The sequence goes on along the minus strand of DATLPI010000059.1, from coordinate 25,079 downwards.
GACGGCTGCCGGGTGGGCGCTGGGGGGCTCGGCGCTCAGTCGGGCGCTTGCCACCGACCGGGCCCGCCGCGTCGCGGGCGTGGTCCTCGGCCTCCTGTTGGTGGGGTCGGTGGTGCTGCTCTGGGTGTGAGGCCGCGGGTAGGCTCCGACCATGGTGGAGTGGAACGGCACGGTCGTCCTGACGACCCCGCGGCTCGTGCTGCGCACGTTCCGGCGCGACGACCTGCCGCACTACGCCGCCTTGAACGCGCATCCCGAGGTGGTCCGATACCTCGGCGGCGAACCGCTCACCCGCCAGTACTCCGATGAGATCGCCGAGTGGGCGCAGCAGGTCTACGCCGAGGAGGGCATCGGGCTGCTCGCCGTGGAACGTCGCGAGGACGGCCTCTTCCTGGGGATGTGCGGTCTCCACCATCAGCAGTCCTACCCCGACGACGTCGAGGTGGCGTGGCGCTTCGCCTACGAGCACTGGGGCAACGGCTACGCCACCGAAGCGGCCACAGCGTGGCTGGACCACGGGTTCGACACGCTGGGGTTCCCGCGGATCATCTCGATCACCGACACGCCCAACGAGCGGAGCCTCGCCGTGATGCGGCGGCTGGGGATGACGTTCGACCACGCGGCGCAGATCGAGGAAGAAGGGGAGCTCTTCGACGCGGTGATCTATTCGATCACGGCCGAGCGGTGGCGCGAGCGAGCGGGTCGCTAGGCCGCCGACGATGCCGCTCCAGAACCGGGTCACGCCGTTCAGTGAGCTGATCGCGGATCCGGCTCGGGGGTCGCTGTACGGCAACCGTGGGTGCCTCCACGACGACGACGGGCACATCCGGCGGCGCTACGCGGGGAAGCGATGGATCGCGTGCCGGCTGCGGTTCAAGGGATGGCATCGCGCACCGCTCCTGCAGCCCGGTCGGTTCACCGAGTTGTTCTTCCTGGACGAAGCGACGGCGTTCGCGGCGGGGCATCGACCGTGCGCGCTCTGCCGGCACGAGGATTACAAGCGGTTCGTCGGGATCTGGCGAACGCTGCACCGGAGACCGGACGGGGCCGATGCCATCGACGCGCGCCTGCACCGGGAGCGGCTCGGGGAGTCAACGCGGTCGCAGCGGCAGCACGAGGAGCCCTTCGCATCGCTGCCCGACGGCGCCTTCGTCGTGGACGGGGGAGCGCCGTTCCTCGTGTTGGAGGATGCGCTCCTACGATGGACGCCCTCGGGGTACGCCGAGCAGCGTTCGCGTCCGGGAGGTGCGGCGACGGTGATCACCCCTTCCTCGCTGGTCGACGTCCTCCGCGCGGGGTGGACCTCCGAGGTCCCGTTCCTGCACCCGTCGGCCCGCGCCGGCGCATCACGGTGATGAGCGCCGAGTCGCCGTTGATCCTGTTGCCGCCCTCCGAAGGGAAGGCCATCGGCGGCACCGGCCCGGCATGGTCCGCAGGGTCCATGTCGTTCGACCTCGACGAACGGCGCGAGCGGGTGATCGACGCGCTCGAGCGGGCGATGCGCCGGTCGGGAGCGCAGCGGCAGCGCCTCCTAGGCGTCAAGGGGGTCGCGCTGGCGTCGGCGACGGAGGCGGATCTCGCGGTCCGCACCGCGCCCACGCTGCCGGCCATCGAGCGCTACACCGGGGTCCTCTTCGACGCGCTCGACCACCGGTCCCTCCCAGCGGCGCAGCAACGGCGCCTGAACACCACCGTCTGCATCGTCTCCGGACTCTGGGGCCTCGTGACACACGCCGATCCCATCCCCGACTACAAGCTGAAGATGGGAGCGACCCTGCCGCGACTGGGCAAGCTCTCGACATGGTGGCGCGAGGACCTCTCGAACGCGCTCACCGCTCGTGCCCACGGTCGCATCGTGTGGAACCTGCTGCCTGCCGAGCACGCCGCCGCCTGGCGACCGCCGGACGGCCTGACCCAGTACTCGGTTCGGTTCCTGGAGCGGCGAACCGACGGCGAACTCGTGGCGGTCTCGCACTGGAATAAGTTCTTGAAGGGCGGCCTGGTGCGCTTCCTGCTGATGAACCCCCACGCCGGACCTGACGAACTGGCGGCCTGGGACCACCCTGCGGGCTACCGACTGGATCCCTCGCTCACGGAAGGACGCGACGGGGTCACGGTGTTGGCGATGGTGCAGGCAGCCTGAGGGCTAGCGTCGACGATGCTCGCGGACGCTCCGCACGGCACCCGACAGCGCCAGCGACACCACGAACCAGGTCACGCCGACCAGAACGGCGATGCCGACCCTGGCCCACGGGGGTGTGCCCACGCAGTCGCCGTTGGTCGGCCCACATGGCCCCCCGACGAACGGGATCGTCTGCGCGATCGTGTTGAGTTGCAGGAGGCCGGCGGCCACGACGGCCACGATGCCGGCGCGAGCCGCCCGCCTCGCCACCCATCGCTCGGGGTGACACCGAACCAGGAATTCGGCGAGCAGCATCGCCGTGGTGGCGAGCGCGATCCATCCCACGACGAACCCGACCAGCGGCCAGATGTCCTCGGCGTGGCTCGCGGTCTGCGTGACCGCCTTGGCGATCGGCAGTCCCCACATGACGCTGAGCCAGGAGATCCCCAGGACCATGACGCCGATGGCCGGCCCGGTGCCGTCGCCACCGGTCCGGGTGGAACGGATCGCCCGGACGCCGAGCACGCCTGCCGCGGGCAACGTGGCCTGCATCGACACGAACCCCAGGCCCGCGAGCCCAAGGGCGAGCATCGCTTCGCGATCGGCGAGCGGTTGGAGTCGTCGCGTCATCGGGTCACGATACGGCGAGGGTCCGACTGGGGCGAGCGACCGCTTGCGGAATCGTGCCCTTCTCAGGCTGGTGCTAGCTGAGGCAGAGGAACGGGGTCGCCGCTACAGCTTCGCGCGAGGGCCGGCTCACGCGCGGACCGTCGATCGCCTTCACGCGGTAGCGATAGCTGGTGTCCACCCCGAGATCGATGTCACGGAACGTCGTCGTCCCCGGATCCGTGATCGTCTCGACCAGGACGGGCTTCGCGCTTGCTCCGCCCCGCCGCCAGATCTCGAAGCCCTCGCCGGCCCCGGTGGCGGTCCACGCGAGGTCGACCCCGGTGGCCATGAAGCCGTCGCACGACGCTGACGCCGTCAGCCCGGTGGGCGCCGCGAGCGGCTTGGGGCCCTTCGGCGTGGCCGCGACGGACGAGCCCATCGACGCGATCGACGGCACCGCGACCAGGGCGGCCCCGATCGCCATCGACACCAGCGCGGCGATCGCCACCTTCCGACCGAACCGTCGTGGTTGCGCAGACGTGCCGAGCTCGGCCGTCACGCGGGCGGGATCCTCCTCGGCGATCGGGACGGGCGTGACGTCTGAGGGCAACACCTGGGTCATCGCCCGCGGCACCGGCATGGTCTCGGCGGTGGAGGCGGCACGAGACCCTGCTGTGCGCCCGGTGGGAGGGGAGGCCAGCGCGGCCCGCCACAACAGCTCGGCGAGCGTGCCGGCATCGGAGGGACGGTCGGCGGGGTCCTTGGCGAGGCATCGCTGGATGGCGTCCGAAAGGCTGGCCGGAACGCCGGCAAGCACCCCGGGTGCGATCGGGATCTCCGTGCGGGCACGTTCAGCGACCTCTTCGGCCGTCGCTCCCGTGAACGGCGCTCTGCCCGTTGCCAGTTCGTACAGCACGGCGCCGAGGCCGTAGATGTCGGCTCGGTGATCGGGGGTGTGTCCGCTCAGTTGCTCGGGCGCGACGTAGGCGACGGTGCCCCGTGTGGTGCCGGAGCCCGGTCGAGCCGAGCCGCGTGCGGCTCGCGCGATGCCGAAGTCGAGCACCTTGACCTCGTCGCCCGCGGTCACCATCAGGTTGCCGGGCGCGACGTCGCGATGCACCACGCCGCGGGAGTGCGCGTGGGCGAGCGCCTGCGCGGCGCTCATGCCGATGCGGGCCACCCGGCCGGGGTCCAACGGCGACTCGGACCCGATCAGGTCCCCGACGGTCCGACCCGCGACGAGTTCCATCACGATGAACGTGTTTCCGTCGTCCTCGCCCACGTCGTAGACCGCGACGATCCCGGCGTGTGACAGTCCGGCGACCGTGCGAGCTTCCCGTCGGAACCGTGCCGGGAACCGGCGGTCGGCCGCGAGTTCGGGACGCAGGATCTTCACCGCCACGGTGCGGTTCAGCTGACGGTCGACGGCCTCGTAGACCTCGCCCATGCCGCCGCGGCCCAACACGGCACGGAGTTCATAGCGAGCGACGAGCGAGGAGCCCAGGAGCGACCGTTCGGAGGTCGGATGCGCGCTCATGTGGCGCCCAGCCTAACGTGAGCGCTCCGAAGGCGGCGAGGTCGTCACCGCAACGCCACATGTCCTGCCGCCTACGCCGACAACGGATCGGGGCGCCGGGGTATGGTGCGCCGCATGGCTGGCGTGATCGAGATCGAAGGGCTGCGCAAGGAGTATCGCCGCCTGCGAGGCGGCCGGACGATCGCGGTCGACGGTCTCGACCTCGAGGTCCCGGAGGGCGGCGTGTTCGGGTTCCTCGGACCGAACGGGGCCGGCAAGACCACCACGATCCGCTGCCTCCTGGGGTTGGTGGCGCCGAGCGCCGGAACCGTTCGCCTGCTGGGAAGCCAGGTACCGAAGGGCCTGCCCGGGGTGATCGGCAAGGTGGGCGCCATCGTCGAGACGCCCGCGCTCTTCCCCCGGTTCAGCGGCAGGAGGAACCTCCAGATCCTGGCCCGCATCGACGGCATCGGCAAGGCCACGATCGAGGAGGTCCTCACCAGGGTGGGGCTCGCCGACCGCGGGGATGACGCCGTCAGAGCCTATTCGCTGGGGATGAAGCAGCGTCTCGGCATCGCGGCGGCGCTGATGAAGGATCCCCAGGTGTTGGTCCTGGATGAACCGGCCAATGGCCTCGACCCCGCGGGCATCGTGGAGGTGCGCGAGCTCGTGCGTTCCCTCGGCGCCGAGGGACGGACCGTCTTCATCTCGAGTCACATCCTGTCCGAGATCCAGCACACCGCCGATCAGGTCGCGATCCTCGCGAAGGGTCGCCTGATCAAGGCGGGCCCCGTCCACGAGGTGCTCGTCGCGCAGCGCGGCGAGGGCGTGATCGTCAAGACGAAGGACCTGCAGGCAGGGCTCGCCGCCCTGACTGAAGCGGGGCTCGAGGTCACGGCCACCCCCGATGCGCTCCGCGTCGCGGTCGCGCCCGACGATGCCGAGCGGATCTCGCGCACCCTCGCCGAGCGAGGTCTGTACGTGTCCGAACTTCGCCCGGACGAGGTGGACCTGGAGACCGTCTTCCTGGAGCTCACCGCCGACGAACCAGCCGACCCGATGTCCGCGGGCGAGTCATGATCCGCCTCCTGTCCTCCGAAGCGCTGCGGTTCCGCTCCCGCCGGATCGTGAAGGTCCTCATGATCCTGGCCATCATCGGCTCCGTGGTCGGCGCGGCCCTGGCGGCCGCGGCCTCCACCAAGCCCTCGGCCGACGAACTCGCACATGCCGAGACCCAGCGCCAGGCCACGATCGAGCGATGCGTGCGCAAAGACGGGTTCCAGGACTCGTTCGGTCCTCGACCGTCTGATCAGTCGGTGCAGGACTACTGCGCCGCGAACATCGGCGCGTCGGAGTTCATCTCCGGCGACCCGGTGACGCTCGGTGAGGTCGGCGAGTACATCAAAGCCGCCGGGTTCATCGTCATCGTGATCGGGCTGGTGATCGGGGCGTCGATGGTGGGGGCGTCGTGGCAGACCGGGACGATCACGACGATCCTGACGTGGGAGCCGCGGCGGATCCGTTGGTTGCTCGCCCGCCTGGTCGTCACGGCCGTGGGTGTGTTCATCGTCACGATGGTGTTGCTCGGGGTGCTCGCCGCCGCCCTGGCGCTGGCCGCGGTGCTCCGTGGATCGACCGCGACCGAACCCGGGTGGCTCGGCGACCTGCTGGCCACGATGGCGCGCATCTCGGTGGTGGCCTCGGCGATCGCGTTGATCGGCGCCGCGGTGGCGACGATCGGTCGCAACACGGCGGCGGCGCTGGGAGCCGTCTTCGTCTACCTCGCTCTGCTCGAGAGCCTGATCCGGAGCCTCCGTCCGATGCTGAGCCGCTTCATGCTGGGCGACAGCGCGGTGGTGCTGATCTCCGGCAACGAGCTGGAGGTCTCCGATGGCTCGACCGTCATGGTGCTGACCCAGGGACACGCCTACGTGGTGCTTGCCACCTGGGTCGCTCTGGTGGTCGCCGTGGGCCTGGTCATGCTGCGCGCACGCGACGTGAACTGAGCCCGATCAGGCGGCGCCGACGCCTCAAGCGCCGATGCCGTGCGGCCGATAGCGGAGACCACAGCGATCGGAACACGAACGGAGTCCAATGGTCGTGCGCATCAAGCGCCTGCTGCTCTCGCTCGGTTCGGTGGCCGCGTTCCTCATGGACGCCGGCGCCGGCCGGCCCAGGTCCTAGCGTTATACTGCGGATTCCTGCGGTCCTGGCCGGGCACCGCGACGGATCAGCAAGGAACCGATGGACCTTTCTACCCGGACGCTCTCGCTCATCGCGTTCATCGCGATCGGACTGTCGCTGCTCGCGCTGGTGTTCGCGATCGCCGGCAGCGGCGGCCGGCGTCGCACGAAGGAGCCGTCCGGCCCCATCCCCATGGACGATGCCCTGCGCGCCGTGCTCGAAGGGCACGCGGCGCAGATCCAACGGCTCGAGCAGGCCGCGCGCGTGCTCAACGGCACCGACAAGAAGCAGCAGGTCCAGATCGAGGGCAGCGTGCGGCACATCTCGCTGCTCCGCTACGACGCGTTCGAAGACGTGGGCGGGCGGCTCTCGTTCTCGTGCGCCATGCTCGATGATCACGGGACCGGCGTGGTGCTCACGTCGATCAACGGACGGCAGGAGACCAGGGTGTACGCCAAACCCATCGCCGAGGGGAACAGCACCTACAACCTCTCGGTCGAAGAATCCGAAGCGATCCGTCAGGCGATGGCGCCGGCGGGCGAAACGGTGGAGGCGCGATGATCTTCAAGCGGGACGACGACGAAGCGGACGCGGTCGAAGCCACGGCTCCGGCCCCGGAAGCCACGAACCCGAAACGGAAGGGAGCGGAGATGGCGGACAACGATGAGGTCACGATCGTCGGGGCCGGTGCTCGATTGGATGGCAACCTGGTGTCGGCGGGTTCCCTGCGGATCGATGGTCAGGTGAAGGGTCAGATCAACGCCGACGGCGACGTCTCCTTGGCACCGCAGAGTCAGGTGGAAGCCGACATCCGCGCTCAGAACGTCAGCGTGGCCGGCCGGTTCAAGGGCAACATCGTCGTCAAGGGCAAGGCGCACCTGGCCCGCGGCGGCCGCATCGACGGCAACATCACGTCCAAGTCGCTCATCGTCGAGGAAGGCGGGACCTTCCACGGCCAGAGCATCATGGACGCCTCGGGGTCCGGATCGCCCAACCAGGCCGACGCGCGCGCCGCGGCCGGCAAGGCCGAGACGAAGGACGCCGAGCAAGTGAAGGTGCCGTGACCCATGCTGGACATCCGTGCCGTCCGGGAGGACCCGGACCGGTTCCGTGCCGGGCTGGCCCGGCGCGACCTGGCGCAGGCGGTCGACCAGTTGCTGGCCGCCGACGAGCGCCGCAGGACCCTCACCACCCGCGTCGACGAGCTGCGGGCCGAACAGAACAAGGCGTCGAAGGCGATCGGCGGCGCGCAGGGTGAGGAGAAGCAGCAGCTGATCGCCGAGGTGGCCCGCGTGTCGGCCGAGCTCAAGGAGCTCGAGCCGCAACTCGCGACGGCCGAGGGCGAGCTCAACGCGCTGCTCGCTGCCACGCCGAACGTGCCGCACGAGAGCGCACCCGACGGGTTCACCGACGAGGACGCCGTCGAGGTGCGCCGTCATCTCGAGCCCACCGCGTTCGACTTCGAGCCGCGCGATCACGCGGAGCTCGGGGCGCTGCTGGGCGTCCTCGACACCGAGCGCGGTGCGCGCACGAGCGGTTCACGGTTCGTCTACCTGCTGGGCGACCTGGTGTTCGTCCAGTTCGCGTTGATGCGGCACGCGATGGACATCCTGGCCGACAAAGGGTTCGCACCGGTGATCCCGCCCGTGCTCGTGCGTGAGGAAGCGATGTACGGCACCGGCATGTTGCCGGCCGACGAGGCGCAGCTGTACTCCACGACCCAGGACGATCTCTACCTCGTGGGCACGGCCGAGGTGCCGCTCGCTGCGTTCCACCAAGGCGAGATCCTCGACGAGGCCGACCTGCCCCTGCGCTACGCCGGGTACTCATCGTGCTTCCGTCGCGAGGCGGGCACCTACGGCAAGGACATGGGCGGCATGTTCCGCGTGCACCAGTTCGACAAGGTGGAGATGTTCAGCTTCGCGACGCCCGAGTCCAGCTGGGACGAACACGAGTTCCTCGTGGGCGTCGAAGAAGAGGTGCTGGGCAACCTCGAGATCCCCTTCCGGGTGGTGAACGTCGCCGCGGGCGATCTCGGGAGCAGCGCCGCGAAGAAGTACGACATCGAGGGATGGCTGCCCGGCCAGGACAGGTACCGCGAGCTCACCTCGTGCTCGAACACCACCGACTACCAGGCGCGGCGGCTCCAGGCGCGGGTTCGCCGGGCGGACGGCAAGGTGGAGACGCTCCACACCCTGAACGGCACCGCCACCGCCATCGGCCGGACGCTCATCGCGTTGTTGGAGAACCACCAGCAGCGGGACGGTTCGGTGCAGATGCCGAAGGCGTTGCATCCGTACCTTCCCGAGCGCGCGAAGGTGTTGGAGCCGAAGGCTCCATCTGGTTCGTGACGTCGAACGTCACGCCCTGCCATCGCTGCAACGGTTCGTCGGGGTCCGACACCACCTGCGCCATGCCGTGGAGCCAGCGCACCTCGCCGTCGCGACGGATCACACGGAACACCAGGTTCCATGGTTCCCCGGTTCGGTCGGAGCGCTCCGTCACCTTGATCGCATGGGCCCGATCGTCCGGATGGAGCATGCGCTCGAAGTGCCGCGGTTCGGCGATCAGTTCCTCGGGCGTGTAGCCGAGCATCTCACTGCTCTGCACGCCCATGAACTCGTAACGCGAGGCTCCCGTCAGGGGGTCGATGACCTCGGTCCACGGGAGCGCCGGCATCCCCTCGAGCACCCCGAGAGCCTGGTCCGCTGATCGGCGGAGCCGCTCCTCCTCCCGCTTGCGGTCGTCGATGTCCAAGATGACGCCTTGGTAACCGATGGGCAGGCCGTCCTCGTCGAGGCCGACGGCGCGCCCCTCCACGTGGAACCAGATCACGCGTCCGTCGGCGTGGATGAACCGGAAATCGCTGTTCCACGGATCACCGGTGCGCCAGATGTCCTCGGTCTCAGCAACCACCCGAGCCTTGTCGTCGGGGTGGAGGAAGGCGAACCACCCCTCGGGCGGAGCCGAGAAGGCCTCGGGCGGATACCCGGACTGCTCGAAGCTGCGAGGACTCACGTAGTAGTGACGCCACCGAACGGCAGGATCGGGATCGCGATCGGACACGACCCACATGATCCCGGGGTTCTCTTCGGTGAGCCGCTTGAACCACGCTTCGGCTTCGGAGGCCTTCGTCTCGGCCTCCTTGCGGGCGGTGATGTCGAGCAAGACCCCCTGGAACAGGCGGGGGCGGCCACGCTCGTCGCGCGACCGCAGGGTCGCACGGTCCCAGACCCACACCACCCCGCCATCCTTCGCGAGGTAGCGGTACTCGAGGTTGAGCGGCAGGCCGGAGGCGATGCATCGGTCCGCCTCGGCGTCCACACGGTCGCGGTCGTGCGGATGCACCCGTTGACGCCAGAAGTCCGGACGCATCCATTCGTCCGCCGTGAACCCCAGCATGCCGGTGATCGCAGGGCTGGTGTACGCGGCGATCTCCTCGGGGAGCGGTGCTCCGTCGATCCAGTTCGTCTCCCAGGAATAGACGACGGCGGGCAGGTCCTCGACGAGCATGCGGTAGCGGTTCTCGGCTTCTCGGAGCTCGGCTTCGACGCGACGTCGCTCGCCGATCTCCAGGCTCATCATCTCCGCGGCGTCCTCGAGCTCGGCGGTCCGTGCCAGCACGCGCCACTCCAGATCGTCGTTGGCGGCCTGCAGGCTCTGCTCCCGGTCCTTCTCGGCAGTGATGTCGAGCATCACCCCCTGCCAGCGAGCGTCGATCGTCACCGGGTCCTTCACGAGCACGGCCTGGTCGCGGATCCACACGATCCGTCCGTCGTTGGCGATCAGCCGGTACTCGCGGCGCCACGGTTCGCCGGTCTCGTTGTGCAGGTCGTGGGCGGCCAGCTCGATCTCGCGGTCGTCCGGATGGAGCAACTCGGTCCAGATGTCGGGTTGATCGAGCCATTCCTGGCGCGAGTACCCGAGGATGTCTTCGACGTGCGGGCTCACGAAGGTGGTGCGCCGCTCGTCGTCGGGTCCCATCTCGTAGACCACCGCGGGCACCTGTTCGACGAGGGCCCGGTAGCGCCGCTCCGATTCACGAAGGTCGTGCTCGGCCTTCTTCGCGCGTGTGATGTCCAAGATCACGCCCTGGCGGAACATCGGCTGTCCGGCCTCGTCCCGCACCAGGCGGCAGATGTCACGGACCCACGTGGTCTCGTCCGCGCCGAGGTGCGTCCGGCGGTACTCGTGGTCGAAGTCGGAACCGGTGCGCACGGCCTCGCCCCAGGCGCCGATCACCTCCTCGCGCTGGTCCTCGTGGATCGTGGAGACCCATCGGGTGGCACGCTCGTCCTCCCCGTAGCCGACCTCGTCCTGGTCGTGGGCATGGGGGCTCGTGAACAGCGTGCGAGGCAACTCCTCGTCGGTGCAGATGTAGACGGTGGCCGGCACCTGTTCGACCAGCACCCGATAGCGGGTCTCGGACCGGCGGAGATCCTCTTCGGCCAGCTTCTGCGCGGTGATGTCGAGCATGACGCCCTGCCAGAAGAGGGTGTCGCCCGCTTCGTCGATGATCGGGATCGAGCTGTCGCGGATCCACAACGATCCTCCGTCGGGTCGCACCATGCGGTACTCGAGGGTGAAGGGACCTCGGCTCTCGATCACGTCGGCCCATGCCTGCTTGACCATCGTCAGGTCGTCCCGGTGGATCGTGGCGTACCAGAGCCCAGGATCCTCGAGGTAGCGCGCGGGCGCGTAGCCCAGGACCTCCTCGGAGTTCGGGCTCACGTACAGGCTCCGCGGGTCCACCTCGTCCGAGTCCACGTAGACCACGGCGGGGAGGCGTTCGACCAACGCGCGGTAGCGAGCCTCCGAGCGGGTCAGGGCTTCCTCGGCGGCCTGACGGTCGGTGATGTCATGGGTGACTCCCTGCCAGCAGACGACGTCACCGTCGACGTTGCGGACCGGGTCGGTCGTTTCGCGCACGGAAGCCACCGAACCGTCGGGTCGAAGGATCCGGTACTCGCACAGGAACGAGGAGGCGGCACGCACCGAGACCGCCCACAGGTCCATCACACGCTCCCGATCGGCCGGGTGCATCGACCGCAACCACAGGTCCGGGTCTTCGAGCCAGGCCTGGCGGGAATAGCCGGTCAGCCGTTCGACCTGCCCGTTGACGTAGAGGAGCCGGGGGGGCACCTCGTTCGTGATGATGAAGACCGTGGCGGGGATGTGCTCGAGCAGGTCGGCGACCCGGCGGCCGGCGAGGGCGTCGGCCTGCGGATCCAGGGGCTCTCGGGGGTCATCCGCCATGGCGCAGCAGCCTACCCCGGTGGCCACGACCTGGGGAAGAGGCGGGTCGACCTCGACGTTGACCGTCACCGGACGGCGTCTTAGGTTCGCAGTCCACCGGGGAGGGAGTCGTCATGGCATTCATTCAGACCGTCTCGTTCACGACCAGCCGGATCGAAGAGATGAAGGAGCTCCTGGACGGATTCAATGGCCAGCAAGGTGATGCTCAGGTTCGCGGATTCCGAGGGCTCAAGCTCCTGAAGGATCGCGACAACGAGGACGCGTTCCTCGTCCTCGCGGACTTCGTGTCCTACGGATTGGCGATGGAGAACTCCGCTCGACCGGAGACCGATGCCTTCGCGAAGCGCATGGCCGAGATGACCGATGAGCCTCCGACGTTCGGCAACTACGACATCATCAACGAATACACGCCGTAGTCCGATCGATGGCACCGGCGCCTCGGCCGGAGCCGAGGGTTCAGGGCAAGGTCTCGCGGTACCGCTGCATCTCGAACTCGATGAAACGCGCGACCATGACGCGGTAGACATCCTCGGCGATGTCCGGGCTCATCCCGTACTCGGTGGCGAGACCTCGCACGTTGTTCACGATCTCTTCGACGCGTGCCGGCACCTCGATCTCGGCAGCGGAGTTCTTGATCCTCGCTGCTTGCTCGATGTAGCCGCTTCGCTCCGAGAGCAGCTCGACGATCCGTCGATCGAGGGCATCGATGCCGGCGCGTACCTCATCGAGGTTCTGGCACTCCTTCACATCGATCCACCTCCGTAGCGTTGGGCGCTCCTCGAGTATCACCGATGAAGTTGCTCAGCGGTTCCGTCCGCCCGCGAGGCTCCTCCGCGGTGATGTCTTAGCCTCCAGATCAACCGGAGGTGGTAGGCATGCGCATGGTCGTCGCGTTCGAGTTCTTGTCCCTCGACGGCGTCGCCGAAGATCCCGACAGATTCGTCACGGGCTGGGACGACGTGATGGACGCGAGCGGGGCATCGCTCATCGCAACGCAGGACGCGGTGATCCTCGGCCGCCGCAGTTACGACGAGTGGGTTGGGTTCTGGCCGGGCAGCGACATCGAGCCATTCGCGACGTTCATCAACGGCGTTGCGAAGTACGTCGCGACATCCACACCGCTCGATCGGGAGTGGGCCAACACGACGGTGATCGACGGCGACCTGGTCGGGTTCCTGCGGGACCTCAAGGATCGGCCGGGAGGCGACATCGGGGTTCACGCCAGCATCTCGGTGACCCAGACGCTGCTTGCTGCAGGCGTCGTCGATGAACTCCGGCTCGCGATCGCGCCGGTGATCGTCGGCAGCGGACGGAGGCTCCTCGATGGGCTGCCGCCGATCCGGCTCGGATCGATCCGAAGCGTGACCTCGCCCAGCGGCCATCTCCTCGTCGACTACCGACCCATCGGGTAGTTACCCCGCTAGGCTCGTCCCGGGAGGATGGCCGAGCGGACGAAGGCGACGGTCTTGAAAACCGTTGGTCCCGGTGACGGGTCCCGTGGGTTCGAATCCCACTCCTCCCGCTCAGGATCCGACGGAGGTGGTCACGATCCGGCCGTCCGCCATCGAGAGCGTGCGGTCGGCGAACCGCTCGAGCGTCCCGTCGTGGGTGGCGACGATGCAACAGGTACCCAACGATGCCGCTTCCTGCAGCGTGGCGAAGATCTTCGAGACCCACGCCGCATCCTGATGGCCGGTCGGTTCGTCGGCGATCAGCACCTGCGGTCGCATCACGAGCACGCGGGCCAGTGCGGTGCGCTGTTGTTCGCCGAGGGAGGTCTCGCGGGGAGCCCGATCTCGAAGCTCCTCGAGCCCGAACCGGCGAAGGAGCGAGGCCACCAGCTCGCGACGGTCCGCGAGGTCCCCGGCCACCCTCGCCGGATACTCGACGTTCTCCTGCACGGTCAGCTCCTCCATGAGCCCGAGGCGCTGAGGAAGGACGGCGATCTGGGACCAGTCCGGCTCGCGCCCACCAGGGACGGTGACGACCCCCTGGTCGGGGACCTCCCAGCCGGCGATGGAGTGCAACAACGTCGTCTTGCCTGAGCCCGACCGGCCGACGATCGCGATCACCTGGCCGACCCGCGCTTCGAGGTCGACGTCCACCAGCGCTCGAACCGCTTCCTCCCCGTGCCCGTAGGTCTTCGAGACCCCGACGAGTTCGACCACGGGACCGTCGTCCCAAAGCGGCTCCATCGACGTCGGCCACCGGAGTTCATCGAGCTGGCGGTCGTCCCATCCCCCGCCGGCGTCCTTCACGCTGCCGCGGACGCTGCCGTGATCCAGCGTCAGCGTGTGGTCCGCGACGGCCACCACGGCGGGGTCGTGCGTCGCGATCACGAACGAGATGCCGCGTTCGGCGAGCTCGCGGATGCGCTCGAGCACGGCCGCACCCGACGGTCCATCGAGTTCGGCCGTCGGTTCATCGGCAACCACCAGCGGCGAACCGGTCGCCAGCGCCTGGCCGAAGGCGGCACGCTGCTGCTCGCCACCTGAGAGTTCCCCGGGCAGGTTCTCCGCTCGATGGCCGATCCCGAGCGCGTCCAGGAGCTCGGCGAGGTCCGCCCCGGCGGTTGAGCGGCCTGCCGCCATCCGGAGATGGGCGCCTACCGACAGGTGGGGCACGAAGTTGTCCGATGGTCGCTGGAACACGTAGCCGACCTTCGAGCGACGGAGGTGGCGCCGCGCACGCGCCGACGCCGACGTGACGGTCATGGCGTCGATCTCCAACGTCCCGGCGCTCGCTCGGTCCAAGCCGGCCATGAGTCGCAACAGCGAGGACTTGCCGCTGCCCGACGGCCCGACGACCGCCGTGATGGCGCCGCGCGTGAACGTGGCGGAGACCCCTCGCAACGCCTGCACCTCACCGGTAGGCGTTCGGTAGGTCCGCACGAGGTCCGCGCAGCGTGCGATGTCGCCGGCGTCATTCGGCAACCCTGAGCACCTCCCCCAGCGGCACCCGTCGAGCCGATCGATCGGCCAGCAGCGCACCGACCACGGAGGCGATCACCGTAGCGAGCAAGCCGATCGCGATCCCGACGAAGGGCAGCACGATCAGCGCATCGGGTGGGATCGTGGGCAACGGATCGAGCCGTGGCGCCACGAGGCTCGTGGCCACCCCGCCCACCACCGCGCCCACCACCAGGGCACCGATCAGGACCGTGCCGAGCTCCAGCACCAGGGAGCGGCGCATCGTGCCATCCGCTTGACCCATACGGCGAGAGAGTTCGGTCGCCACCACGCGGGAGCGCTGCCGGGCCTGGAGGTAGATCATCGCGACGACGACCAGCAACACCATCGCCACGATCCCCAGGACGTCCAACATCAGGAACGTCTGGATCGCGGCATCGATGAACGGGACGTCCTCCACCTCGTCGGCCGTCAGCACGTTGTAGGGCGTCACCCCGATACGGTCGATCGACGCCAGGATCTCGTCCGTCGGTCCCGCGACCCAGAACTCCGCCGAGGTCATCGGGTTGTTCAGCGGATCGGGGATGTCCGCGAACCGGTCGGCGAGGACATCGCGATCGACGATCAGGAGCGGTCTCGCCGACGTGGATGTGCCGGGGAACGACGTGGCCCGGCCCACGATCTCGAGCGGCTCCGTCTTGCTGCTGAGTTCGATCGCGGACGGGCTGTCGTCTCCGCCGTTGGCCAGGATGACCGGCAGGGTGGTTCCGCTCCCCGCGGGGAGCCGGCCGATGAGGTCAGCCAGGGAGTCCTCAGAGAACGTGTCGTTCCAGAACGCCGCGGCCTCGAAGGAGTCCGGATCGATCGCCAGCAGGTCGTACCGGATCGTGCTGCCGGCGAACGCTCCCGCGTCGCGCGACCGCAACACCTTGGTGACCGGGAACGGGAATCCCGCCGCGGGCTCGGCGTCACGGCTGGTCAGGACCTGCACGTCGCTGCCGACGAACACCTTGGCCTTCGCGTCCACGGAGGTGCGGAGCGAATGCACCATGCCCTGAGAGGACACGAATACCGCAAGGGTGAGGCTCCCGGCGATCAGCAGGAGCTGCGGCAGCCTGCCGGAGGTGCGGAGTCGTCGGGATGCCAACCACCACGGTCCGGCGCCGGAGCTGTTCGAGCGTCGGTGACCGACCGTCAGAGCGATCGTCATCACCCGGGCCGCGACGATGCCGATGGCCAAGGCCAGCAGCAACGGGAAGAGGAAGACCGCCGCGCCCGGTCGTTCGATCCCTCCGGACTCCACGATCGCCCCGCCGCCTTCGAGGCGCCTGGCCATCACCCACGCCGCCGCGAAGACCGCGAGCTCCCATGGCACGAACCCGAGGACCCGAGTGACCCGATGCCGGCGATCGTGGCTCGAGAGGAAGACGGCGGCCGAGACGAGCCCCACCACCAGCAGGGAGGCCGCGACCGCGATCGCCGCCGCGATCACCGCCGTCGATCGCGCGGAGGCCTCGATCCTGCCTGGCGGACCCACGGCCGCGATCGTGACGGTCGCCAGGGCGAACCCGGCGATCCCTCCGGCGAGGAACGGCAGGACGGCCTCGAGCATGGCTTTCGCTCCCACCGCGGAGCCTCCCCAGCCTCGTACCGACAGCACACCGGCCTCGACACGGCGCGACATCAAGACGAACACCCCGGCGGCCGCGACGATGGCGAGCGAGATGCCCAGTCCGGCGATGAGCAGGACCAGGAGCGGGCCTTGCACGGAGATGAGGCGCTCGTCGACCTGCTCGACGACCTGGGGAGCCAGGGCGGTGTAGGACACGTCACCAGCAGCACAAAAGAACTGGACGCAATTGCTGTGCAGGAAGACGTCACCGCAGCAACGGAAGAGTCGGAACAGCTCGGTGTCCTTCGCGCTCATGTCCGCTTTGAACCGGTCGACGAATCCCGCGAGGTCCCGCGCCTCATCCAGCGTCAACGGTGGATCGGCCGAAGCGGGCGCCACCCAGGCGAACGTCCCTTGGTTATCGCCGAAGCGCGTACCGAGCTCGATCAGTTGCGACCGGTCGACCAGGATGGGCTGCGGCGGGAGGGGGCATTCGTTGCCGGGGCAGATCGCATAGATGTCGTCGGCCCAGGTGCGCCAATAGCCCGATCGTGGCTGGGTGTACAGGGCGCGATAGATACCGTCCAGGGTTACGGTCTCGTGGCGTCCGCCGGCCGTGAGTTCGAATTCGTCGCCCGGACGCAGGCGCGCGCCGCGAGCCAGCAGGTCCGGCAACCACACCCCCGGACCGTCGGCGCCGGCGAGGATCTTGACGTTGTCGAGAACGTCCGTGCCGGCGAACAACCGGCCCTGGACCTCGCCCGAAGGGGGGGTGCGCCCGCCGGGCAGGGTGGCGTCCACCGTGGCTCCCAAGATCTGCTCCTGTGCGGGTTCCAGCTCGGGACTCTCGGCGGCGCGTTCCGTGAAGGCGGCGGCTCGCTCGTCGATCAACGAGCCGCCCCCCGGTGCGTGTGCCGTGAAGGCCACCCGCGTGCTTCGGTAGGTGATCCCGGCACCGTAGTTCGTCACCAACGGATCGGCGATCTGCTCGGCGAGCAGCTGGCTTTTGGACGCCGACAGGAACAAGGGATAGGACGCCGCCGTGATCGATACCAGGAACGCGCTCAGCGCCAGGGCGGCCCACAGGGCCGGCGAGTGCCGCAAGGCCGTCGGTGCCCGGCGCCATATCGGACGTCCCGAGGGGATCGTCGGTGTGCGGGTTCCGGTGCGGATCAACTGGCTCCTTCTCACGGGGGCGGACTCCTGAATGTACGAAAGCCGTGATGGATTGCGTTGCGCACTGCCCGGACTTTCTGGTACTCAGGGACCCCGGCCGAGGCACGGCCCGTGTGCAAGGGAAAGGGCGAAGCGTGAGCGAGGGGTATCACCTCAGTCGGCGTCTGTTCGTACGGCTTTCGGCGGGGGCGGTGGCAGCGACCGCGCTCCCCATCCCCAAGGCCCTCGGCAGCGAGCGTGGCGGCGGCACCTGCGATCCGTTCTCGACGCCTCCCAGCTTCCAGGGCGTCGTGCCCACGCCCGAGGATGTGCTGGGTTTCCCGATCGGGGTGGACCGGGAGACCACCGCCGAGGAGATCAACACGTACCTGGATGCGGTCGGGACGGCCAGCAACCGGGTGCGCGTGCGGACGCTCGGCACGTCGGTCCGCGGGCGTCCGATCCGCTACGCGCTCGTGGGCGACCCCGCGAACGTCACCAACCAGGGCTTGGCGCAGATCCAGGCCGACACCGCCACGATCCGTGACCCCTCCACGCCCCAGACGACCGTCGACGGACTGGCCTCCACCACGCCGGTGATCCTCTGGATCGCGGGGAACCTGCACGGTGGCGAGGAGAGCGGCGCCGACGCCTCGCTCCAGCTGCTCTACGAGCTCGCCGACCGCGACGACTGCGGTGTGACCGACATCCTGGAACGCGCCCTCATCGTGATCATCCCCTCCCAGAACCCCGACGGCCGCGAGATCGGGTTCCGCCGGAACGGGTTCGCGTTCGACCTGAACCAGGACCATCTGGTCCGGACGCAGCCGGAGACCGAGGGCAAGCTGGCGCTGATGAAGGAGTTCCCGCCGGCGGTGCTCACCGACCACCACGAGTTCGGGTACTACCGTTCGTTCTTCCCGCCGAACGACGACCCCGTCTACCACGAGACGCCGGAGAACACCGTCCGCCAGATCTACGACCTGTTCGGTCCGGCGTTCGCGCGTGAGTTCCGCGCCAACGATTGGCAGTTCTTCAACGAGGGGTACGGCTACGACCTGTTCGCCCCACGGTTCACGGACACGATCTCCGTGATGGCGTACGCCGCGGCGGGGATGACGATCGAGGTCTACGACGGTGCGCCGTTGGACCGTCGGTTCGATCGGCACCTCACCGTGATGTGGTCGATGATCGGGACGGGTGCAGGGAACCGGAAGCGGCTGCAGCGGAACCTGCACGAGTCCTACGTCCAGGCACTCGATGAGGGGCGCCGCGGCGCGCTGGAGCCCAACCGCACGTACGAACCGCATTCCAGGCCGGTGCGCAGGGTGCCCGACCAGAAGGTGCGGCACTACTTCTTCAAGGACGAGCCGTCCAAGCGTCGCGAGATGGCGATGCTGATCCACCGGCTGCAGGAGATGGACGTCGCGGTCTACCAGCTGAACGCTCCGTTGCGCGTTCCGGACCTGAAGCCCTACCTGGAGTCACCGCACGCCGGGACCGTGCCGGCGGGAACCTATTGGATCCCCATGGCGCAGCCGCAGAAGCGCTTCATCCAGGCGGCGCTGAACGAGGATCCCTACAACCCCACCAACCAGGCGTACCGGGTCAGCTCGTGGAGCCTGCCGCTCGCTTACAACCTCACCGGCTGGCTCTCGGGAGCTCGGTTGGATCCGGACGCCGATCCGGTGGCCCCCGTAGCCGAACCCGGCCCGCCCGCCCTGCCGCAGTCGCCCCCCGCCGTCCGCATCATGCATCTGTCCCGTGAGTTCACCGCCTACGAGGAGATCGGCCACACGCGTTGGCTCTTCCGGCGGAGTTGGGAGCTGCCGTTCACGGAGATGGACGCCGACGACGTGGCCGCGGGCATCGACGGTGTCGATGTCCTGGTCGTGCCGGCGGGCGGGATCAACGAAGGTCTGCGTCGGCTGGGCAAAGCAGGCCAGCGCGAGCTGATCCGCTGGGTGAACCACGGCGGCCGCCTCGTCGCCTGGCGCTACGGCGCCGCGCGACTGGCCTACACGTTGGGGATCTCCAAGGCGGTCTACGACATGGTGCCGGCCAGCATCGACGGTCCGATGCTCAAAGCGAACATCGACGCCGACAGCCCACTGGGGAAGGGTGTGGGGCGCCATGCATGGCCCCTGGTCGACACCCGGGCGATGCAGGCTCCCGACGCCGTGTCCCCGATCACGTTCCCCACGCAGGCGAGCGGGGACTTCCGGGTGTCGGGGGTTCGTCGAGGCACGCGCTTCCTGATGGGCAGCACGGCCGTGGCCGACGAACCGGTGGGTCGCGGGCGCTCGATCGTGTTCTCGTTCGATCCGCTGTACGGGGGAGGCTCGGAGGGAACGCAGAAGGTCCTGTTCAACGCGATCCTGGGTCCCGACCCGAAGGGATTCGGGCGGGCCGAGCCGGTGCGCTACGACGCCGAGGAGATCGCACGGCGCTGGGCCGCCACCACCGATTGGGTGGACGAGCCGCCGCCCGACGTGCACTGAGCCGGGGGAGCCTCAGCCCGTTTCGATCGCGGTGACCAGTTCCCGGCAGAAGTCGGGGATGTCCTCGACCACGCGGCCCCACACGATGGTGCCGTCGCGGAACGCGGGCTCGTCCACCCAGGTCGAGCCCGCGTTCACGAGGTCGTCCTTGATGCCGAGCGAACCGGTCGAACGGCCGCCCTCGACGATGCCTGCGGAGATGCCCACCAGCCCGGCGTGACAGATCAGCCCGACGATCGCCCCGCGTTCGTGGGCCGAGCGGACCAGTCCCGTCACCTCGCCGTAGCGCCGCAGCTTGTCGGGCGCCCACCCGCCGGGCACCACGACGGCGTCGAACCGGGTGGTGTCATCGAGGTCACCGACCGTGGTCTGGGCGCGCGCCTCCAGGCCGTTCTTGCCGTGCACCGCCTCGGTGGTGAGGCCGGCGACCGTGACGTCGGCGCCCTCCTCCTGCAGCCGCATCATCGGCACGTTGAATTCCAGATCCTCGAACCCCTCCGCCAACAGGATCACCACCTGCTTGCCCTCGAGCCGTTTCGTCATCGGTTCGCCTCCTCCGCCGTCCCTTCCACGCTAGCGCGGCTCGCCCGAACCGGCGGCCCGGGTCTGCATGGGGTTGGAACCGCATCGCTCCGTAGACTGCACGCGTGAGTTCGGCCCCTACCGACGACCGGTTCCTGCGCGCCTGCCGGCGACTGTCTGTGGACCGCACGCCCGTGTGGTTCATGCGCCAGGCCGGTCGCTACCTGCCCGAGTACCGCGAGCTGCGCGGCGACCGCGACATCCTCGAGACCTGCAAGGATCCCGAGCAGGTGGTGGAGATCACGCTGCAGCCGCTTCGACGCATGGAGCTCGACGCGGCGATCGTGTTCAGCGACATCATGGTGCCGCTCGCCGGCGTGGGGGTCGACGTGCGGATCGAACCTGGTCGTGGCCCCGTCGTCGACACCCCGATCCGCGGCCCCGAGGACCTCGCGCGGCTCCGACCGCTCGAACCGGACCAGGACGTGCCCGAGGTGCTCGAAGCGATCGCGCTCCTGCGCAAGGAGCTCACCGTGCCGTTGATCGGGTTCGCCGGAGCGCCCTTCACCCTGGCGAGCTACCTGGTGGAGGGCGGGCCGTCGCGCAACCACGAGCGGACGAAGGCGCTGATGCTGAGCGACCCCGCCACCTGGGACGCCCTGATGCGCGCGCTGGTGGCGGTCGTCCAACCGCACCTGCGCGCCCAGGTGGCTGCCGGCGCACAGGCGTTGCAGGTGTTCGATTCGTGGGTGGGCGCGCTCGACGCCGACGACTACCGCGCCCACGTGCTGCCGCACATGCGCGGGTTGTTCGATGCGTTGATCGACCTCGACGTGCCGGTGATCCACTTCGGTGTGGGCACCGGTGAGCTGTTGCCCCTGCTGCGTGAAGCGGGGGGATCGGTGATCGGCATCGACTGGAAGACCCCGCTCGACGAGGGGTGGCATCGCGTCGGCGGCTCGGCCAACGTGGCGGTGCAGGGCAACCTCGATCCCGCGGCGCTGGTGGCGCCGTGGGAGGCGGTCGAGGCTAAGGCCACACGGGTGCTCGAGCGCGCCGGAGCCCGTGACGGCCACATCTTCAACCTTGGCCACGGCGTGCTGCCCGCCACCTCGCCCGAGGCCCTCCAGCGACTGGTCGACTTCGTCCACGTGAGCACCGAAAGGAATCCCTGAGTGAGCGATCCACAGTCCCCGTTCGGCGTGCTCGTGATGGCCTACGGCACGGCGAGCGGCCCCGACGACATCGAGCGCTACTACACCGACATCCGCGGGGGTCGCCCACCGACCCCCGAGCACCTCCAAGAGCTGAAGGATCGCTACGCCGCGATCGGCAACGTGTTCCCGTTGCTCGACACCACGACCGCGCAGGCCGAAGGCCTGGTCGAGCGGCTGAACGCCGACGGCGACGGTCGCACCTACCGCGCGTACCTGGGGATGAAGCACTCGCCGCCGTTCATCCCCGAGGGCCTGGAACGCTTGCGCGCCGACGAGGTCGAGCACGCGGTGGGGATCGTGATGGCGCCGCACTGGTCGGGGATGTCGGTCGAGACCTACGTCGAACGGGTGCAGCAGGCCGTGGCCGACGAAGGGGTGGGGCCGCGGTTCACCTTCGTACGCCGCTATCACGACCATCCCGCGTTCATCGCGTTCCTCAGCGGACGGGTCCGAGAGGCCCTGGCCTCGCTTCCGGATGAGGCACGTGACCGCGCGGCGGTGATCTTCAGCGCGCACTCGCTGCCGGTGCGCACGCTGGACGACGGGTCGCAGCGTTGCAAGTACTGCGATTGCGACGTCAGCTGCCGCTACCGGCACGGACTGCAGGAGACGGCCGATCTGGTGGCCGCCGAGGTCGGCCTTGCCGACTACCGCATCGCGTGGCAGAGCGCCGGACGCACCGACGACCCGTGGTGGGGTCCGCCGGTCGAGGAGGTCATCCCCGAGATCGCGGCCGAAGGTGCGCCTGCCGTGCTGGTCTGCAGCGCAGGGTTCGTGGCCGATCATCTCGAGGTGCTCTTCGATCTCGACATCGAGGCGAAGCAGATCGCCGAGGAGGCCGGGATCGTGTTCGCGCGTACGCGCATGCCGAACGCCGATCCCGAGTACCTGGACGTGTTGGCCCAGGTCGTGCGCGACCATCTCGCCGAAGCCGAGGTAGCCGCCGGGTGAGCACGAACGGCGACGCGACCAAGGTCGTCGTGATCGGCGGCGGTGTCAGCGGCCTGGCGACGGCCTATCGCGTGATGAAGGCCGATCCCTCGATCGACGTCGTCGTGCTCGAAGCGAACGACCGTCCCGGTGGGAAGGTCCGCAGCGTGCAGGTCGGCGATCTGGTGCTGCCGTCGGGCGCGGATTCGTTCCTGGCGCGCAAGCCGTGGGCCGTGCAGCTCTGCAAGGAGCTCGGGATCGGCGACGAACTCGTCGCCCCCGGCGCCACCGGCGCCCATCTATGGACAGCACGCGGGCTGGTGGCCATGCCGAAGCAGGCCCCGTTCGGGATCCCCGGCGACATCGGCCAGGTGTTCTCGTGGCCGGGCCTGTCCGGGGCAGGTCGCCGCCGTGCCGCGCTGGACCTGCTCAAGAGGAAGCGCAAGGACGACAGCGACGAGACGCTGGGATCGCTCCTGCGCCGCCGGCTGGGCGACGAAGCCACCGATCGAGCGGTGGCACCGTTGTTGGCCGGCCTCTACGCCGGCGACATCGATCGTCTGTCGGTGCGCGCGACGTTCCCCGACCTGCAGCGCTGGGAGTCGTGGCAGGGGAGCTTGATCCGAGGGGCCCAGGCTGCCAACCGACAATCGCGCAAGTCCGATCCCGGTCCGATGTTCGTTCGGCCTCGCGGTGGGGTCGACCGACTCACGGACGCGCTCACCGCCGAGCTCGGGTCCAGTGTGCGAACGCACACCGCCGTATCCGCGATCGATGCGACCGATGGACGTCAGCGCGTTACGCTCGGTGACGGGACTACGATCGACGCCGATGCCGTGATCGTGAGCGTGTCGGCGCACGAGGCGTCCCTACTGATGGAGGATCTGGCTCCGGCCGCAGCTGCCGACCTCGCCGGCATCACGTACGCCTCCACCGGCGTGGTGCTGATGGTGTACGCGGAGGGTTCGCAAGCCGGGTTGCCGGATGGAACAGGGTTCGTGGTGCCTCGCGGGGCAGCACCCATGACCGCGGCCACATGGCTCTCGAGCAAGTGGCCATCCGACGCCTTCGGCACCCGGGCGGTGGCGCGGTGCTACGTCGGCGCCGTGGGCGAGGAGGACATCCTTGATGCCGCCGACGCCGACCTCATCGCGGCCTGCGCCAAGCACCTTGCCGCGCTCGTGAGACTCCCGGACCTGCCCCAGCATGCTGCCGTGGTGCGCTGGCCGAAGGCGATGCCACAGTACGAACTGGGTCACCTCGACCTGGTGGCGCGCATCCGACGTTCCCTGCCCGAAGGTATCTTCGTGGTGGGCCAGGCCTACGATGGCGTAGGGATCCCCGATTGCGTCAGGGCGGCCGGCGAAGCGGCAGACGCCGTGGTCGCCTACCTCCAACGAGATCCCGCAGGTATTTCGAACGACGAGGAGACGGTTCGATGAGCGAGACGATCTACACCCTGTACCCGGTGTTCGTGGGCAGCGACGACCTGCGGGACGTGCTGGACGATTCCGACGACCGTCGCGACGCCGCCCAGGAGATCGAGAACCTGTACAAGTCGTGGGAGGGCACGGTCCAGGTGCGCGGCACCTACTCGACCGTCGGCTTCCGCGCCGACGCCGACCTGATGCTGTGGCTCCACGGTGATTCGCCCGACGTGCTGCAGCGCGCGCTCGTGGAGTTCCGCCGCACGACGGTGGGCCGCCTGATCGAGCCCACGTGGATGTTCATGGGCGCCGTGAAGCCGGCGGAATTCACGGCCGACCACGCCCCCGCGTTCGTCAAGGGCACGCCGCCGGAGAGGTTCCTGTGCGTGTACCCGTTCGTGCGCACGCCCGAGTGGTACCTGCTGCCTCGCGAGGAACGTGGCGAGCTGCTCCGCGAACACGGCGGTGCGGGAAGGGAGTTCCCCGAGGTGCTGGCGAACACCACCAGCGCCTTCGGACTCGGTGACTGGGAGTGGATCCTGGCGTTCGAGGCCGAACGCGCCGACTCATTGGTGGACTGCATCCGCCGTCTTCGCGAGGCGAAAGCCCGCCTGTACACGAAGGTCGAGATCCCGTTCGTCACGGGGATCCGCAAGCCGGTCGCCGACGTTCTCGACGACCTCGTGTAGCCACCGACCGACGCCCGGTTGCCCGCGGGCTATCCGTCCTTGCCGTGGTGTTCGGCGGCCACCTCGTCCGCGTGGTCGGGCACGTAGGTGTAGAGATCGCGCGGTGGCCGCACGTAGCCATCATCCTTCTGCCGGTCCGGCAGCTCGATGTCGGGCACCGCTTCCTCCTGATACGGGATCTTCGAGAGCAGGTGCGAGATGCAGTTGAGCCGGGCCTTCTTCTTCGTGTCGGACTCGACCACATACCACGGCGCCTCGGGCAGGTCGGTGTGCACGAACATCTCGTCCTTCGCGCGTGAGTAGTCGACCCACTTGGTGCGTGAGTACAGGTCGGTCTCGCTCAGCTTCCAGCGGCGCAGCGGATCGGTGATGCGCTTGGCGAACCGGCGCTCCTGCTCCTCGTCGCTCACCGAGAACCAGTACTTGATCA
>DATLPI010000058.1:0-2229 GCA_035535815.1 Actinomycetota bacterium | reverse complement strand
CCCTCTTCACGCGCAGCCGCACTCGTCTCCGAGTAGGTCTGGCCCTCGTTGACCTCGGCCAGGTGTCCCTGGATGTAGCGCGAGAACGCTTCGGCCTGCGGTCCGGTCGTGACCGCTTGTCCCGCGAAGTCGCCGACTTCGGTTTGCTCCTGCGGCGTCATCGCTTCGAGCGGCGGGAAGGCCACCTTCTCTGGCGCCAGACGGTCGGTGACGTTGTCCCGGCCGAAGTTGCCACCGTAGATCGCGGCGCCCCCGGCGAAGACCAGCGTCACGGCGATCACCAGCGCGGCGGTGCTGACCAGACGATCCCACGTCTTCCTGTTCATGACGTGCCCCTTTCATCGATGCAACCATTCATCACCACTCCAGGTTGCCTCATGGTCCGGTGGCAACGGGAGGCCGTTGGGAACCGCTTCGGCGGGACTTTGCCCGCTCACAGGGGGCCGTTCGACCCCCGGGGATCCCTAGTCTCGACGGGCGCGGCGACGCGAGATCTCGAGGGTGATGTACGTGGTGAGGGTGATCACCACGAGCGCGATCCCCAGGCCCACGAAGATCGATGTGTCCTCCGGCAGCAACTGGAAGACCACATAGCCGATGATCACACCCAGCACGGGGCCGATCAGGATCGCGCCGCCAGGCTGGGTGGGCGCAGGCTCGTCCTCGGGGTCGAGGGGGCCGGGGAGCTCCTCGTCGGGGTCGCTCATGCCGCGAGCTTAGCCCTCCAGCCGGCTCCGCATGGCGCTTTCCACCTCCGCGATCTGCTCAGGGCTCATGATCTTGCCACCCAGGGCGTCTCGGACGTAGAACGCATCGATCACCCGGCCGGTGTAGGTGGCGACCTTGGCGAGGTGCACGTCGAGCTGCAGGTCGGCGAGCACGCTGGTGATGTCGTAGAGCAGCCCGGGCCGGTCCGCCGCGCCGACCTCGATCACCGTGGAGAAGTCCGACGCGTCGTTGTCCACGGCCACCGTCACGGGCAGGTCCGTTCGAGGCTCGGGGTATCGACGACGCTGCTCCCCCACCCGATGCGCCAAGCTCATCTGCCCCGCCACGGCCTTGCGCAGGGTCCCGCGGAACGCGCGCCATCGCGCCTCGGAGATCTCCTCCTCGAAGACCCCGTGGACCTCGAACAGGTCGACGGCGGCACCGTCCTCGGTGGTGAACGCCTGCGCCGCCTGGATCGAGAGGCCCGCCAGCGCCAAGGATCCGGCGATCCACGAGAGCAATCCCGATCGGTCGGCGGCCACCACGAGGAGCTCGTGTGAACCTGGCCGCTCCGTTGCCACGGCGGCGGTCCGGACCTCTCCCGAGCCCAGGTCGGGCGCGATCGTGGCCAGGTGCCGGGCGGCCGCCGCCGGCTCCACCGCCAAGAAGTAGGCGCGAGGCATGCGGAACACGAACCGCTCTACGACGTCATCGGGTTCGTCGGCCAACAGATCGCGCAACCGGTCCACGCGCTCGGTGAGCCGGCCGGCCAGTTCGGTGCCCATGTCACCGCGGTCGAACACACGCTGGACCCGCCCCACGAGTTCGCGGATCAGGGTCCGTCGCCACGGGGTCCACGCAGCCGGTCCGGTGGCCTCGGCGTCGGCTTTGGCCAGCAGGTACAGCGCCGCGAGGCGTTCCGAGGTCCCCACCGTGGCGGCCACGTCCAGGATCAGGTTCTCGTCGGTGAGGTCGCGCCGGGTGGCGGTGTCGGGCAGCAGCAGGTGCTCCCGCACCATGAACGACGCGAGCTCGCGGGTGGACGGCTCGACCCCGATCCGCCCGAGCGTCTCGGCGGCGATCCGCGCGCCGATGGGCACGTGGCCGCCCTCGCCCGTCTTGCCGATGTCGTGCAGGAGCGCACCGAGCAGCGCCCCGTCACGATCGTCGATCTGCTTGACCATCTCCCGTTCGACCGGATCGTCGTCGCCGGCGGCGTTCAGCATCCGATGCATCGAGGACCATGCCGTGGTGAGATGCACATCGACGGTGAACCGGTGGTAGGGGTCGCGCTGGGGTCGGCATCGCACGGCGGCCCATGCCGGGAGGAAGCGCACCAGCAGGCCGAGACGATCGAGCGCCTCGAACGCCGACACCCCGGCCGCGCCGCTTCGGAGCAGTCGCAGGAAGGCTCCGCGGACCTCCGCGGTCCACTCGACCTCGGCCGCCAGATCGACGTTCTCGATCGCATCGAGCAGCGCCGGCGACGGCGGTGCATCGGTCTCGGCGGCGTCGGCGAGG
>DATLPI010000057.1:0-2298 GCA_035535815.1 Actinomycetota bacterium | reverse complement strand
TTCCCTCGATCGGAGTTCATCGTGGGCGACGCGGACGTGCTGCTGGGTGTCTTGCGTGACGGCGACGCCGAAACCCCCGTGTGGATCTCCGGATCTCAGTTCGAGCTGTGGAAGCACACGCAGCTGCTGCTCGACGTCGTCGCGGGCCGTGGTGCGGGCTTCAGCGTGGAAGCGCCGGAAGGGGTGCGGTTCCTGACCCGCAGCCGGGTGTTCGATCCGGCGGAGCAGGCGTGGCTGGAAGCCTGCCCTGCTCCGCGCGGTCGCGATCTGCCCGGCGGCGAAGCCGCTACTTCTGAAGCTCCCGCGTGAAGTCCTCCGCGACGATCAGGTCGTCGCGGACCAACTCGTGGATCGACGAGCGGCCCAGGCCGAGCAGCGCTTCGTCGACGCCGCTACGCAGGATGGACAGGACATTGGACACGCCCGCCTCGCCCCCTGCTGCCATGCCCCACAGGTACGCGCGGCCGATCATCACGGCTTTGGCGCCGAGCGCCAGCGCCTTCACCACGTCACTGCCCCGACGTATGCCACCGTCTTGCAGCACCTCGATCTGGTCGCCGACGGCATCGACGATCCGCGGCAGCGCGCGGATCGAGGCCGGCGTGCCGTCGAGGTTGTTGCCGCCGTGGTTGGACACCGAGATCGCCGTGGCGCCGACGTCGACGGCCCGCCGGGCGTCGTCGGGATGCATGATCCCCTTGACCGCGAACGGGCCGCCCCATTCCTCGCGTAGCCATCCGATGTCCTCCCAGGTCGGCAGCGGGGTGCCCATCCATTCCCCGTAGGCGCCGAAGAACGTCGGAAGGTCCTCGCCGGGGCCCGCCAGGTTGGGACAGGTGAGGTCGGGCAGCTTCCCGCTCTTGGCCCAGTCGAGCAGGTACCCGGGTCGGACGATCATCTCCGGGGCGAAACGCGCCATCGCCTTGAGGTCGAGCCTCTCCGGGATGGGCGGGCTGCCCCAGTCCCGCCGGGTCGCGAACGACCAGTCGAGGGTGACGATGAGCGCCTTGGCCCCGGCGCGCCTGGCGCGTTCCACCCGCTGCAGGATCCGCTCGCGGGTCCCGACCCAGTACATCTGGAAGAACACCTTGTCGTTGGCCGCCGCAACGTCCTCGATGGAGCGGCTGGCGAACGAGCTCAGCCCGATGGCCGTGCCTGCGGCCGCGGCGGCGCGCGCAACGGCGACCTCCCCCTCCGGGTCGACGGCCTGCACGCCCGTCGGAGATATGATCACCGGGAACGCGATGTCCTGGCCCAGGACGTTCGTGGCCTGATCGCGGTTCTGCGGCAGGTCCGCGACGCGGGGCCGGAACCCCAGCTCGCGGAAGGCGTCCACGTTGTCGTTCAAGGTGATGCCCTGCTCGGAGCCCGCGACCAGCGCCATGTAGACCGACTTGGGCAGGCGTTTCTTTGCGCGGCGCTGTGCCTCCGCGACAGTCTCGAACCAATGCCTGCTGCTCGCCATATCGTTTCCTTTCCAGCTCGGACATACCTGGTCGCTCACGTGGGGAGCGACGGTCACAGGGCGCGCTTGCGGCCCAGCCCGAAAGAGCGGCTGCCCTGGCTCGAGGTGACGCCGCGCAGCTCCGGCTGGGGAACATCCCCGGCAGGGTGGGCCGACCGCACCGGGTTGCCGTAGCCCTCGCCGTGCCTGCCCACCCGGTCCTTCGCCGCACGCACGCGAGGACCGTCGTCCACGTCGGTGCCGTGGGAGGAGGCGGCAACGTGGTCCCCCTCGTGGCCGTGCCCGTGGCCGTGGCCGGTTTCGGGCACCGTCGCGTTGGGGTCGACGAGTCGCGGCATAGCGCTGATGGCCTTGCGGACGTCCTTGTCGTACTTGACGACGACCGACGCGGTGTCCGCGAGGACGGTGGCGTTGAGCTCTTCCATGCCGAGCACGGCCAGCGTTCGGGCCCAGTCGATGGTCTCGGAGATCGAGGGCGCCTTGCGCAGCTCCAGCTCCCGAAGCCCACGGACGATGTCCACCAGCTGCTTGGCCAGCGCCTCGGGCAGACCGGTGTCCTTCGAGCGGACGATCTCCAGTTCGCGTTCCGCCGAGGGGTAGTCCAGGAAGAGGTGCAGGCAGCGCCGCTTGAGCGCGGCGGAGAGGTCACGCGTGTTGTTCGACGTGAGAATCACGTACGGGGGAGTGTCGGTGGTGAAGGTTCCGACCTCCGGCACGGACACCTGGAACTCGGCCAGGGTCTCCAGGAGCACGGCCTCCAGTGCCTCGTCGGCCCGGTCGACCTCGTCGATCAACAGGACGCACGGCTTCTCGGATCGGATCGACTCCAACAG
>DATLPI010000056.1:0-62803 GCA_035535815.1 Actinomycetota bacterium | reverse complement strand
GGTCCCTCGCAAGCTAGCCGGGGGGTCTGACACCATGAGCGCGTGCAGCACGATGACATCGACGAGCCGGCCGACCCCGGGGTGAACACCGAGGCAGCCTCCGACGCACGGCGTCCGGGCCCACGAAACCGCCTGCGACGTCTCGTGCACCCGCACCGACGAACCGTGGTGCGTATGGTGCTCGCACTCCTGGCCGTCATCGTGGTCCTGGCGGTCGTGGGGGGTTCGATCCGCGCATTCAGCCGGCACGAGGAGCCCGGGGTCGACCCGTCGGCGTTGATCGGCCTCACCCCGACCTGGTCGGCCGATCTGGGACAGGGAAAGGTCGTCGGCATGGCCTTCGAGGCCGATCGCCTGTACGCCAGCAGCGCTCAAGGACTGACCGTGTTCGACATCCCGTGCGACGGCGACGGCGAACCGTGCCGACCGTCGTGGCTGGGCGTCGTGCCCGACGGACCGATCTCGGCGCCCGTGGTCTCCGGTGATTCCGTGTACGCCGGTTCGTCGTCGGGGCAGGTGTACGCCTTTCCCGCGACGTGCGACGCCAACGGATGCCCGCCCCGATGGGTGGGCGTCGCCGGGAAGGGTCGCGTGTCCCGGCCCGGCGTCAACGACGACTTCGTCTACGTCACCTCCGACCGCCTGTACGCCTTCCCGGCGGCGTGCGGCAGCGCCGACCGGACCTGCCTGCCGGCGTGGACGGCGCCGCTCCCGGACGCCCCGACCGGCGATGCCCCGGCGGTGGGCGGGGGCGTCGTGGTGGTGGCATCCGACTCGGTCGAAGGCGGCGTGTCGGCGTTCCCCGCGGTGTGCACGGAAGGGTGCGAACCGCTCTGGACCGGCGAGACCGACGGACCGGCCACCGGGGTGACGGTCGAGGGCGATACCGCGTACGTGGTGGCTCATGGATCGCTGCTGGCGTTCCCCCTCTCGTGCCAGGGCGTGTGTCACCCCACCTGGACCGGGACGTTCGTGCCGGGCGGTGCGTTCGCGGAAGGATCGCCCGCCCCGCCGGGCGTCGGTTCGGGACAGGTGGCGATCGCGGGCGACGACGGCACGCTCTGGTTGTTCCCCGCCACGTGTCCGAACCCAACGTGCGGGCCCCTGCGGTCGTTCGACCTCGGAGCCGAAGGCCTGGGCAGGCCGGTGATCGAAGAGGGCTTCGTGTTCGTCGCGTCCGAGGATGGCCGCGTGTTCGCGATCGGCACCGGTTGCGACCCCTCGAACGTGACCACATGCGACGAAGCCGCCACGATCTCGCTCGGGGGTCCGACCCGGGCCGTGCCGGCATCAGGCGCCGGTGCGGTCTACATGGGTGACGACGCGGGCACCGTGCACGCCTTCGACCTGCGCGCCTCCGGCTGAGGACGCCCCTCGTCCGTTGGCCAGGCGACGGCACGACTGATAGACCTAGTGGCATGACCGAGACCGCCGTCGCACCGGGCATCGACCGCCGCACGCTCGCCGAGCTGAAGGAACGCGAGGACGCGGCCTTCATCGGCAGCCACGCCGGATCGATCCAACGCTGGAACCAGGCGAAGGCCGTGATGCCGAACGGCGTCCCGATGTCGTGGCTCCGCACCTCCTACGACCACCCGCCGCTGTTCGTCGCCGAGGGCAAGGGCGGGCATTTCCGCGACGTGGACGGCAACGACTACGCCGACTTCAACATCGCCGACATGTCGATGTTCGGCGGCTACGGGCCCGAACCCGTGGTGGAGGCCGTCGCCAAGCGCATGGCGGCCGGGAGCCAGTTCCTGCTGCCGAGCGAGGATTCGATCTGGGTGGCGCGGGAGCTGCAGCGCAGATTCGGTCTGCCGAAATGGCAGTTCACGCTGTCGGCGACCCACGCCAACACCGAGGTGATCCGGGTGGCGCGCACCATCACCGGGCGAGACCGGGTGCTGCTGTTCGACGGCAAGTACCACGGGCACTTCGACGAGACCCTCGTGAAACTGGAGGACGGGCACCTCGTCCCCGGTGAGGTCGGCCTGCCGCGCGACGTCACCTCGAAGACCGCGATCGTGCAGTTCAACGACGTCGAGGCGGTCCGGGCGGCCTTGGAGACGCGCGAGATCGCGATCGTGCTCACCGAGCCCGTCCTCACGAACGAGATCGGCCTGCAACTGCCGGTCGACGATTTCCACGCCGAGCTCCGCGCGATCACCCGCGAGACCGGCACCCTGCTCGCCTACGATGAGACGCACACCCAGGTCGTGGGTCCGGGTGGGCTGACCCGCATGTGGGGACTCGAGCCCGACATCGTGTCGGCGGGCAAGTCGCTGGCCGGCGGCATCCCGATGGGCACATACGGCATGACCGAGGCGGTGGCCGACGTGCTCGAACGGCCCAGCGGGCGCGATGACGAGAAGCCGTCCGTGGCCACCGGCGGCACGCTGTTCGGCAACCCGCTGCAGATGGCGTCCGCGCGCGCCACGATGGGCGAGGTGCTCACCGACGAGGCGTACGCGCACACCCACGTGCTGGGCGCCCAGCTCGCCGACGGCATCGAGGCCACGATCGACAAGGCCGGTCTGCCCTGGACGGCTCACCGGTTCTGGCCGCGGAGCGGCGTCACGTTCGCCGAGCGGATGCCGCGCAACGCGCTCGAGGCCCGCGAGCACTTCGACGTGCCGCTCCGGCGTCTGATGCGCGTTTACCTCGCGAACCGCGGCGTCTGGGACGCGATCGTCGGCGCCGGCCCCACGTGTGGCGTGCCCGCCACCGCCGAAGATGTCGACGGCTATCTCTCCGCGTTCTCCGATCTGATCGGTGAACTCACCGCCTGAACCGACCTGGAGGTCTCTGCACATGCGACGAAGCGCACGGATCACGAGCCTCGCGCTGGCGCTGGGGGCGACCCTCGCCCTCGGCGTCGCCGCTGCGTCGGCCCAGACCCTGAACCCGACCGACGACCCTGCCGTCGAACCCTTCATCGTGCTCACCGGCCAGCTCACCGTGGAGTCCGGCACCACGGTGGAGGACGCGGTCATCTTCGACGGCGACGCCACGATCGACGGGCGCGTCAACGGCAACGCGGTGGCGCTCAACGGCGACGTCGTCGTCAACGGCGACGTGAGCGGCGACGTCATCGCGCTCAACGGCCGGGTCACCGTGGCGGCGACCGGATCCGTGACCGGCAACGTGATGTCCCGGTTGGAACCCGTCCTGGACGGCGAGGTGGGCGGCGACGTGCAGCGCAACGGCCTGCGCACCGACGGCCTGCTGGTCTTCGGCCGTGTGGCGTTCTGGCTCGCGGCATCGATCTCGTCCCTGCTGTTCGGCCTGTTGTGGTTCGGGTTCTTCCCGCGGGGAGGCGAAGCCGTCGCCAACGCCGCCAGGACCGCGGTGGGCGGCTCGATCGGGTTCGGGTTCATGCTGTTCCTGGGCATCCCGATCCTCGGGGTGATCATGCTCGTCACGATCGTGGGCGGGTTGTTCGGCGTGGCCTTGCTCACGGGCATGGTGCTGCTCTATTCGGTCGCCTACACCGCCGGCGCCCTCGCGCTGGGCCGGCTGCTGCTGAAGGAGCCGAGGAAGCTCGTCCTGGCGTTCCTGCTGGGGTGGGTCATCCTGCGGGTGCTGGCGCTCGTTCCCGTCCTTGGTGGCACGCTGTTCGCCGCGGCCGCGGTGTGGGGATTCGGCGCGATCGTGGTGGCGGCGTGGCGAACCGGTCACGACAGGCCCCGCCCCGTGGTGATGGCTCCGGCCGTGACGGCGGGCGAGACCCCGCCGATGCCGCCACTGCCCTAGGGTCTTCGGCCCCGCTACCATCGGACCATGACACCGCCGACGATCGACATCCTGCGCGTCGAGGGCTCACATCGCGAGGTGGGGCGCCAGCTGGGCGAGATGGGCCGCGACCGGATCCAGGGCGAGCTGCGCACCGCGTTCGACGACCTGCCCGCGGGGCGGTCCCGCGATCAGCAGCTCGAACTCGCCGCCGGCTACCGCGACCTCACGTCGGCTCGACTCCCCTGGCTGATCGAGGAGCTCGACGGCTGTGCCGAGGGCGCCGGTGTCGATCCGCTCGCGTTCTTCGCGTGTTCGATGGAGGAGATCTGGTACGAACCGCGTGAGCGCGTGACCCAGGGCCGGTGCAGCGACGTCGTGGCCGGACCCACCGCCACCGCGAACGGGCATCTCCTGGTCGGACACACCAACGACCTCGGTCCGGCGATGGAGGACCAGATCGTCGCGATCGAGAAGCGGGTGACCGGCGACCCCACGATCTTCCAACTGGGGGGCATCCCCTGGCTCTCCGTCGGGTGGAACAGCGCCGGTCTCTCGCTCACCGGCAACGAGCTCTCCCCCAACGACGAGCAGGTGGGGATCTCACGGTCCCATCAGGTGCTCGAGATGATGCGCGCTCGCACCCTCGACGACATGGTGGCGATGGCGCTGCGTTCCGACCGCGCCTCCAGCTACAACAACGTCTTGACGAGCGCCGACGGTGGCGTGGCCAACGTCGAGGGCAGCGCCACCGACGCCGAGGTCACCGGGCTGGACGATGCCGGCCACCTCGCCCACACGAACCACTACGTGTGCGATCGCATGCTGCCGTTCGAAGGCGACCCCGATTACGCGAAGCGCTCCGCGGTGCGGTTCGAACGTGCCCGGACCCTGCTCGCCGAACAGCCGCCCGCATCGATCACCGAGGAGACCTTGCGCACCGTCTTGTCCGATCACGAGGGCGCGCCCGACTCGATCTGCCGCCATCCAGAGCCCGGCCACGGCGACGCGTCCAAGACCGTGTTCTGGTGCATCGCCGACGTCACCGACGGTCGCATCACGTTCGGCCGCGGCAACCCTTGCGATTCGGTGGCGCAGGACTACACGTTCGCGCCGTACGCGGCCTGATCGGCCGGGTCAGCCATCGAGGAGGGCGATCGTCGCGGGCTCTCCCTGCTCGGTAGCCAGGTCGAGCGCCGTTCGGCCGTCGTCGTTCACCAACGCCGGATCGGCGCCGGCCTCCAGCAGGAGCGTCACCATCGCCGCGCTGCCGTTGTGGGCCGCGGCGTGCAACGAAGTCCAGCCACCCGACTGACGTTCGTCCGGTGACGCTCCCGCCTCCAGCAGCACCCGGGCCACGTCGACGTGGTCGCTGCTCGCGGCGCTGTGCAGTGGGGTCCCGGTCATCCAGCGGGTGCCGTGCGCGTCCACCTGCGAGCCGCGCGTCACCAGGAACGACGTGACCTCCGGGCCGCCGAAGAAGGCTGCGAGGTGCAACGCGGTGAACCCGTCGCCCGAGCGTTCCACCACCGAGGCCGGGTCGTAGGCCAGCAGCTCCGTGAGCCGGTCCAGATCGCCGAAGGTCGCCGCCTCGAAGATGTCGAGCTCGTCCACGTGCTCGTGCACCGCCTGGATGAGGTCCTTGTCCATCCGGTAGCGCGCGCGCATCAACGCCGAGACCCCTTCGTGATCCCGCGTCCCCGCCAGGGTCGGCTCTGCGGCCAGGATCGTGCGCACCCGCGAGGTGTCGCCCTGCTCGATCGCCTCGAAGAGGTCGGCCGATGTGCTTGTCACGGTTTGCCTCCCGTGGTTGTATTTGCGTAGCCTAACTAAATATGACGGACGAAGCAAGATGACCACGCCTCGGCGGACTTCCCCAGCGCGAGAGGTGGACGCGGTCGCCGACCGGCTCCATTCGGCTGCGATCCACCTGTTGCGTCGCCTGCGCGTGGAGGATGAGGCGCTGGGCATCTCTGCCCCGCGCCTCTCCGTGCTCTCGGTCCTGGTGTTCGCCGGTCCCATCCGGATCGGCGAACTCGCCCAGATCGAACAGGTCGAACCCCCCACGATGACCCGCCTGGTCGACGGTCTGCAGCGCGACGGCTACGTGGCGCGTGAACCCGACCCTGACGATGCGCGAGCGGTCCGGGTGCGTGCCACGGACGCCGGCGCGGCAGCGCTCACCGAAGGGCGGCGGCGCAGGGTGGCCGCGTTCTCCGAGCTGCTGCGGACCCTCCCCCCCCGGGAACTCACCGCGCTCGGTCGTGGCGTGGATGCGCTGGAGCGAGCCCTCGAGCGCGACCGCTAGGGAACCGCGACCTCGATGGCGCCGGTCCGGACGTCGTAGCGCAGCCCGAGCACCTCGACCTCGTCATCGATGAACGGAGAGGTCCGGATCCGTTCCACGTCCTCGGCCAGCGCTTGCTGGGCATCGCCGAAGGGCAGGAAGTCGATCGCCCGCACGTCGGCTCCCGTGGTCTCGGCGATGCGGCCGTGCAGTTCCTCGTTCGTGGTCCCGAGCAGGCCGCAATCGGTGTGATGGAGGACCGCGAACGTACGAGTGGCCAGCAGGTGCGAGGACAGCGCGAGCGACCGGATCGCATCGTCGCTGGCACGACCGCCGGCGTTGCGGATCACGTGGGCTTCGCCGAGCTCCAAGCCCAGTGCGTCCTCGGGTCGCAGCCGGGCATCCATGCACGCCAGCACCGCGATCGCGCGCGTGGGACGCGCCGCACGATCGAGCGTGGGCAGGCCCGAGGCGAATCGGGCGTTCGCCGCCAGGATCTCGTCACGGAAGCCCATAGCCTGCGCTAGCTGCGACGACCTGCCACCACGAGCCCGTCCTTCCAGACGGTCCGCGGGGCGTCGAGCGCCTCGACGTCCTCGGCGGGGTTCGCGTCGTAGAGCGCGAGGTCGGCGCGCATGCCCTCGGCGACCGAACCGATGTCGGGCACCCGAAGGAGCTCGGCGCCGTTGGCGGTCCCCGCGATCATCGCGTCGAGCGGCCGCATGCCCCAGGCCACCATCCGCTGAAGCTCCAGCGGCGCGTTGCCGTGTTCGTTGAAAGGGGTGCCCGCGTCGGTGCTGCACACGTGGCGAACCTTCGCCCGGAGCGCCACGCCGTTGCTGCGCTCGGCGTCGTCGATCACCGAGCTGATCTTCTCCAGGGCATAGGCCGGCGTTCCCTCGGGGTTCTCGATCATGCCGAAGGCCGCGCACAAGGTGGGCCCTCGGAAGGTGCCGCGTTCGGCCATGCGGCGTGCCGACGCCGTGGTGAGCTGCACGCAGTGCTCCACCGAATCGACCCCGGCCGTCACCGACTGGGTGACACCCTCGGCGCCGATCGCGTGCGCGGCGACGCCCCGGTTCCACTTGTGCGCTTCATCGACGGCGGCCTCGAGCTCCTCGGGGGTGAAGGCGGTGAACGTGGCGCCGATCCCGGGCGTGAGCACGCCGCCGGTGGCCACCACCTTGATCGCGGCGGCGCCGGCGAGGATCTCCTCACGGACGGCCTTGCGAACGGCGTCGGCGCCGTCAACCTGGCGGGCGAAGGCGACGTTGTGGCCGTGACCACCGGTGACGGTGAGTGCGCGGCCAGCCGCGACGACACGCGGCCCCGGCACGACCCCGTCCTCGATCGCCGAGGCGAGCTCGCAGGTCCCGATCCCTCCGAGGTCGCGCACGGTTGTCACCCCTCGGGCCAGATGTTTCGCGGCGTTGCGGACCGCTTTGATCGGCGCGAGCATCGGCGACGCCTGCAGCCGCGCCGCATCCCCCGCGAAGTCCCCGGTCCCGTCGAAGCACAGGTGCACGTGACAGTCGACAAGACCGGGCGTCAGGGTCTTGCCGGCGCCGTCGACCGCACGGGCGCCCGTGGCCTCCCGAGGCGCGCGTGCGTGCGGACCCACCCATGCGATACGGCCTTCCCGCACCAGGACGCCGTGGCGACGGCGGACCTTCGCGCCGTCGAACACCGTGACGTCGGAGACGTAGAACCCGGCCACGACTAGCTCACCCACGGTGGGACGAGCTCGACGCCGTCGTCGGCGCGAACGAGGATGGTCCCGGGGAGCATCGTCACGACCATCGAGGCGCCTTCGGCCCCGGCCACCAGGTAGTGGACCTCCCCGATCGGCACGACCACCGAATCACCCGCGGTGAGTTCGAAGGTCTCCTCGCCGATGTGGAACGTGCCGCCTCCCCGCTCCACCGTGAACACGTCGAGGTGATCGTGGTGGTGGGCAGGCAGACCGCCACCGCCCGGCACGTCGATGCGGAACAACGCCGCTTCGTCGGCGCCACGGGCGGGAGCGGCGAGGCTGGTGATCGTGTTGCCACCGAGTTCGAACGTGGGGTGGTCGGCGGCGCGCTCGACGGGCATCTCAGGACTCCTTCGGTTGGATGTGTGACGGTGCGCATCATCCCACCGAGAGCGCGGACCGGACCAACCAGGTGATTCAGCGGAGTTCGTCGGCGATCTCGTCGGCCCAGCCATTGATCGCGTCCCAGTCGCGGAAGTCGCCGTCGGGCGCCTTGACCGCCTTCACGATCATGCGTTCGCTGAAGCTCAGCTTCTCGCGATCGAGCGCGCCGAAGAACACGCGATGCTCGCGGGGGTCGAGGAGCTGGCGCAGCTCGGGGAGCTGGCGAGGTTGTTCCTCCTCATCCTTGATCTCCTCGCCGAGCGGGCCGCTGCTGAAGAGCCACACGGGCACGTCGGCCAGTGCCTCGGCGTGTGCCTCGGCGAACCGTACGGCGTCCTTCATCCACGACCCGGCGTAGACGGCGCTGCCCAGCACCACGGCCTGCGGCCGCCCCACGTCCTCGAGCTCGTGGACGGTGTGCGCCCGCGCATCGAGGTCGCGGTAGTCCAGCCGCTTCGCGATCGCTTGTGCGATGCCTTCGGTCGATCCGTGCTTGCTCGCGTACGCCACCAGGATCATCGTTGCTCCTTCCGTTCCGTTCGCGTTCGTATCCAGTTCACCGTAGGGCGATGGATGCCGCGGCCACCGGGTAGGATGCCCCGGTTCCGCCGGGACCTGTGGCCCCTCAGGCGCAGCGGCGCAGGCGGACCAGGTGCCCCCGGGCGGGCAGGCGGAGGGATGATCTGGGTGCTGGACGTCGCGAAGATGGCGGTCGAGGCCGCCACAGCTGCAGGAGCCGATCTCGCGGATGCGCGCGCGGGCACCGACGAGACCGAGTCGCTCACCGTCCGCAACCAGGAGATGGCCGGCATCGACCGTTCGATCTCCACCGGGGTCGGGATCCGCGTGCTGGTGGGCGGCCGGTGGGGGTTCGCCTCGACCTCCCGGCTGGAACCCGAGGAGATCACGCGAACGGCCGTCCTCGCCGTCGAGATCGCGAAAGCGGCGCAGCGGCTCCCTGGCGAGCCAGTGACGCTGTCGCCCGTGGAGCCCGCGGTCGCCAGCTGGCAGGGCCCGATGCAGGAGGATCCGTTCACGGTGCCGCTGGAAGAGAAGGTGGCGCTGCTGATGGAGGCCACGCGGCGGATGCAATCGGTCGATGGCCTTACGTTCGCCGAGGCGGGGCTGGACTTCTTCCGTCGCTCGACCTGGTTCGCCTCCAGCGACGGTGCCGCGATCGAACAGGTCATGCTGCACTCGGGCGGCGGCACCGAGGCCATCGCGGTGGGCGACGGTGACATGCAGCGCCGCAGTTACCCCAACTCGTTCCGCGGTCACATCAAGGCGGCGGGCTACGAGCACATCCGTACGCTCGGCCTGATCGAAGAGGCCGAACGCATCGGCCAGGAAGCCGTCGACCTGTTGAACGCGCCCGAATGTCCCAGCGAGGTCACCACCCTGGTGCTGGACAGCGGCCAGATGGAACTGCAGATCCACGAGTCGATCGGCCACCCCATCGAGCTCGACCGCGTGCTCGGCATGGAGGAGGCCTTCGCCGGCGGGTCCTGGCTCACGCCGGACGACCGGGGGAAGGTGCGTTACGCGAGCGACCTCGTCTCGATCACCGCCGACGCGACGCTCGCGGGTGGGCTCGGCACGTTCGGGTTCGACGACGAAGGCGTGCCGGCGCAGTCCACTCCGATCATCGTCGACGGCATGTTCGAGAACTTCCTGACCTCCCGGGAGACGGCGCCGGTGGTGGGCCAGACCTCGAACGCCACGAGTCGAGCCGATGGGTGGAGCCACCTGCCGCTGATACGCATGACGAACATCTCGATCGAACCGCGTGAAGGCACGCTGGCCGAGATCATCGGCGACACCGACGACGGCATCTTCATGTCCACGAACACGTCGTGGTCGATCGATGACAAGCGCATCAACTTCCAGTTCGGATGCGAGATGGCGTGGCGCATCGAGCACGGCAAACTGACGACCCTCTACAAGAACCCGAACTACACCGGGCTCGCACCGGAGTTCTGGGGCTCCTGCGACGCGGTTGGCGGGCGCGAGGACTGGGTGGTGTGGGGCACGCCCAACTGCGGCAAGGGCCAGCCCGGGCAGGTGGGCCGGGTGGGTCACGGCGCCTCGCCGGCGCGGTTCCGCAACGTCCAGGTGGGGGTGCGCTGATGCCCGAGCTGCTGGGTGCCGATGGGTTCGCGCCGGTCGCCGACGCCGCGCTGGAGCTGGCCGGCGTCGACGGCGTCGAGGTGCTGTTCCTGCACGAGTGGGGCGGGTTGACGAGGTTCGCCAAGAGCGAGATCCACCAGAGCACGAACCGGGAGGACACCGGCCTGCGGGTCCGCGTGGTGTCGAAGGGTCGCGTCGGCGTGGCGGCGACGAACGAGTGCACCCCGAAAGGGGCGCGCAAGGCCGCGCAGAGCGCCAAGGAGATGGCCGAGATCGTCGGACCCGACCCGCTGTGGCCGGGCCTGGGGCCCGTCGCCCCCACGCCGCAGGTGGATCGGTTCTTCGAGGGAACGGCGAACGCCTCGCCCGAGATGCGGGCCGAAGGCGTCGCCGACC
Source organism: Actinomycetota bacterium (assembly GCA_035535815.1). Classification (GTDB taxonomy): domain Bacteria; phylum Actinomycetota; class UBA4738; order UBA4738; family HRBIN12; genus JAOUEA01. Next base: position 52,124 of record DATLPI010000056.1, on the reverse strand, counting down.
TGATCGGCACGTGCGCACCCGGGTTCACGGCCGCCGGCGCCTACGAAACCATGGCGATGGAGGTCGGGCTCGCGAACACCGAAGGCCAGCGATGCTGGGCGCCTTCCACGCAAGCCTCGGTCACCACGGTGATGTCGGGCTCCGAGGGCGGCAGCGGCTTCGCCGAGACGTTCTCCGGATCGGTCGAGACGATCGACGCGGCCGCGGTCGGCCGTCGCGCCAACGGCAAAGCCCTGGGTTCGCGCTCACCGAAGGCCCTCGATGCGGGCGTCTACCCGGTGGTGCTGGAGCCGGCGGCGGTGGCCACCCTGATCGGGTTCCTGGCCTGGGTCGGGTTCGGCGGCAAGGGCTACCTGGAGGACCGCTCCTGCTTCAGCGGCAAGAAGGACCAGCAGGTGGCGGCGCCGTCGGTCTCGATCTGGGACGACGGCGCCGACCCGCGCACGCTGGGAGCGCCGTTCGACTTCGAAGGCGTGCCCAAACGGCGCGTCGACCTGATCCGCGACGGGGTGTTCCTGGATGCGGTCTACGACCTGCGGACCGGCAAGGAGGCGGGCGTCCCCTCGACCGGGCACGGCCTCCCCTCGCCCAACCCCGAGGGACCGTTCCCGCTCAACCTGTTCATGGACACCGGGGACGCCACCGTCGAGGACATGGTGAAGGGCACGGAACGCGGCGTGCTGGTGACCAGGTTCCACTACGCCAACATCGTGAACCCGATCGAGAGCTCGATCACCGGTATGACGCGCGACGGCACGTTCCTGATCGAACGCGGCGAGGTCGTCGGTCCGGTACGGAACTTCCGGTTCACGCAGTCGATCCTCGGCGCGCTGTCCACCACGTCGATGGTGGGCCGTCAGGCCGAGCTGGCGAGCGAGTTCTTCTTCAGCGCCTCACGCGTGCCCGCGCTCAAGGTGGAAGAGTTCAACTTCTCCGGCGTCAGCGACCACTGAGGCCTCGCACGGACGGTACTGGGTGAGGCGCGCGTCGCCCGGGCCGCGGTAGGCTTCCACCCTTCGAGCCGTCATCCCATCAGGAGGCACCCACGATGCAGGTCGCGGACATCATGCACACCGACGTGAAGTCGGCCAACGCCGAGGACACGTTCGCCGACGTCGCCAAGCTCATGCGCACCAACGGTATCTCGTCGGTGGTGGTGCTGGAGGGCAAGAAGCTCGGCGGCATCGTCACCGAGCGCGACATCGTGAACCTGGTGGCCGCCGGTGGCGACCCGCACAGCGTCAAGGTGGTCCACGGCATGACCCGGCGAGACCTCGAGACGATCGGACCCAAGATGGAGATCGCCGAGGCGGCCGAGCACATGGCCACCCGCAACATCCGCCATCTCCCGGTCGTGGACCGCGGCAAGGTCGTCGGCATCGTGTCGATCCGCGACCTCACGAGATGGGCCGCCGAGGAGCTGGCGGGAGGCCACGAGATGCCCGACATCGCCACCAGCCACAAGGCGCTGCAGGCCGCGAGCGACCTGCAGAAGCAGCGTCGCAAGGGCGCGTAGCGTCACTCACCAGGCGCCAGCGATCGCACCCACGATCAACCAGGCGAGGCCCGCCGCGGCCATGCCCATGCCCACCCCACCGAGCAGGTCGAGCGGGTGGTGGACCCCGAAGTACATCCGGGACCACGCCACTACCAGGATCACGAGGATGCCCACCACGCGCCATGGGCGAGGCAGCAACGGAAACAGCGCCACCACCACCGCGGTCACGATGGCCGTGTGACTCGACGGGAACGACGTGCCTCGCGCCGGGTCCTGACGCAGGATCGCCTCGGACAGGGAGAGGTAGGGACGGGGACGATCGATCAGGAGCTTGGCCCCGTTGGCCAACGCCCATCCGAACGCCGCGGCCACGGCTGAGACGAGGATCGCGCCTGAGCCATGTACGCGGTTGACGGCGAGCCCCGCCCCCACGACGAGGATCACCAGCGCGATCGGGGTGGTGATCGCCGAGACCACCTTCGCTCCGACGGATCCCGATCCCGTGCCCGTGTTGAGCATCGTGAAGAGCCCCTCGTCCCAGGACACGACGCCGGTCCGGATGAGCACCAGCGCCAAGACGAACGCCAGCACCCCGGCCGCGATCAGGATGAGGGACTGCGCCGCGCCGGGGAGCGCCCGGAGGTCCTGGATCACCCGGACGACCTGCCTGAGGCGACCTGGACGAGGTCCTCGAACGCCAAGGGGAAGGTCGCCCTCGCCGCGGGCGAGACCCCCAGCGCGTGCCGCGGGATCCGAACCCGCAGGGCACCCGGCCTCGATTCGAACACCAAGGGTGGAGGCATCATGATGGCCTCGCCGTCCACGCCCACTTCCACCGAGGCTCCGGAATCGACTTCGAACCGCTCCGCGCTCCACTCGAGCCATCCGGAGAACCGGTTGATCCTGCCGACGGCATCGAGGGCCACGATCTGCTGAGCCTCGGCCGCACTCTTCACCCGCAGGCTCACGACCCCGAGCGTGCCCGCGTCCAGTCGCACCCGCGTGCCCCGGCCGCTCCCCCCATCGAGTTGGTACGGATCGTTGGAGACCAGCAGCATGTGCGCGCTGTCTTCTTGCTCCCCGTCAGGTCCGACGTAGCGCAGATCGAGCGGCTGGGCGTTCGGTCCGAGCAGGTCGGGCAGCATGTCGAGCACGGTTTGCACCTTCGCGTCGCGGTATTCGGGCGACTGGACGATCTTCGCGTAGAGCCCCATCGATGCGTTGTTGACGAACGTGGTGCCATTGACCGACGCCAGGTCGATCCGGCGCTCGACCCCGTCGGCGTAGGCGTCGAGGGCCCCCACGACGTCGTCGCGGTCCAGCCCGAGGTCCAGTGCGAAGTGATTCCTCGTGCCGGCGGGGATCACCACGTGGGGAACATCATGCGTGCTCGCCACGGAGGCGACGAGCGCCTGGGAGCCATCGCCGCCCGCCATGCCGATCACGTCGGCGCCGCGAGCGACGGCGTCCTCGGCCAGCGCAAGGAGGTCCTCACCCGGCGACAGGACGACGGGCTCGATCCCTCGTGATCGGCATTCGTCCTCCAGGTGGAACTTGCCGACCTTCCCGCCGCCCGAGCGGGGATTCATGATCAGCACGGGCCGGCTGGCGGGCGGCGCCGAGGGCAACGAGGACACGGTGGCGCCCAGGTCCTTGACCGTGCGATGGAGCGCCACTCGGGCCGTCCCCACCGAGATCGCCGACAGCACCACGATCGTCAGGCCACGCCCGATCGAGAATCCCCCGACCACCAGGCCGGTGACCGCGATCATGATGCCGACGAGGGCCACCAGCACCGAGATCGTGCGAACCAGGCCCCGTCGCGAGACCGCGTGCCACCCGCCACCGACGACGATGAGCACGCCGAGGAGCACCATCAGTACGCCCCCGAGGCTCGCAGCCGTCGCGATGATGACCAGTCCCAACGCCGCGATGAGCGTCACGATCGACACGATGGCCGCGAGCCGTCGCCACCCTGTCGGGGCAAGGGAGGACCTAGCGCTCATGCTCGCCCCGTTCCGCCGCCTGCCACTCGGCGCCGCTCATCGCTCGGAACGCTTCGACGGCCGCGTCGATCGTCGGGTAGAAGTGCTCCGGCGAGATCGTCCTGGTCAACTCGTACCGCTCCACCTTGCGCCTCACCGGATCTTTCATCTCCGCGAACACCAGGTGGATCCCCGCCGCGTTCAGGGCCTCGTCGAGATCCTCGAGCATATCGGCGGCGGTCGTGTCGACGTCGGTGATCGGTTCGGCGGCCACCACGATCCATCGAGGCGGCGGAACGGAGCGGGCGAGCCGCCGGATCTGATCGCGGAAGGCACGCGAGTTGGCGAAGAACACCGGTGCGTCGAACCGGAAGAGCACGCACCCCGGCAAGAGCTCGGCTCCGGGATAGCTCGAGACGTCGTGGAAGCCCGGCAGCCCCTCGACCTTGCCAAGCTCCGCCTGGTACGGCCACCACGAACGCCGGAACACGCTGAGGATCGACAACGCGATGGCGAGCCCGATCCCTGGCAGGACCCCCAGGAGGACGACGCCGAGGAACGCCGCCATCGCCAGGTAGAACTCGGTGTGGCGCTGCCGCCACAGCCGGATCGTGCCCGGGATGTCGGCGAGGCTGACCGAGGCCGCGATCACCACGGCGGCCAGGGTCGGCTGAGGAAGGTTCCGCAACAGGCCCGGCACGAACAGCAACATCAAGGTGATGGCTCCGGCTCCCACCAGTCCGGCCACCTGGGTCTTCGCCCCGGCCTGCTCGGCGACCGCCGTCCGTGAGCCGCTCGTGCTCACCGGGAACCCCTGGAACAGGCCCGCCGCGAGGTTCGCCGTGCCGATCCCGATCAGCTCATGGTTCCCATCGATCTCCTGACCGGTGCGTGCGGCGAACGAGGACGCCGTCGAGATCGTGTCCGTCAGCGACACGAGCGCGATGCCGAGCGCGCCGAGCGCGAGGGCCCCCAGGTCGCCGAGCGAGACCGTCGGGATCGTGAACGGCGGGAACCCCTGCGGGAGAGGGCCGACCAGCGACACGCCTCGGGACGCCAGGTCGAAGATCGCCGCCGATGCGATCGAGATGATGACGACCACCAGCACGCCCGGGAGCTTCGGGAGCACGCGCTGGAACACCACCATCAGCACCAACCCCAGCGCACCGATCGCCAACGCCGCCGTCACCGTCTCGCCGTCGGCCAGGCCTCGGAGGAACCCGGTGAGCTCGCCGATGAACCCGTCGGCGTCGACCGAGAAGCCGAACAGCTTCGGCAGCTGGCCCACCAGGATCGTCAACGCGAGCCCGTTCATGTAGCCCATGACGGTGGGCTTGCTCAGCAGGTCGGCGACGAACCCGAGCTTCGCCGCGCCCGCGATGACCATAACGCCACCCACCATCAGCGCGAGCACGGAGGCCATGGCCACCGCATTCACGGGGTCCCCGTCGGCGACGAGCAACGGCGCCAGCGTCGCCGCGATCATGGGACCCAGGGAGGAGTCGGGACCGAGCACCAGGATCTTGCTCGGTCCGAACATGGCGTAGGCCACCAGGCACATGATCGAGGTGTAGAGGCCGGTGATGGCCGGCAGGCCCGCGAGCTCGGCGTAGGCCATCCCCTGGGGAACCAGCAGCGCGGTGAGGACCAGCCCCGCCACGATGTCCTTGGTGAGCCACTCACGCCGGTAACCGGTCAGCATGCGGACGCCCGGCACCGCGGTCGCGTTCACGAGCTCCCTCCCCCAGCTGTCGCCGTCGTCGTCGAAGCCTAGGGACTTGCCGCGCGCAGCGCCATCGCCCCGTCAGCTCGGATCGGGGCCGGGACCGGCGGCTCGCCGGAACGGCCCATGGGGATCTTCGAACCCGCTGAACTGCGTGATATCGCGGGGGAACAACAACGCGATCGTCCAGTCCATCGCGATCCGGACCCGCCGTCCGATCGTGGGCATCGCGTACAGGTGGTAAGAGCGGTGCAGGAACCACCCCAGGAATCCCTTCACCTTCACGCCGAACACGTTCGCGACACCCTTGTACCGGCCCAGCGAACACACGCCACCGACGTTCTTCCACACGAACGGCTGGAGCTCGCCGCCCAGTTCGCTCGCGGTAAGGTTGTCGCCGAGCCGCTTGCCCTCACGCATCGCGTGCTGGGCGGTGGGCGGACTCGTGCCACCGGTCGTGCGATCGGGCACGGCCGCGATGTCTCCAGCGGCCCAGGCACCCGGTACGCCCACGACACGGAGATGGTCGTCGACCACGATGCGACCTCGCTCATCGAGCGGGAGCCCGCTGAACCGGGCCACCGGCGCCGGCTTGACGCCCGCGGTCCACACCAACGTGTCGGCGTCGAACGTCTGACCGTTCGACAAGACGATCGCGCCTTCGGCCGATTCCAGACGCGTCCCCAGCAACACCTCGATCCGCCGGGCCTCTAGCTGGTCCTGGGCGTAGGTCGCCAGATCCCGTGGGAGCTCCGGCAGGATCTGCGGGCCGGCCTCGACCAGGATCCATCGCATCTGGTCGGGTCGCAGCGTCGGGTAATGCTCCATCGCGTCGCGGGCGAGGTCCTCGAGTTCGCCCAATGCCTCCACACCCGCGTAGCCCGCCCCGACGAAGACGAATGTGAGCGCGGCACGGCGTCGGCTCTCGTCGTCGGTCTCGGCGGCGACGTCCAATCGGGACAGCACGTGGTTGCGCAGGTAGATCGCCTCCTGCACGGTCTTGAACCCGATCCCCCGCTCGGCGAGCCCGGGCACCGGCAACACGCGCGACCACGACCCCGCCGTCACCACCAGGATGTCGTAGCCCAGCGCCACCGAGGTGCCGTCGGGGATCGTCACCGTCGCGGAGTTCGCCTCGTGATCGATCGCCACCACCTCGCCCACAGCGATCGATGTGTGTCGCAACAAGGGTCGCAGCGGCACCACGGCGGCGCGGGGGTCGATCGTGCCGCTGGCCACTTCCGGCAGGAACGGCTGGTACTGCATGAAGTTGTCCGAACTCACCAGGGTGACGTCATAGCCCGCCTTCGCCAGCGGCTTCAAGTGCAGGGCCGCCTCCATGCCGGCGAAGCCACCGCCGACGATCAGGACGCGCTTGCGGGTTCCCATGACTCCAGCATGGCGGGGATCTCGTCGAGCGTCCGCACGTACGCGTCGGGCTCCGCCAGCTGCGCGGGCGTGGGATCGTCCGGCGCTTCGCCACGCATCACCCAGACGGTCCGCATCCCGGCGGTCTTGGCCGGACGCACGTCGTAGTCGAGGCGGTCCCCCAGCATCACCGCATGCGTCGGCGCCACGCCGGCCGTGTAGAGCACCTCCGAGAACAGCTTCGGATCGGGTTTCTGCAATCCCAGGTCGTCGCTCACGCCCCACACCTCGAAGTAGGGACTGAGACCGTCACGGTCCATCGCGACACGAACGGAGCTCGGCTGGTTCGCGATGATCCCCAGCCGGTAGCGGTCGGTGAGGGCATCAAGGCACGGGACCACGTCCGGGTAGATCGCCGTGGGAGGGTAGGCCCAGTACTTCGCGGCACGCGCCTCGACGGGCGTCAGGTCGGCATCTTCACCCAGGAAGGTTCGCGTGAGGCGTCGCCGGAACGATCCGGACTGGGCGGCTCGGGCCTCGACGTACTCGCGCTCGAACTCCTCGTCGGTGAAGACGGCGCCCGATTCGCGCAGCGCCTTCATCCAGGACCGCGCGTACACGGTGTCGTCGTACATCACGCCCCCGATGTCGAAGAACACCATCTCGATCCTTGGCTCGATCTTTGGTTCGATCTTTGGCTCGATCTCGGCGTCCGGTAGCACGACCGGCATGCTAGCGGCCTGACGACGCTCCCAGCGCGTAGCAGGCGACCGCTGCCGCAGCCGCCACGTTCAGCGAATCGACCCCGTGCGCCATCGGGATGGACACGCAGACGTCCGCCGCATCGAGCCACCGAGCCGACAGACCATCCCCTTCCGATCCGAGGGCCAGTGCGACCTTCGGCGCACCGTCATAGGAACGGAGGTCCACGGCATCGGCCGCCGGCGTGAGCGCGACGAGTTCGAAGCCGGCCTCGCGCAAGGCCTCAGGCCCGTCCACCCGGGTCCACGGGACGGTGAACACGGCGCCCATCGACGTGCGGATCGCGCGCCGGTACAGCGGGTCGGCACAACGAGGGGTCAGGACGACGGCGTCCATCCCGAGCGCCGCCGCGCTACGGAACACGGCGCCGACGTTCGTGTGGTCGACGAGATCCTCCAGGACCAGGATCCGTGTGGCGCCTTCGATCACGTCGGCCAGGGACGACAACGGTCTCCGAGTCATCGAGGCGAGCGCGCCCCGATGCACCGGGTACCCCGTGGTTTCCTCGAGCAGCTCCTCATCCACGACCAAGATCGGCGCGTCGGCGCTCCCCAGCAGATCGCCCATCGACGTCAGCCACCGGTCGGTGGTGAGCACCACGCGAGGGACGTACCCGGCGTCGAGCGCGCGACGGATCGTGGCCTCTCCTTCGGCGATGAACAGTCCCTCGGTCGGTTCCCGGCGGGACCGAACCTGGACATCACGCAGTTCGGTGAAGTCGCGGAGGCGGGGATCGGCCGGGTCGGTGACGCGTTCGACGGGGCTCATGACGGCACCGGGCGCTGCGCTAGCGTCCCGCGCGACGCTGGAGCTCGGCGAACCGTTCGGCGTCGGTGGTGTCGCACCCCATGCGGTAGTCGTAGCGTGCCCCGTGACAGTCGCTGGCGCCGGTGGGGATCAGATCGAGGCGCCGCGCCACCTCGTGGTAATAGGCACGCTGCGTCTCGTCATGGTCGGGGTGATCGACCTCCAAGCCGACCATGCCACCTTCGGCCATCTGCTCGATCAGCTCGTCCGGCACGGAACCCGCGCCCTTCCACATCCCGGGGTGGGCCAGCACGCAGATGCCGCCGGCGCCCGCGATGAGATCGAGCGAATCGATCGGGTCGAGGGCGTGCTTGGGGACGTAGGCGATGCCGTCGTCGCTGATGAACCGGTCGAAGGCTTCCTTCTCGGTGGGCACGATGCCGGCCTCCACCATGGCCTTGGCCACGTGCGGACGGGCGATCACGCCGTCGTCGGCCAGCTCGCGCACGCGTTCGAACGAGATGTCGTAGCCAAGCTCCTGCAGCTTCTCCACCATCATCTCGCCGCGCCGGAACCGGGTGTCGGTGAGGCGCTGCAGTTCTTCGCGCAGCGGAACGTTCGTGGGCTCGACCCAGTACGAGAGGACGTGCAGACTCGCACCCTGGTACTCGGCGGAGAACTCGATCCCCGGCACGATCTCCAGGCCGGTGCCCTCCGCCGCGGCGAACGCCTCGTCGAGCCCCTCCGTGGTGTCGTGGTCGGTGACGGCGATCCCCGACAGGCCACGCTCCAACGCCAGTGCGACGTTCTCGGCCGGCGTGTTCGTTCCGTCGGAGTAGGAACTGTGGGTGTGAAGGTCGTAGCCGCTCATCGTCGCGCAAGGGTGGCAGACGGGTCCTCGGCGCGTCACATCCGGCGTGGCGCGAACTAGGGCCCCGGCGCCGGCGCGATCAACGACGGACCGATCTCGGCCACCGAGCGACAGCCGGTAAGCGCCATCGCGTTCTCGAACTCCGCGCGCAGGATGCCTAGCACCCCTTCGACGCCTTCCTGGCCCGCGGCGGCGAGGCCCCACACGGTGGGACGCCCGACGAGGACGGCGCTCGCCCCCAGCGCCATGGCCTTCAGCACGTCGGTGCCCCTCCGGACGCCCCCGTCCATCAGGACCGGGATCCGGCCCGCCACCTGCGCGGCAACCTCCGGCAATGCTCCGAGCCCGGAGGGCGAGGAATCGAGCTGGCGTCCGCCGTGGTTCGACACGACGATCCCATCGGCGCCGGCCTGCACCGCCAGCTCTGCGTCTTCGGCCGTGAGGATGCCCTTCACCACGATGGGCAGGCCGGGGACCTGTCCCCGGATCCATGCGAGGTCGTCCCAGTCCAGGTGTGGGTCGAACACCAGATCGGTCCACGGCAGGCCCATCGGCATCTCGAACCCGCTGCGGGTGTCGCGGTGCCGCAGCCCGGCCACCGGGAAGTCGACCGTCCAGCAGATCGCCTCATAGCCCGCCGACGCGACCCGGGCCAGCATCTCCCCGGTCGCGCCGCGATCTGCGAACACGTACAACTGCCACCAGGCGGGTGTCTCGGTGGCGGCCGCGATCTGCTCCAACAGGTCGATCGCCGTCGAGGAGACGATCATGACGGTGCCGGCGGCTGCGGCGGCGCGGCGGGTCGCGACTTCGGCGTCGGCGTGAGCGAGACCTTGATACGCCCACGGCGCCACCATCACCGGGAACGACAGCGGCGCCCCGAGCACGCTGGTCGAGGTGTCGGGCTCACCCGCCCCTCGGAGGAACCGCGGCCGCAGCAGCCATCGGTCGAAGGCCCGGCGGTTCTCCGCCAGCGTCCACTCATCGCCGGCTCCGCCCGCGAAGTATCCCCACACGTCGGGAGGGAGCGCGGCGCGAGCCACCGACTCGTAGTCGTCGACGATCACGAACGGCACGGCCTCGGTCATGGGCGCAAGCCTATTCGGTGCAGACCCTCGATGATGACCGCGCCCGGCGGACTCAGCCGCGCGCGGCCACGCGGCCGGCGCCCATGTCACGGGACAACCCCCGAGCGGTTTCGCGGACGGCGGCCGACAACGCTGCCGACGTTTTGCCTTCGGGGACGAGCCGTTCGACCGGGCCCACCACACCGACGGCGCCCGCGGGGTAGCCGCGGTGGTCGAACACCGCGGCGGCGATCTCCGCCTCCCCCACGATGGCCTCCTGGTCCTCCAGGGCGAGACCGTCGTGCACGACCGTGGTGAGCGCCAGATGCAGCCGCTCGGGATCCACGACCGTCCGCCCGGTGAGCGGCGCGAGGTCGTGGCGCACCAGGGCCGCCCGCTCGTCCTCGCCGAGGTAGGCGACGATCGCCTTGCCGAGCGCACATGCGTGCCACGGGATGGACGCGCCCACCTCCAGGATCTGCACGGAGTTGTCCGGTCGGAACACGTGATGCACGATCAAGACGTTCGGCCCGTGCAGCACACCCACGCGCACGGCTTCACCGACCCGCGAGGCCAGGGAGTCCGCCCACAGCAGCGAGCGGCCGCGGAGCTCGTGGTTGTCGAGGAAGGCGTTGCCCAGCTGGAGCATGGCCGGCCCGAGTCGGTACTTGCCCGACTCGGGATCCTGTTCCACCAACTCCTGCGCTTCGAGGGTGCGAAGGAGGCCGTAGACGGTCCCCTTCGCGAGGCCGAGCCGATCCGCGACCTCGGTGACGCCGAGTCTCGAGGATCCCGAACCGAGCGCCTTCAGGATGCGGGCGGCGCGGTCGACGGACTGGATCGTTCCTCGCCGCTCACCGGTGGCGCTCACGGCTGCTCGTCGACCGCCTTGGCCAAGGTGGCGAAGAGCAGCGCCGTGGATGTGGCACCCGGATCCTGATGCCCCACGCTTCGCGGTCCCAGGTAGGACGCGCGCCCCTTCCGCGCCTGCAGGGGGATCGTTTCGCGCGATCCTTCCTTCGCGGCCTCCGCGGCGCGGTGGGCTGCGTGTCCGACGTCGCGTCCGGCGCGCAGATCCCGTTCGAACGCCTGCAGGGCCGGCACGAATGCATCGACGATCGTCTTGTCGCCCTCGACCGCTGCACCCAGTCCTTGGATCGCATCCAGGCCCGCACGGAGCGCCTTCAGGAGATCTTCGGCGTCGAAGGTCTCGGCGGTGCCGAGCGCACTGCCCACCTGGCGGAAGCACCCACCGAACAGCGGCCCGGCCGCGCCGCCCACGCGATAGACCAGCGTGGAGCCGACGCGCGTCAACAGTTCGCCCGGCGCGGACCCGTCCACCGCGTCGAGATCGACGACCGCCGCCGAGAAGCCTCGATCCATGTTGATGCCGTGGTCGGCATCGCCGATCGCGGCGTCGAGCTGGGTGAGGTAGTCGCGCTGTGAAGAGAAGACATCGGCGCTCTCGCGGATCCACCGACGCACGGTGGTTCCGTCCAGCGCCGCATGGGTCGTCGACGGGCTGTCACTCACCAGATGCACCATCCGACCGACCCACCTCCGTGTCAACTCGTCACTGCTTCGCCACCATCGTGTTCGACTATGCCGAACAACGCCTGGCAACGTCAAGAGGCATTCGGTCCTATCGCACTATTGACATCCAAGGCTGAACGTTTTTGGCTATCGCCCGACAGCTGCCCTCGATCACCGAGGGAGCGAAACAGGAGGGGGTGGTCACCCAGATGTTCCTCGGAGAGGTGGTCGGCACGGCCGTCTTGGTGTTGATCGGTGACGGCGTGGTTGCCGGTGTGCTGCTCAACAAGTCGAAGTCTCAGAACGGCGGATGGATCGTCATCACCTGGGCGTGGGCCCTGGGTGTGTTGTTCGGTGTCATCACGAGCCTCGCGGTGACAGGTGGGGTCGCGCAGCTGAACCCGGCCGTCACGATCGGGCTCGCCTCGATCGACGCCGTGAAGTGGGCGGATGTCCCCACGTTGATCGCCGGGCAGTTCGTCGGCGCCTTCATCGGAGCAACCCTCGTGTACCTCGCCTACCTCGCACACTGGGCCGAAACCGAAGACCCGGGACTCAAGCTCGCCGTCTTCTCCACCGGTCCCGCGATCCGCAACACCGTGGCGAACCTGATCACCGAGATCATCGGCACCTTCATGCTGGTGTTCGGGATCGTGGCGATCGTGCTCACCCAGATCATCGGCGGCTCGACCTTCGGCACCCTCCCAGGACTGGCGGTTGCGCTCCTCGTGCTCGGGATCGGCCTGGCGCTCGGCGGTCCCACCGGCTACGCCATCAACCCGGCCCGAGACCTCGGCCCGCGGATCATGCACGCCATCCTTCCGATCGCCGGGAAGGGGAGCTCGGATTGGGCGTACTCGTGGATCCCGGTGGTCGGACCCATCGTGGGCGGCGTCCTCGGGGCACTGGCAGCCAAGGCGATCTTCGACCTGTAAACGACGACACGAACGCTCGTCGCAGGGTCGGCAGCGACAGGCCCTGTGACGAGCACGGAAGCGAGGCAACGCATGAAGAAGTTGATCAACGACCCCGCGAACGTCGTTCGCGAGGAACTCCAGGGGATCGAGGCCGCCCACGGCGATCTCGTCAAGGTCTTCTACGACCCCTACTACATCACCCGCAAGGAATCCCCGATCCAAGGCAAGGTCGCGTTGTTGTCCGGTGGTGGCTCGGGCCACGAACCGATGCACGGCGGGTTCGTCGGCAAGGGCATGCTCGACGCCGCATGTCCCGGAGAGGTCTTCACCTCCCCCACGCCGGACCAGATGGAGGCGGCCACCAAGGCCGTCGAGGGTGGCGCGGGCGTCGTGCACATCGTCAAGAACTACACCGGCGACGTGATGAACTTCGAGATGGCGGCCGAGCTGTGTCGCTCCGAAGGCACCGACGTCGAGGCGGTCGTGGTCGACGACGACGTCGCCGTACAGGACTCCCTGTACACGGCCGGACGCCGCGGTGTCGGCGCCACCGTGCTGATGGAGAAGATCGCCGGTGCGGCGGCCGAAGAACAGCGACCGCTCAAGGAGGTCGCCGACATCTGCCGCGAGGTCAACGCGAACGCCCGCTCCATGGGCATGGCGCTGACGTCGTGCACCGTCCCGGCAGCCGGCACTCCCACCTTCGAGCTCGGCGACGACGAGATCGAGATGGGCGTGGGGATCCACGGCGAACCAGGGCGCGAGCGCATGAAGATGAAGCCCGCCTCCGAGATCGTCGAGCTGATGGCCACCGCCGTCGTCGAGGACCTGCCGTTCTCCAGCGGGGACAACGTGCTGGCGTTCGTCAACGGCATGGGCGGCACCCCGCTGATCGAGCTGTACGTGGTCTACAACGAGCTGAACAAGTTCCTGAAGGGTCGTGGCATCACGATCACCCGGAACCTGATCGGCTCCTACATCACGTCGCTCGAGATGGCCGGCTGCTCGATCACGCTGCTGAAGCTGAACGACGACTACACCAAGCTGTGGGACGCCCCGGTCAAGACCGCCGGACTGCGGTGGGGCGCCTGACCCACATCCATCACGACGAGCCGGCCTTCGGGAGGGGGCGGATCCGATGAGCGTGCCGTACGAAGACGTCCTCCGATGGGTCAAGACCTTCGCTGAGGTGATCGCCGACCAGAAGACCTACCTCACCGAACTCGACTCGGCCATCGGCGATGCCGACCACGGCATCAACATGGATCGCGGCATGCAGGCCGTCATCGGCAAGCTCGACGCGACCCCTTCCGGCGACGACATCGGCGCCATGTTCAAGACCGTGGGGATGACCCTGGTCTCCACGGTCGGAGGCGCCGGTGGGCCGTTGTACGGCACGCTGTTCCTGCAGCTGGGTGTGGCCACGGCCGGCAAGGACGAGCTCACGGCGCCCGACTGGCAGGCGGCGTTGGAGGCCGCCGTCACGGGTGTCCAGGCCCGAGGCAAGGCCGAAGCGGGAGACAAGACGATGCTCGATGCCCTGATCCCCGCGCGCGACGCGTTCGCGGCGGCCGTCGCCGACGGAGCGGAGCTGCCCGCGGCGCTCCGGCGCTCGGCCGAAGCGGGCGAACAGGGCATGAAGGACACGATCCCGCTGGTGGCCCGCAAGGGTCGCGCGAGCTACCTGGGAGAGCGCAGCGCGGGGCATCAGGACCCCGGCGCCACCTCCTCCTACCTGTTGTTGAAGACCGCCGCCGACGTTTGGGCCGGCGACGCTTGAGCCCCGACAGGCACAAGATGTAACTGAAGGAAGCAGCCGACGACGAGAAGGAGGTCCCTCATGGCTGACTACGTGGGAGCGCTGGACCAAGGCACCACGAGCACGCGGTTCATGATCTTCGACCACGGCGGCAGCGTCGTGGGCATCGACCAGAAGGAGCACGAGCAGATCTTCCCCAACCCCGGATGGGTCGAACACGACCCGAAAGAGGTCTGGGCCCGCGCCACCGACGTGATCGACGGCGCGTTGAAGAATGCGAACATCTCCGCGAGCGACCTCGCCGCGATCGGCATCACGAACCAGCGCGAAACCGCCCTGGTGTGGGACCGGAACACCGGTGAGCCCGTCTACAACGCCCTGGTCTGGCAGGACACGCGCCAGCAGGACATCGTGGATGCGCTGGCGGCCGACGGCGGTCAGGACCGCTTCCGCGCCAAGACCGGGCTGCCGTTGGCGACGTACTTCTCCGGCACCAAGGTCCGCTGGATCCTCGACAACGTCGAGGGTGCCCGGGCGCGCGCCGAGGCCGGCGATCTCATGTTCGGCAACATGGACACATGGTGCGTGTGGAACCTCACCGGCGGCGTCGACGGCGGGCGCCACGTCACCGACGTCTCGAACGCGAGCCGCACGATGTTGATGGACCTGGCGACCCTCGACTGGGACGACGACCTCCTGTCCGCGATCGGCGTACCGAGGTCGATGCTGCCTTCGATCGAGCCCTCCTCGGCCGTCTACGGTGAGGCCAAGGGCACGCTTGCCGGCATCCCCGTCGCCGGGATCCTGGGCGATCAGCAGGCCGCAACCTTCGGGCAGGCCGCCTACGACGTCGGTGACGCCAAGAACACGTACGGCACCGGCTGCTTCATGCTCCTGAACACCGGTACCGAGCTGGTCCACTCGAAGTCGGGCCTGCTCACCACCGTGGGGTGGAAGCTGGGCGACCAACCCGCGGTGTACTGCCTGGAGGGCGCCATCGCGATCGCGGGCGCCCTCGTCCAGTGGCTCCGCGACAACCTGGGCATCATCAGCACCTCCCAGGAGATCGAGGAACTCGCGGCGACGGTTGATGACAACGGTGGCATCTACTTCGTGCCGGCGTTCTCGGGCCTGTTCGCTCCGTATTGGCGGGGCGACGCGCGCGGCGCGATCGTGGGGATGACCCGCTACGTCAACAAGGGCCACATCGCCCGCGCCACCCTGGAAGCCACCGCGTGGCAGACCCGTGAGGTGCTCGACGCCATGGAAACCGACTCCGGCGTCACGCTCAAGGAGCTCAAGGTCGACGGCGGCATGGTCTACAACGAGGTCCTGATGCAGTTCCAGGCCGACTCGTTGCAGGTTCCTGTGATCCGGCCGAAGATCGCCGAAACCACCGCGCTGGGCGCCGCCTACGCCGCCGGCCTGGCGGTCGGATTCTGGAAGGACACCGACGAGCTGCGCCAGTACTGGGGCAAGGACAAGGAGTGGAAGCCCCAGATGTCTGCGGACAAGGTGGCTTCCGAGTACGCGAACTGGAAGAAGGCCGTCACCCGAACGTTCGACTGGGTCGAGTAGATCGGAGTGCCCCACATGACCGAAGACGAGAAGGACAAAGACAAGGACGAGCACGAAGGGTTCTTCGCCGAAGGCCAGGCAGAGGAGAAGCACGATCCCGAGGAGGACCGCCACGGCGACTTCGCCGAGGGTCAAGAGCGGGAGCATCACGAGCCTGCGGAGACCGAGAAGGGGACGTTCGCCGAAGGTCAAACCGACGAGGACGAAGATCCCACCACCCCGCAGCGCGGCGACTTCGCGCGCGGGGAAGAAACCGCGGAGGACTGACGTGGCGGCGGCCACCCGCCGTCGTGGAACCGGCGCGATGATGCACGGTCAATGAGGCGCTCGAGCCCACATGTCCTGATCATCGGCGGCGGCGGAACCGGCGGCGCGCTCGCGCACGACCTCGCGCTCCGTGGCATGCAGGTCACGTTGGTCGAGCGTGGGGAGTTCACTTCGGGGACCACGGGACGGCACCACGGCCTGCTGCACAGCGGCGCGCGCTACGCCGTCAACGACAAGGAGTCGGCCGTGGAGTGCATCGAGGAGAACACGCTCCTTCGACACATCGCGCCCGGCTCGTTCGAGGAGAACGACGGTCTGTTCGTGGCCATCACCGACGAGGACATGGCCTACCTCCCGGCGTTCCTGGCGGGCTGCGAAGAGACCGGGATCCGCACCCAGGTCCTGCAGCCCGACGAGGCGCTCCGGCTCGAGCCCATGCTCAACCCCGAGCTGAAGGTCGCGGTGCGCGTGCCCGACGCCACGATGGACGCCATGCGGATGCCGCTACGGTTCTTCGCCACAGCGAAGGCGAACGGCGCGGTCCTGCTCAACTACGTCGATGTCACGGATCTCGAGCGCGGCGGCGGCGTGGTGACCGGCGCGCGCGTGCGTGATGTCGTCACCGGTCGCGAGAGCACGATCGGCGCCGACCTCGTGGTCAACGCCACCGGCCCCTGGTCGGAACAGGTCGCCCACATGGCCGGGGTGGACGTGCCGATCCGGCCCTCCCCCGGCGTCATGCTCGCGGTGCGCGGCCGGCTCTGCAACATGGTGGTGAACCGCCTGCACGCCTCGGGCGACGGCGACATCGTGGTTCCGCAGCGCGCACTCTCGGTCGTGGGCACCAGCTCGTGGGTGGTCGAGGATCCCGACGACCTCGGCGTTCCCCAGGACCACGTCCAACGCATGATCGACGAGGGATCGATGTTGGTCCCCGCCGTGCGCGAGGCGCCCTTCCGCTCGGCGTGGTCGGCGGCTCGGCCGCTGATCGGTTCCAAGGACGACGCCGACTCGGGACGCGAGCTCTCGCGCACCTTCAAGACGATCGACCACGCCGTCGACGACGGCCTCGAGGGATTCGTCACGATCACCGGCGGCAAGGGCACGACCCTTCGTGGCATGGCCGAGGTGTGCGCCGACGTGGTCGGCCGGAAGCTGGGCGTCGACGAACCCTGCCGCACGCGCGAGACCGTCCTGCTCCCCCACACGGCGGTCTTCGCCGCATGAGCGCCGAGGATCGGGTCGCCTCGACCACGCAGGAGACGCGCCGCGTCCGCGTGCATCGGTTCAAGCGCGACGACGGTCCAGCACACGTCGACGAACACGAGGTGCCGGTCGGCGCACGCACCACCGTGCTCGAGGCCCTCCGATGGATCCACCTCCACGAGGACGCCACGCTGGCACTCCGGCACTCGTGCTTCCATGCCTCCTGCGGTACCTGCGGGGTACGGGTGAACGGCCGGGAGCGGCTCGCCTGCGTCACGCCGCTCGCCGACGTCGGCGGCGGCACCGTCACCGTCGAGCCCATCGCCAACCTGCCGGTGCTGAACGACCTCGTCGTCGACATGACGTCCTTCGTCGAGCGGTTCCCCGAAGCGCACGCGATCGTGCGGGACAGCGAGTTCCTTCCCCAAGCCGACGTGCCCGTCGACCTCGGGGCCTTCGAGCGGTTCGAGGACTGCATCGAATGCGGCCTCTGCCTGTCGGCCTGTCCGGTGTCGGCGACCGACGACAGCTACGTCGGCCCCGCGGCCCTCGCGTTCGCCCAGCGGATGTTGGAGGAGGACCCCGGCACCGTCGATCGTGACACGTTGCTCGACTGGGCGGACCAGGACACCGCCGCGTGGCGCTGCCATGCCGCGTTCGAATGCACCGAGGCCTGCCCCTCGAACGTGCGCCCCGCCCAGCGGATCATGGCCCTGCGCAAAGACCTTCGCCGACGGCGGCGAGACCAGGGAAGGGCCATCCCCGAGGTCGGATCGGAGGACCCGACGTGAGCGAACGACGAACCGAGGACCAGACCCCCAGTGGGGTCGAGGAGATCCTGCGCGTACGAAGTGCCGAAGGCCCCGTCGAGCGGAAATCGCCGGGTCCCACCGCGTGGTTCGACGTCCGCCGCCGCGGCACCGGACACTTCGCGTTCTCGTTGAACCGGATCACCGGCCTCGGGTTGGTCTTCTATCTTTACCTGCACCTGGCCGTGCTCTCCCAGCTCCTGGGAGGCGAAGCCGCGTGGAACGGGTTTCTCGAGACCGCCACCACCCCGCTGTTCCTGGGGCTGGACGTGCTGCTGGTATTCGGACTGCTGGCGCACGGCCTGAACGGCCTGCGCGTGGCGCTGATCGGCAGCGGCTTCGTCCCGAACCGTCAGAAGGCGCTCTTCTATACCTTGATGACCTTCGGGGCGATCCTGCTGATCTACTCCGCGATCCACGTCTTCACGGCGGAGGGATGACGATGCAGGCTCCGGCTCAGGATCCTCGCGCGCCGACAGGCGAACCCAACCGCTCCAGGACCTGGCGCTGGACGGCCCTCACCGGCGTCGCGCTGCTGCTGCTGGTCACGATCCACATGGTGGCCCACCATTTCGTGGTCGAAGCCGTCGGCGGGCTCCGCACCTACCAGCACGTCCTCGATTACATCGCGAACCCGGTGATCTTCGTGATCGAGTCGATCTTCCTCGTGGTGATCACGATCCACGCGATGCTCGGACTGCGGTCGGTCCTGTTCGACTTCGGCCTCAGCGACCGTCACAAGCAGCTCGTGAGCAAGGGACTCGTGGGGCTCGGCGTGGTGACCGTGGCGTACGGGTTCGTGTTGATCGGCGTCCTGGCCTCGAGGGCCTGAGGCGAGGCGGAGGACGTCGTGGTCGGGATCGTGATCGTCTCCCACAGCTTCCGGATCGCCGAAGGCGTCGCCGAGCTCGCGCGCGAGATGGGCGGTCCGGACATCCGCCTGGAGACCGCGGGCGGTCTCGACATGCCCGAGCACCCGATCGGTACCGACGCCGTCCTCGTGATGCAGGCGATCGAACGCGCGTGGTCCGAGGACGGCGTGCTGGTCTTGATGGACCTAGGCAGTGCGGTCCTGTCGGCCGAGATGGCCCTCGACCTGCTGGAACCCGGGCAGCGCGAACGGATCCAACTGTGCGAGGCCCCGCTGGTCGAGGGCGCGGTGGCGGCCGCGGTCACGGCGAAGATGGGCGCCTCGCTCGACGCGGTGGCCGCTGAGGCCCGCGGCGGCCTGGCGGGCAAGATCACCCACCTCGGGACCCCGGCCGCCGACGTGGGTCCTGCCAGCGACCAGCCCACCGGCGACCGCCCCGAGGGAGAGGCCGTCGTGGCCGCGATCACCGTCGCGAACCCGCACGGGCTGCACGCCCGGCCCGCGACTCGGTTCGTGCAGACGGCGTCCTCTTACGACGCGCTGGTACAGGTGCGCGACCTCACCAACGGACGGGGGCCTGCCGACGCGAAGAGCCTCAACGCCATCGCCACCCTGGGCGCCGCCACCGGACACGAGCTGGAGGTTGCAGCCACCGGTCCCCAGGCGGCCGAGGCGATCGCTGCCGTGCAGGCGCTCGCTTCGCGGAACTTCGACGAGGAGGCCGTCGGCCCCGAGGCGACCGCCCCCGTGCCTCCCCTCCCGGCCACCGACGACGACCTCAGCGACGGCGCCCTCCACGGCTTCTCGGCTTCGCCCGGCCTCGCGAGCGGGCCCGCACAGCGCTTCCACGTGCCGGCCCTCACGGTCCCGGCAGGCGACGCCACCGACGGAGCAGCCGAGATCGCGCGGCTCGACCACGCACTGGAGCAAGCCGGCGCCGACATCGAACGCCAGCGTGATGAGGTCCTGACAAAGGCGGGGGAACAGGAGGCAGCGATCTTCTCGGCTCACCTGCTGTTGCTCCGAGACGATGCGTTGCTCGCGCCGGCCCGGCGAGCGATCCACGCGGATCACCGCACGGCGGCGCAGGCGTGGCAAGCCTCGATCGACACCACGGCCCGGGACTGGGAGGCGATCGAGGACCCGTACCTGCGAGCGCGCGCCGACGATCTGCGGAGCGTGGGCGTCCAGGTGCTAGCTCGCATCCTGGGGATCGAGCCACCCGCGCCGGCGATGGATGCGCCGGGCATCTTGGTGGCCGCCGACCTCACGCCCGCCGACACCTCCGGGCTCGATCCCGCCGTGGTCATGGGCATCGCCACCGCACGTGGCGGTCCCACCAGCCATGCGGCGGTCCTCGCCCGATCGATGGGTATCCCCGCAGTCGTGGGCCTGGGCGACCGACTCATGGAGATCGAGGACGGAACGACGCTCGCCCTGAACGGTGACCGTGGACTGGTCCACGTCGATCCCCCGGCCGAGCTCCTCACCGATCTCGAGGAAGCCCGTACCGCTGCCGCCCTGGCGGCCGACGCGGCACGCGACGTGGCGAACACGCCTGCCGTCACGGCCGACGGCGTCACCGTCGAGGTTTCGGCCAACGTCGGCTCGCCCGAGGAGGTGGCCCCCGCGGTCGCCCAGGGCGCCGACGGCGTTGGGTTGTTCCGCACAGAGTTCCTGTTCATGGATCGGGACGCCATGCCCACCGAGGACGAGCAGGAGGCCGCCTATCGCCTCGCCGCCGAAGCCCTCCACGGCCGCCCGTTGCTGCTACGAACCCTTGATGCCGGCGCGGACAAACCCCTTCCCTACCTCGGCCAGCCGGCCGAGCCGAACCCGTTCCTCGGGGTGCGCGGGGTGCGATTGGGGCTGACGCGCCCCGACCTGCTCCTCACGCAGCTGCGCGCCGTTGTCCGGGTGGCGGCCGACTTCCCGGTTCGCGTGATGTTCCCCATGGTGGCCACGACCGACGAACTCCACCGCGCGCTCGAACTGCTGGATCAGGCTCGACAGGCCGTGGGTCGCGCCGCACAGCTGGAGACCGGCATCATGGTGGAGGTGCCCGCCGCAGCGCTCACCGCGGCGGCCCTCGCACCCTCCGTCGACTTCTTCTCGATCGGCACGAATGACCTGACCCAGTACGTGCTCGCCGCCGACCGCGGCAACGAACATGTGGCGTCGCTCTCCGATGCGGTGCATCCCGCCGTGCTGCGGCTCATCGAGGGCACGACCGTCGCCGCACGGGCACATGGTCGTTGGGTCGGTGTCTGCGGCGAACTCGCGGGCGATGCCACCGCCACGTCGTTGCTTCTCGGCCTCGGCGTCCGAGAACTCTCGATGAGCGCTCCGGCGATCGGGCAGGTCAAGCAGGTCGTGCGCAGCACCGACATCCCCGAGGCCGAGGCCCTGGCCGTGAAGGCGCTGGCATGCACGTCCGCGTCCGAGGTCCGGGCGCTGCTGGCCGTCTGAAAGGCGCTGTTACGATGCGCCCGATGCCCGGATGACCAGCGCCGACGACCGAGCCGCCACGTTCCTCCAGGCCATCACCTATCTGCGGATCGCGCTCACGCCCGTGGTGATGGCCCTGATCTGGGTGGGCGACCGCGTGTCGTGGGCCACACCGGCCGCAGCCACCCTGTTCGCGATCGCCGCCATCACCGACTACTTCGACGGCCGCCTGGCTCGACGCTGGAAGCAGACGACCACGCTGGGCAACTTCCTCGACACGACGGCGGACAAGCTGCTCGTATCCGGGGTGCTCATCTCGCTGGTCGCCGTCGGGCGGTGCTCGATGTGGGTGGCCTTCATCATCATCGGGCGCGAGCTGCTCGTCATGGGGCTCCGGGGGGCGGTGACCGCCGGGGACGGCACGGTGATCCGTCCCTCGATCTGGGGCAAGTTGAAGGCGAACGTGCAGTTCCTCGCCATCTTCCTGGCCATCTGGCGTCCCGACGTCATGGTCGGTGACTGGCACCTCGACCAGGTCGTGATGGCGATCGCCGCGGTGATCACCGTCGCGTCGGCGGTCGAGTACTTCGCGCGCTACGGCGGTGCGTTGGCCGGCAGCGCCCGGCGCGAGCGAAGCGCCCGAGAGCGCTGAGCCGCGTGGGCGACGTCTTCGTCACCGGCGGATCGGGGTTCGTCGGCGGAGCGCTCGTGCAGCGCCTGGTCGCCGAAGGCCGGTTCGTCAAGGCGCTGGCGCGGAGCGGGGCCGCCGCCGACACCGTGCGCTCCCTGGGGGCGCATCCGGTCCGCGGCGATCTCGACGATCCGGCCGCCCTGCTCGATGGCATGCGTGGGGTGCGCACCGTCTTCCACGTGGCCGGCATCAACGCGATGTGCCAGCGCGACCCCGGGCCCATGCTGCACGCGAACGTCGAGGGCTCGGCGGCAGTGGTGCGGGCGGCCTCGGCCGCCAAGGTCACACGGGTCGTTCACACCTCGTCGGCCGCCACGATCGGCGAGGCCAGCGGCGTGATCGGCCGCGAGGACACCCCGCACCGCGGCAGCTTCCTGTCGCAGTACGAGCGCTCGAAGCTGCTCGCCGAGCGCAAGGTCCTCGCGTTGGGGTCCGAACTCGGCGTGCCGGTCGTCTGCGTGAACCCGTCGTCGGTGCAGGGTCCGGGACGCATCGGCGGGTCTTCCCGCCTGCTCCTGGACCTCGTGAACGGTCGTCTTCCGGTCCTGGTGGACACCTATGTGTCGATCGTCGACGTCGACGACTGTACCGAGGCGCACCTGCTCGCCGAACAGCACGGGGCGCCGGGTGAGCGCTACCTCATCAACGGCGCCTCGGTCCGGGTGAGCGAAGCGATCGAACTGCTGCGGCGGGTCTGCGGCCAGCCGGCCCGGGCCCGGTTCGCTCCGCGTTCGGTGGTAACCGTCGTGGGCACGGTGACGGGCGGCGTGGCGAGTCTGGTGGGCAGGGGATCCACCGTCTGCCCCGAGATGCTTCGCACCTTGCTGCACGGCCATCGCTACGACGGATCGCTGGCGCGCCGTGCGCTCGACCTCCGCTACACGCCGCTGGAGATGACCGTCCGCCGCACCCTGGCCTGGTACGCCGAACGCGGCCTGGCGCCGGCGCCGCGACCACCGAGCCCCGACCCGGTGACCGGCGCGTAGGATTGCGTTTCGGGCACGTCATGCCCCCACGACCTTCGAAGGAGCACCGAACGTGAGTGACTCGCAGCGGCCCGACCGGAACCTCGCGATGGAACTGGCACGCGTCACCGAGGCGGCGGCGCTGGCCGCCGGCCGTTGGATCGGCCACGGCGACAAGATCGCGGCCGACCAGGCCGCCGTCGACGCGATGCGGCTGATGATCGACACCGTCTCGATGCACGGCACCGTCGTGATCGGCGAGGGTGAGAAGGACGAAGCGCCGATGCTCTACAACGGCGAGGAAGTGGGCAACGGCGAAGGCCCGGGGGTCGACGTGGCGGTCGACCCCGTCGACGGAACGACCCTCACCGCCCTCGGCCAACCCAACGCGGTGGCGGTGATCGCGCTCGCTCCCCGCGACACGATGTTCTTCCCCGGAGCGGCCGTGTACATGGAGAAGATCGCCGCCGGCGCCGAGGCGGCCGACGTGATCGACATCACCGCCTCCCCGGAGGAGAACGTTCGGCTGGTCGCCAAGGCCAAGGGCGTTCGGCCCGAAGAGGTCAGCGTCACCGTCCTCGACCGGCCCCGGCACGAGGGCCTCATCGCCGCCATCCGCAGCGTGGGCGCTCGCGTGTACCTGATCAGCGACGGCGACGTCGCGGGAGCCATCGCCGCCGCGGCGCCCCGGTCGGGCATCGACCTGTTGATCGGGACCGGCGGCACGCCCGAAGGCGTGATCGCGGCCGCCGCACTCAAGTGTCTCGGCGGCGCCATCCAGGGACGCCTCGCCCCCCGCGACGACGATGAACGCCAGCAGCTCGTCGACGATGGCTACGACGTCGACGCCGTGTTGTCCACGGACGACCTCGTCAGCGGCGACGACGTGTTCTTCGCGGCCACGGGTATCACCGAGGGGAACCTGCTCCGAGGGGTCCGCTACTGGCCGGACGGCGCCACCACGCACTCCATGGTGATGCGGTCGAGGTCGGGCACGGTGCGATGGGTCGAGGCAGAGCATCGCTTCGAGAAGCTCGAACGATTCTCACCGATCGCCTATCGGCGCTGAGCCGGCCGGCGCCCGGACCTGCGGGCGACGTATCCTTCGTCCACGGCGAGCGCGAAGGAGAACCCATCATGGCGGAGAAGACGATCTTGGTCTGCGACACCTGCGGACGACCGGCGGCCGAGACGATCACGATCAAGGTCGCACGAGGGAACTTCGTGAAGGACCTCTGCAGCACCCACGTCAACGAGGCGATCGCCGGTGCGCGCAAACCACGTCCCGGGCGACGCAAGGCGGTCGTGGGCAACGCCTCCCCGAAGCCCAAGCCTGCACCGAAGAAGCGAGGGCGTCCCCGCAAGAAGCCGGCCTGATCGGCGCTACGCCGGTCGGTACGTGCCCTGTTCCACCTTGACGATCGTCCCCGCCCTCGCGAGCTCATGCAGGGTGCGTCCCACTACGCCACGCACATCCGGGGTTTCGAAGGGATCGAGGTAGCCGGCACGCAGAGCCCGATCCTGGATCACCGTCCAATGCAGCGGTCCATCCGCAGCCTCCAGCACGGCAAGGATCGCGGCCTCCGGTTCCATCCTCACGCGCCCGCGCGGAACGGACCCATCACCCGCTCGGCGAAGAGGTCCATCTGTTCCGGTTCGGGGACCGCGAACGGCAACACCCACGGGGCGATCACGACCTCCTCTACACCGAGCGCTTCGAATGAATGGAGCCGCTCCAGTGCCTGCTCGGGCGTGCCGGAGAGCGTGTCGGCGCGCCACGAGGCTTCGGTCTCCGCGGCCATCGCGTCGCCCGGCATCGCGGCCCGCCCGCGCTCGAACACCGCCCGGGCGGCGGCCTGGTCCTCACCCAACAGGCAGGAGAGCCCCACCGAGAGGCGGAACGTGGCAGGGTCACGCCCCTCCTGTTCGCAGATCTGCCTGGCGGCCGCAACCCGTTCGGCGTAGGCCTCGGGCGCCCAGCGCCACACGGCGTTCCAGCCGACGGCATGCCGAACCGCCAGACGCAGCAGTCGCGGTCCGCCCTTGCCGCCCACCCACACGGGGATCCGCGGCTCCTGCGCCGACCCCGGTAGCAGCCGGGCATCACGGAGCGTGACCGTCGGTCCGTCGAAGGTCGCCGGCGTTCCGGAGAACAGCGCTTCGAGCACCTGGAGCGTTTCCTCCAACGCCTCGAACCGTTCACCCACGGTGCCGAACGGATATCCGAACGCCGAGAACTCCTGTTCGAGCCAGCCCGCGCCGATCCCCAGATCGAGCCGCCCCCCGGAGAGCTGATCGATCGTGGCGGCCATCTTCGCGAGGTTGGACGGATGTCGGAACGGCGCGCACAGGACGAGCGTGCTGAGACGAACACGGTCGGTCACCGCCGCCAGCCCGGCGAGCGCCGTCATGGGCTCCAGGGAGGCGATCGGCTGCGGATCGGCCCCGTAGCGCCCGAACGAATAGAAGAAGTGGTCGGAGATCGACACCGAATCGAACCCGAGCTCCTCGGCCCGGTTCGCCCACACCGCCATGGCCTCGAACGTGATCGGCGCGGACCCCGGCAAGGAGAACCCGTAGTGCGGCAGGCTCAGCCCGAATCGCATGTGCACGAGGATACCAATCGGCGCACGGGACGCCGTCGCCGAGCGGTCAGGGACTCGGTGAGGACACCGGAGCACGGGTGGCGATGATCCCGCGCATCACGGCGTGACCATCTGCGTCGCGCACGACGACGCGGTCGAACACGCCGAGGTCGCGGTCGATGTTCTCCCACATGATCCCGGCCCCGGCGGCGTCGAGCTCGTCGATCCGGCCAGCCGCCATCGACGCGCCGTCTGGACCACGGAGCCACACGGTGAACGGCACGTGTTTGCGTTCCGCCGGCGGCACGCCGTTGACCAGCACGACGGCCATGTCCGTGATCGTGGGCGAGACCAGGGTGAGCGCGCTGCCGCCACCTCCGCCTTCGGTCGATGGCCCGAGGGTACCGAGGAACACCTCACCCTCCCCGGCGAACTCGGCAGTGGACAAGATCCGGGAGAACTTCTCGGCGGCGCTCTGTTGGCGCAGCGTGGTGACCAGTGCCGCCTCATCCGAACGTGCGGCTCTGCCGGCCATCACGGCGCCCCAGCCCAGGCCGCTCACGGCGAGCATGGCGGCGAGGACCGCGACCACCGCGAGGCGGCCTCGGCGCGGAGCCGTGTGTGGGGTGCGCCGCGCCGACGCGTGATGGAACGCGGCGACGACCGAAGCTTCCAGCGCGGTGTCGGGTTCGGTCTGGTCGACACCGAACGCGAAGACGGCCGCCGCGCTCTCCATCTCGGCGGCTTCCTTCCGGCAAGCCGCGCACCACACCAGATGCCGGTCGATGCTCGCGCGCTCGCGAGCGGGCAGGGTGCCGAGCGCACGCTCGGTCAAACCATCCCGTACGGTGACGCAGTTCACAGCAGGTCCTTGCCCTCGTTGGCCTTGCGCACCTTGATCATCGCCGAGCGGAGCCGGGTCTTGACCGTGCCGAGGGGGATGCCGTCGGCCTCAGCGATCTCGCGGGCGGTCTGCCCACGGAAGTAGGCCCGGCCCACGAGCAGGCGCTCGGCCGGTGAGAGGGACTCCAACGCTCGCAGCGCCGAGTCGCGTTCGATCAGGACAGCCTCTTCATCCAGGCCCGGGGCGTCCGGCACCTCATCGACGAGGACGAGGGTCGGACGCGATACGCCGGTCTCGCGCCGGAGCCGGTCGACGGCGAGGTTGTGCGCGATCGTCATCAACCAGGTGGACAGGCGTCCACGCGCCGGATCGAATCGCGCCGCTTTCCGCCACGCGGTGAGGAAGACGTCCTGGGTGAGTTCCTCGGCGGACTCCCGGGTTCCGAGCAGGCGAAGGCCCAACGAGTAGACGGGACGACCGAACCGCGAATACAGCGTGCGGATGGCGTCGTCGTTGCCGGCGAGGAGCCCTTCCATCAGTTGCTGTTCCTC
This sequence comes from Actinomycetota bacterium, assembly GCA_035535815.1. GTDB lineage: Bacteria > Actinomycetota > UBA4738 > UBA4738 > HRBIN12 > JAOUEA01. The sequence continues at coordinate 25,079 of DATLPI010000056.1, read as the reverse complement.
TCGTGGGAGGAGTGGACCGTCGTTCCGAGCCTGCACCCGGTGTCCCTTCGATATACGGAGCTCGCGCTGGTCGAGGCTTGCGGGCTTGCACGCCCTGCGACACGCCCGATCGATTATCGACCAGGCCGGAACCTCTGCACAGCCTTCGCGGCCCGATTACGCTCGGTTCGAACCAACTCTCCACATGTGGCGAACCAAGGTTATGTTCATGCGAAACGCGAGACGAACTGGGCGGCAGATGGTCACGGCGATCCTGATCGCCGTGACCGGCGCATGCGTGCTCGCGGGGACCGCCGGCGCGCAGGAGGGATCGGCCGAACAGGTCCCGGTGCTGGATCTGGACGGCGTCGTCGACCCCTTCCTGGCCGACTACATCGAGCACGGGATCGAGGTGGCCAACGGTGACGATCCGGCCCCCGCGGTGATGATCGAGATCGACACCCCCGGAGGCCTCGACTCCTCCATGCGCCAGATCACCCAGGCGATCTTGAACTCGAAGGTGCCGGTGATCTGCTACGTCTCACCGCAAGGGGCTCGGGCCGCCTCGGCCGGGGCGTTCGTGCTGTTGTCCTGCCCCGTCGCCGCCATGGCTCCCGGCACGAACGTCGGTGCCGCCACCCCCGTCGGCCTCAGCGGTGCGATCGGGTCGGACAAGGCCGTGAACGATGCGGCCGCCTACATCAGGAGCCTCGCCGAGACGTACGGACGGAACGCCGACATGGCCGAGTCGTTCGTGCGATCGGCCGACAGCATCACGGCCGAGGCAGCGTTGTCCGCCGACGTGATCGATGTCATCGCCCCCACCGCCGAACAGCTCCTCGTCGACATCGACGGCCGGCAGGTAAGACTCGGCGACGGCACCACCACCACGCTGGACACGCAGGGGTGGGTGCTGGAGGACGAGCCCATGGGCGGGTTCATCGGGTTCCTGCACTCCCTGCTCGACCCCAACCTCGCCTTCATCTTCTTCTGGGTCGGACTGGCCTTGGTCGTGCTCGAGCTCCTGGTGCCGGGCCACGTGTTCTCCGGCACGATCGGCACGATCCTGTTGATCCTGTCCGTCGTCTCGTTCGGCCTCCTGCCCGTGGAGCTGGTCGGGATCGCGCTCTTGATCGCCGCGGTCGTGTTGATGATCGTGGAGCTCCACGCTCCCGGTTTCGGCATCTGGGGGTTCGCCGGACTCGCGTGCCTCGTGCTCGGTGGGTGGTTCCTCTACGACCGTTCCCAAGGTGTCTCGGTATCGCCCGCGGTGATCGCCACCGTCGCCATCTTCGTCGGTGCGTTCTTCTTCCTGGTGCTGACCAAGGTGCTGAAGATGCGTCACATGGCGCCCGCCCAAGGGCCCGAAGTGGTGGTGGGCAAGGAAGGCGTCGTCATCGGGCGAGGCCTCGACCCCAAGGGGATCGTGCGCGTGGCATCCGAGGAATGGAAGGCCACCACGTCCGACGGGAGCTCCCTTCCCGCCGGAGCGCGCGTCGTGGTCACCCGGCTCGACGGTCTCGCGCTCACCGTTGATGCCGCGAACGATGAGGGCGCGACGGCCGGCACGGCGCCGGCCGAAGGAGGGAGGAACACCTGATGGACGTCAACATCGCGCTCATCGGCGCGATCGTGATCCTGCTGCTGGTGATCGTGTTCATAGCCAAAGCGATCAAGGTCGTGCCCGAGTTCCAACGATTGGTCGTGTTCCGGCTGGGGCGGTTGGTGGGCCAGAAGGGCCCGGGCCTCGTCCTGCTGATCCCGTTCGTGGACAAGGCGACGGTCGTCGACCTCCGGGAGTTCTACCTGGAGATCCCGAGGCAGGACTCGATCACCAAGGACAACGCGCCGATCGCCGTGGACTTCGTCATGTTCTACAAGGTGATGGACGCGCAGACCTCGGTCGTGCAGGTCGGCAACTTCGCCGGCGCGGCCCTCAACATCGCCTCGACCACGCTGCGTGCCGTGATCGGTGACATCCCGCTCGACGACATGCTGGCCAAGCGCGACGAGATCAACACGCTGCTGCGTCTCAAGCTCGACGAGGTCACCGAACGGTGGGGCGTGAAGGTCACCAATGTCGAGATCCGCGAGATCATCCCGCCCGCCGCGGTGCAGGAGGCCATGACGCGTCAGATGTCTGCCGAACGCACCCGTCGTGCCGTGGTCACCGAAGCCGACGGAGCCAAAGCGGCCGCGATCACGGTGGCAGAGGGCAACAAGGAGGCCGCGATCCTCAACGCCGAGGGGTCGAAGCAGTCGAACATCCTCACGGCCGAAGGGGAACGGCAGGCCGCGATCCTGCGGGCGGAGGGTTTCGCGCTCGCGATCCGGTCGATCAACGAATCGGCCAGCATCGCCGACCTCAAGACGATGCAGCTCCAGTACCTGGAGGCCTTGAAGTCGATCGGGTCCTCATCCTCATCGAAGGTCGTGGTCCCCATGGAGCTGTCGGGCCTGGCGGCGGGTATCGCCGCCATCGCCGAGGCCGCGGCGCCCACAGGCGGGGGGTCGAGCCGCTAAGCACCGCCGAGCTCACCACGGTCTCACTGAACCATCGGTGGGCGCCCACCACGTCGGCGCCCTCCGCGCATCGTGGAACCCCGGCGCCCTCCGTGGTGTATGACGGTCGAACGGTGACGGAACAGCGCCCGCCAGCGGGCAGACCATCGGAGGACGCCGAGCTCACCGCACGCGCACGCGACGGCGACGTCGCCGCGTACGAGGAGTTGGTGACGCGGTACCAGGCCCTTGCCTTCCGCGTCGCCTGGCTCGTGGTGCGTCATCGGGGCGAAGCGGAGGATGCGGTGCAGGACGCGTTCGTGAAGGCGTACTACGCCTTGCCGCGATTCCGCTCCGGGGCGCCCTTCCGGCCCTGGCTCCTGCGGATCGTCGCCAACGAAGCGCGGAACCGCGGACGATCGAGCCGGCGGCACGACCGCTTGACCCTGCGGGTTGCGGCCTCCGACCACCCGAGCGAAAGCCCATCCCCGGAGGGCGTCGCGCTCGCCCGCGATGACGCCGAGACGCTCACGGCGGCCCTCGAACGGCTGCCGGAGCGCGACCGCCTGGTGATCGCCTACCGCTACCTGTTCGAGATGACCGAAACCGAGACCGCCGACGCGCTCGGGGTGCGGCCCGGGACCGTGAAGTCGCGCCTTTCGCGCGCGATGGTCCGGCTCCGGACCGAACTGGCCCAACGGATGCCGGACCGAGCCGGCGAGGAGACACGATGAGCGATCTCCGCACGATGACCGACGAGGAACTGGGCCGCGCGCTCACCACGCTCGCCGGCGACCTGGCGTGGCCGAACACGCCCGACGTCGCCGCGACGGTCGTGGCGACGATCCGCGAGGAGCAAGCCGAGCCCTCGCTCGTCGCGACGCGGCTGTCGCTGCCGAGCCGGCGCCGGACCCTCATCCTGGTGGTCGCGGCCGTGCTGGCGCTGGCGGGCGTCGCGCTCGCCGCACGGCTCGTATTCCACCTGGGCGCGATCGGGATCGAGATCGTCGACGGCCCGGCCACATCGTTGCCGTCGAACGTCGTCACCGACGCCGACCTCGGACGCGAGGTCTCACTCGCGCAGGCCACGCGTGTGGTTGGGTTCACTCCGGCGCTCCCGGATGCTCTCGGGCCACCCGCTCGGCTCTGGGTCGACGAGACCGAGGTCGACCTGGAGTCCGGAGAGGTCGCCAAGCGCATCGTCTCGGCGTGGGAGCCCACCCAGGAGCTCCCCGTTATCGACGGAACGAACACGGGAGCGCTGTTGATGCAGTTCGAGGGCGAGTGGGAGGTCGCCGCCAAGCAGGTGTTCGCCGAGACCGACCGCTACGGCGATGCCATCGTCGAGGGCCGACCCGCCTTTTGGACGACGGGCCCGCACTCCCTGACCTTGGTGAGCGGTCGCGAGTCGCGCCGCGTGCTGGTGACCGGCAACGTCCTGATCTGGCAGGACGCCGGGTACACGTTCCGGCTCGAGACTGCGTTGCCCCGGGCGGAGGCGATCGCCCTCGCCGAGACGGTGACGCCGTCGATCGATCTGGGGTGAGCCGCGGCTCAGACGGGCAACGCCATGCCGGCTTGCTGCATCGCCAGCTCGAAGTCGTGGCGGTTGGACACCGCGGCGAACGCATCCTCCACGGTGACCCTGCCGTCCTGCACCAGCTTCAGCAGCGACTGATCGAACGTCGCCATGCCGTAGTAGGCGCCGTCCTGGATCACGTCCTTGATCTCGTGGGTCTTCTCAGGATCCGCGATCCGCTCGGAGACGCGGCCGTTGTTGATGAGGATCTCCAGCCCAGGGGTGCGTCCGCCGTCGACGGTCGGCACGAGGCGCTGGCAGATGATGCCGCGCAAGGTGCCGGCCAGGGCCAGGCGAACCTGCTTCTGCTGGTAGGGCGGGAAGAAGTCGATGACGCGGTTCACGGTCTCGGTGGCATCGACCGTGTGCAGGGTCGACATCACCAGGTGGCCGGTCTCCGCGGCCTGGATCGCGGCGCGCACGGTCTCGGTGTCACGCATCTCACCGATCAGGATCACATCGGGGTCCTGGCGGAGGGCCGCGCGCAGGGCGACGAGGAAGTCCATCGTGTCGTTGCCGATCTCTCGCTGGTTGATCGACGCCATCTCGTCGCGGTGGAGGACTTCGATCGGGTCCTCGACGGTCACGATGTGCACGGGCTTGGTCTTGTTGATGTAGTCGATCATGGCCGCGAGCGTCGTCGTCTTGCCCGAACCCGTGGGGCCGGTCACCAGGATGAGTCCGCGGTGCTCGTCGGCGATCGTACGGACGGCGTCGGGCAACCCGATCTCTTCGAACGAGGGCCCGCCGAATCGGAGCTTCCGCAGCACCATGCTGATCGAGTTGCGCTGACGGAAGACGTTGACGCGGAACCGGCCGACGTTGGGGATCGAATAGGCGAAGTCCACCTCGCCCGTGTCGTTGAACTTCTGCTTGCGGTCCTCGGGGATGATCCCGTCGGCGATCGCCTGGGTCTCGATCCCGGTGAGCGGGTCGCGGTCGAGCCGCGACAAGCCCTTGGGCAGGCGGATCATCGGCGCCGACCCCACCTTGACGTGCAGGTCGGAGCCCTCACCGGCGACGAGCTCTTCGAGCCAACCGTTGAACTCCGGCACGATGGGTGTGCCGTCCGATGACGTGGTGGCCGTGCCCTCCATCGATCTCCTCCGAAACGCGTCCGTCGTTCTCCACATCGCGAGCGCTCGTCCGCTCACGTCTGTCGCTACACCATCGGACCGTGGACGCCGGGACTTCAGTCTCCGTACGCAGGTTGTTGCCGCGGTACGTACGTAGTCGCGTTCTTCAGGCGCCGCGAGCCACCGTGCGGCAGACCGAGGACCGTTCGGCCATGGGCTCGAAGCTCACGAGCTCCATCGGGGGCCGGGAAGCACCCAGCATGCCCTCGAGCAGACCTCGATGGACGGCACACACGAGCTGGCGATGTTCCTCCAGCAGGTCTCGGAACGGGCACTCGCGCAACGTGATCTCGACGGTCCTGGCGCTGCGGCGACGGAACCGCGGCTCGAACCCGGCATCGGCCAGCGCTTCCTGCAGCACGGCGAGGTTGGGCCCCGAGGGGCGCCGGCCCCCCGGCTTCTGCACGCTCCGGCCCACCAGGTAGGCGCCCCATTCCCGTGCGAGTTCCTCGGCTCGCTCGCGTTGGCGTGAACCGGTCAGCAGTCCCGCCAGGATGTCGGCAAGCAGCCGGTAATCACGGCCCTCGCGGCCCTCGCGATCCACAGCGGTGTAGACCGTCTGAGGCCGGCCCACCGAGGTGGATCCCCGCTGGACCTCACTCGCGACCAGACCGGCGTCCTCGAGGCGCCGCAGGTGCGGGCGCACCGTGTTGGGATGTAGGGACAGGCGGACGGCGAGCTCGCGCACGGACACCGGTCTGCCGGACAGGCGCAGGTACCGGTGGAGCCGGTAGCGCGTGTCGTCGGCGAGCGCCTTGTGCACCTCGATCGGTGCGGGTTCGGCCATCTCGTCTCCCGTCGTAGACTGGATTTCCACGGTCAGCACCGTGTCAAACGAGCCGAGACCCATCTTAGGGCCCGCGACGCCGGGCTCACGCCGAAAGGAACCTGCTCGTGGCCACGCAGGACCAGGTCCGACAAGCTCTCCGCCAGGTGCTCGATCCCGAGATCGGCCGGCCGATCGAGGACATCGGCATGTTGCAAGACATCGAGATCGAGGGCGGGACCGTGCGCGTGCACGTCCTGCTCACGATCGAAGGCTGTCCCCTGAAGGACCGCATCACGCAGGACGTCACCGCCGCCGTCCAGCCCGTCGAAGGGGTCGAGCGCGTCGATGTCCGTCTCACCCCGATGGACCAGGGCCAGCGTGAGGCCTTGGTGCAGCAGCTCCGAGGAGGCTCGAGCGCCGCCGGCGCGGCGCCCGCTCCCAAGACGATCGGGTTCCCGGATTCGACGTCGGTGATCGCCATCGCTTCGGGCAAGGGCGGTGTGGGCAAGTCCAGCGTGACCGTCAACATCGCCGCGGCGCTCGCCGCCGAGGGCAAGAAGGTCGGCATCCTGGACGCCGACGTCTGGGGGTTCAGCGTCCCACGCATGCTGGGCGTCAGCGGGAAGCCGGTCGGGTTCAACGACATGATCCTGCCGCTCGAGGGCCACGGCGTGAAGGTGATCTCCATGGGATTCTTCGTTCCCGAGGAGACGCCGGTCATCTGGCGCGGGCCCATGCTCCACAAGGCGATCGAACAGTTCCTGGGCGACGTCTATTGGGGCGACCTCGATTTCCTCCTGTGTGACCTGCCGCCGGGGACCGGGGATGTGAGCATCTCGCTCGCCTCGTTCCTGCCTGGCGCCTCGATGCTGGTGGTCACCACCCCCCAGGAGGCCGCTCGCAAGGTGGCCGAACGCGCCGGGAAGATGGCTGAGCGCACGAACCTGCGACCCCTGGGCGTGGTCGAGAACATGAGTTGGTTCGTGTGCCCGCATTGCGGGGAGCGCGAGCCGATCTTCGGGGAGGGCGGCGGTCAGGAAGCGGCCGACACCCTGGACGTCCCCCTGATGGCGCAGGTGCCGCTGTTGCCGGCCATGCGGGAGGGCGGCGACACCGGCACGCCCATCGTGATCGCCCAGCCCGACGCCGCCGCGAGCGTTGCCCTCCGCGAGGCCGCCACGAAGGTGGTGCAGGCGACGAAGACGAAGGTCGGCAAGCCGCTCACGCTGATGACGTCGCCGGCCCGGTAGGTTCCGGTTCGTCGAGATCGCCGTCGCTGCCGGCGTCGACGGCGGTCCGGTCCTCCGGTGGCGCCGGTCCCCCGCCGCTCGGCGCCTCGGGATCGGGATGACGCGCCCACCACAGCAGGACCACCGCGGAGGCGGTCGCCACCGCCACGGCCGTCCACTGGCTGCCGGTGAGCCCGAAGAACCGCTTGTCGATCCGTAGCGAGTCCTCCAGGATCCGCGCGATCCCGTACCAGAGGCCGAACGTCAGGGTGAGGATCCCCTCGCGGCGCGGCTTGCGCATCATCACGAACCACAGGAACAGGAAGAGGACCGCGGCGATGAGCATGTCGTAGAGGGCCGTCTGGTGGACGCCAACCCCGGCGGCGATCACCGCGCCCTTCGCGTCGAGCAGCCTGGCTCCGGATCGATCGATCGTCTGCAGATGGCCGCCCTGGAGCCCCGCCTGGCACAACTCGTTGACGCACGCGAACGGTGGCGCCAGCGTGCCGCCCTCGTAGTGCCAGGCCAGGAACCAACTCGTGGGCCGGCCGATGTGGTCGCCGATGATGAGGTCGCCGATCCGCCCCACCGCGATCCCCAGGGCCAGCGCGGGAGCCACCGGGTCGGCGACCTGGAAGAACCGGTAGCCCTCGTGCCGGACGCGGAACGTGTTGATGATGACCGCCCCGGCGATGCCGCCCAGCAGGGAGATGCCGCCACGCCAGATCGCGAGCATCTGGCCGACGTTGTCGAACTCGGAGAAATGGGCGATCACGTAGAACAGTCGCGAACCGATGATCGCGCCGATCAGCGACCAGAAGACGACCCCGTTGACGGTCTCGGTGGACACGCCCCATCGGGGGGCGATGCGCCCGAGCAGCCACGCCCCCACCAGGAACCCGATCGCGATGAAGAGCCCGTGCGGCGAGATCGCGAACGAGTCCCCGAATCGGATGCGGTCGAGGACGGGCCAACCGATGGCGAGGACCGAAGGGAGCACCGAGGCCGAGTCTATCGACGGTGTGGCCACAAGGCCGCGACCGCGCGGCCCAGCAGGAACCCGCTCGCCACGTCGGAGGGGTAGTGGACGCCGACGTAGATGCGGGAGGCCGCCACCGATGCGCCCACCGCGGTGAGCCCGGCGTTGCCGAGCCCGCCGACGCTCAGTTCCCTCGCGGCGACGGCCGTGAAGGCGGTCAGGACCGCCGGATGGCTGCTGGGCCAAGAGGTTCCATGGGGCGGCGCGACCAGGAACCGGGTGGCCTCCGCGTCGGCCTCGTAGGGACGGGGCCGGTTCACCGCCTTCTTCAGGCCCTGGCCCAGGAGCCAGGTGGCCCCGGCGGCCGAGAGCGCGCGAGCGCCCTCGCGCGGACGTCCCGATACGGCCAACACTCCAGCAGCAGCTGCGGCGGCATACAGCGAACCCAGCTCGGTCACCCCGAGGAAGAACCGGTCGGCGCCGGGTCCGGCATCCGTGTTGCCGGCCTCGAAGAGCGCACGGTCCAGGCGTTCCCCGTCGGCGGTGCGGAGCGCGGCGTAGCCGACGCCGGCCGCCGCCGCGGCGAGCGTCACGCCCTTGATCACGCTTCGAAGGTTCACGGCGGGCAATCATGCATGATGGCGGCGACGCTCGTCACAGGAGGCGCGAAGCGCATGCTCGAGGACAACACCGGCCGGGACGATTTCGATCCGGGCCAACCGAAGGGGTCCAAGGTCAAGGCACGTACGGTCCTGCTCATCGTGGTGGTCGTGGCGTTCCTGGTGTTCCTGCTCCAGAACACCGAGGAGGTGCGGATCTCGTTCACGTTCATCGAGGTCCGCGCGCCGCTGTGGCTGGCGATCGCGGTGGCCGGGCTGCTCGGCCTGGTCGCAGGGTGGTTGATGGGGCGGTTCGAGCTGGGCAAGGGTCGGATGAACAAGCAGCGTTAGCGCTGGGCCATCGATTCGATCTCGGCCTTCTGCGCCAGCACCCCGTGGCGAAGGCCCATCTGGGCGCCACCCACCGCGTTCAGGCTGGCAGCCGCGAACCCACCGAGCGGACCTCGGAACCGGTAGTCGACCTCGTGCCGGAGCATGCTGCGCTCATACGGGAGCGAGCCCACCGACGTGGTGACGATCGCATCGAGCAGGCCGCTCAGGTGGACCTTCGAGCGCCAGGGCGGTTCCCATTCCAGCACCTCGGCGCGCACCGTGGAGTTGACTCCCATGAAGCCCATCACCACGGAATAGCGGGCGCCGAGCCTCATGCCACCTTCCGGCAGCGCCACGTTCACCACGTGGCGGTCCCAGTGCGGGAGGTTGCGGGGGTCGCTCGCCACCGCCCACACCTGCTCGGGCGGTGCTTCGACCTCCACCGAGAACTCGACGGTGGTCATCCGACCGGCGCGCTCCCGCTGGACCAACCCTTCCACCAGACCAGGCGCGAGGGAGCCAGGCGCACGAGCGCGTCAGAGCCCGGATGCAGTCCGGCCGCCAAGGCCTTCGCGGTCTTCCCGCCCGACCCCAGGGAATCCACGAGGTAGATCGAGCCTTCGCCCTGCACCATGGCGCCCACCATGTCGCGCGCTCGCCATTCGCTGGCTTGATCGATCGTGAGCGCCATCGCGGCGTTGGGCCCGGCCCCGGCGAGCGCGAGCGTTTCGGCGGGGAGCGCGACGTAGAGCGCGGAGGGTTCGGCGAGCCAGCGCGCCGGCAGCGACACCGGCCCGCGCGCGCCGGCGACGGTCAGCACGCCCTCTCCGCTGCGGCCGAGCGAGGCCGCGATGTCAGCGGGCAACTCGGCGAGCGGATCCGGGCCCTGCTTGTGCGAGCGGAACGTCGGGTGCGACTCGGCTCCGCCGCCCCAACGTCCGCGACCCTCCTGGACGCCGTCCTCGTCGAGCAGCGCGGTCCGTTCGAGGTCGATGCCCACGAACACCCGACCCGGCGGCGTCCACGCCAACGGCACCTGACGGGCATCGAGTGCGTAGCCGGCGAAGAATCGAGCGTTCTTTTTGGAGAACTTCGCGGTGGCTCGCGCGATCGAGGTGGCGCCCGCGACCGCCGCGCCCCAGGTTCCGCGGTCCAGCGCGTCGTAGGTCTTGACGTGGCCGGTGAAGGTCACGGACAGCCCCCCGGAGCGGACGAGCCCCGAGACGCTGGGGTCCACCTTCCACGCACGGGTCTTCACCGAGCCGCGAGACGTGGTGAGCCAGATGCGTCCGCCCGAGGCCGCGAACACCAGCGGCGTGCAGTGCGGGCCGCGCGGCGTCGAGGTGGCCACGGCACAGAACCGTCCCTCGTCCAAGACCTGCTGGACCGCGGTCGACAGGAAGCTCACGCGTTCGCTCTCCTCATATCTTCTGGTCTCCCGTGGTCTGGGCGCCGGAACGCAACCGGAACCTGGGTCGGCCGGCTCCCGGCGGCAGCGCGAGCATCAACCCCGTCCACAGGATATGGCTCGCGAGACTCGCCAGCACGCCGCCCGACCACCAGGCGAGGCCGGTCCAGAGCGCCCCGCCCACCACCGCGCCCGCCACGATCGGCAGGGAGCGGCTCGAGACGTTGGCCACGACGTATCCGACCCACGCCACCACCGCTGCCGCCCCCGCGGCCATCGCAACGGCCAGGCGGCCCTGGAACAACCCCCGCCAGAAGAGCTCTTCCGACGGCACCATGATCACCAGGGACAACAGCAGCGAGCGCGTGAGTGACACCTCGGCGGCCTCGGAGTATTTCTCCACGACGTCCCGCCGGAACGGCTCCCAATGCGCTGCGGCCCAGACGAAGACACGGGTGCCCAGGAAGAGCGCGAGGCCACTGGCCAGGCCGGCGGCCAGCGCCGTCGTCGCCGTGACCTCGGCGGCGGCCACCGGCGGCCTGGCCAGCACCGCCGCCACCCCCATCGTGCCCAGCACGATCGGCATCAGGCGCCAGACGTCGCGCCCGCGGGCGGAGACGAACCACCACCCCACGATCTCGGCGACGAGCCCGGCGGCCATGACTGCCCACTGCATCGATCAGCCCAGGAACCTGGTCTTGAACGCGACCTCCGCGGTGAAGCCCGTCACGACCGCGAGGTAGTAGAAGCCGGTGGCCGACTGCACGGCGGACGCCCGTTCACCCTTGAGCGCGGCGCGGGTGAGCACCGCGATCAACGCCGTCGTCCCCACCATGCCCAGCGCGATCCACGGCGCGAGCGCGCCGGCGGTGAGCAACGGGTTGAGCGAGCCGGAGTCGGCGGTCGCCGAGAACCCGCCCGAGATGACCGCCACCGCCTCTACGCCCACGGCGATCAGCATCGCCGTCGTGTACCGGTTGATCGGTCCACGAGGCAATCCCCGGTCCGTGAGGTACCAGTGCCCCAGCAGCAGCCCGTCCGTGATGGTTCCGAGGAACGCCGCGCCCGCCAGCAGCTGGAACAGCGACAGCGCGTAGGACTGCCGGCCGGTGCCCGCCATCGCTACGAGCACCGCGATCGACAGGGGCACGCTGAGCAGCCCCACCACCCTGGCCACCGTGTGCTGCTTGGCCAGCATCAACAGGAACGTCACACCCACCGCGACCGCGGTAGCGAGCGCGAGCCGCACCGACCAGAGCCCGGCGTCCTCGCCCGCCACCAGGGCAACCTTCGCCGACCACCACGCGGCCACGGCCAGCACCAGCAGGATCGAAGACGTGAGGGTGAAGAACCCGCGCTTGACCTCGTTCCACAACGGGACGCACCACAGGAACGCCAGGGAGCCGGCGACCGCCTCCGCCAGCACGAGCGCCATGTAGCCTGCCGCGCCGGTCACCTGTTCGCATCCCGCATACGGCTCGACAGCCTACCCGCGCCCGGAGGCGGGCTTCGTTGGCGCCGACGGCCGGTAGGCTGACTGCCCACATGGACGATTGGCGCAGCTACGACGACGTCGCCGAGACCTACGAACGCGTGCACGCGTCACGGTTCGTCCAGGTCGCCGACGACCTGGTTGCGCAGGCCGGGATCGGCGAAGGTCACCTGCTCCTCGACATCGGCACCGGGACCGGGATCGCCGCCGAGGCGGCCACGAAGGTGGGCGCCCGCGTGGTCGGCATCGACGAATCGATGGGCATGCTGCACGTGGCGCGCCGCGAGCGCCCGGCCGAGGCCGTGGCGGCGGCCGAGGCGATCGACCTGCCGTTCCGCGCGTCGGTCTTCGACGCCGCGATCGGCAACTTCGTGCTGGCGCACTTCACGAAGTACGAGACCGCGATCTTCGACGCGATGCGCGTGCTGAAGACCGGCGGCACGATCGGGTTCTCGTCCTGGTCCGACGGCGTCGACGCCTACCAGACGGCGTGGAGCGAACTGGTGGAGTCGGTGGTGCCGCGCGAGATCCTCGAGCCCGCCTACGCCGAAGCTCGGCCCTGGCACGACAAGTTCCGCAAGCGCGACCAGATCGAAGAGGTGCTGATCGACGCCGGCCTCCGCCATGTACGCACCGAGGTCCGCAAGTACCGGTGGGTGTACGACCGCGAGGAGTACATCGATGGGATGAGCGTGTTCGCCTCGGGTCGGTTCGTGCGCGAGATGCTGAGTGCCTCGGGCTGGGATGCGTTCCGGGCGAGGGCCTCGGCCGTGTTCGCCGAACGCTTCCCCGATCCGCTCAACGACTTCCGCGAAGTCATCCTGTCGACCGCCGTCAAGGTGTGAGCCGCATCACGGCTGGAACCGCCGCTTCTCACAGCCGAGCTCGCCAGGCCACAGGCCCACGAACCGCGAGATGCAGTGGTTGAACGAGGTCCACGGCGAAGCCGTGAGGTCCTGGGCCCGGAGCTCGTCGAACGGACACGGATCGTCGATCACGTCGAGGATGAGTTCGACGCCCTCGCGTCGCCACCGGTAGACGCCATGCGTCGTCGGGCAGCTCGGATCGTTCGAGAACGTCACGCGGTGGCCCTCGACGGCGAAGAATCCCAGCGATCGGAAATCGGACAGCTGGTGATGCAGGAAGTACCGGCCGTGGAACAGGATCAGCGTGCTGACCCCGGCTTCGATGCGGAAGGGGATGCAGCGCAGGCAGCGGATCGGCAGCGCGACCGCCGGTTGCCCGAGACCCTCGAGCGGCGTGATCTTCAGGTATGCCCCGTCGATCGGTGATGCTTCCTCGGGCGGGATCGGACGGGTGTAGGGATAGGGCAGCTCGGCGGGGTCGAGATCGTCGAGGCCGATGCCGGGTTCCTCCTGGTAGACGCCGCCGACGTTCGTGAGTCGTTCGGTCACCGGTGCCAGCGAGGCGGAGGCGCGCCGCAGGCCGGTCGGTCCGCCTCCCTCCTCGCCGATCGAGATCGCGGCCACCGCGACCAGCACTACGACGGCGACCATGCCGGCGCCGATCGCTCGCCGATCGATCCCATGGGTGCGTTCGCTCACCGGAGATCCAGGACGCGGAACTCCTCGGCGTGGGTGACGCCGATCTTCTCGCCGGCCTTCACCGCGTCCTCGGCCAGGAACTTCTCGAAGAACCGGATGCCCTCGGCGAGCTGGCTCGCGTGCTCGGCCAGGGCGTCCACCTTCGCGCGGAAATGCTCGCTGATGTCCTCGACGTGGTTCGGCTCGTCCGTCCAGCCGAGCCAGACGTCGGTCACCTCCTGGATCTCCAGGCCTTCCCCCAGATGCTCTGAGTGGAAGTGGGGGTTGCCCGAACCCGGGAACACCGAGTCGAGCGCGATGAACCCGGCGGTGCGATGGTCGGAGTGGTTGTAGTAGCTGTCCCTGAAGAAGATGAGCGTCGGGTCGCAGGACAGGAGCGTCTCGGCTCGGACCTCGCGGACACGCCGTGTCACGGCCTCGCGGACGTCGTCGGTATTCTCCAGCTCGCCGTCGTGGATACTGAGGATCCGGACGCTCGCCAGCCCCAGGACCTGGCCCGCGGCCACCGTCTCGGCGTATCGGATGCGCGCGAGGTCCTCACGATCTTGGGCGGGGTCGCTCGAGCCGCGGTCGCCGTTCGTCAGCACCAACAGATGGACCTCTCGGCCGGCGGCGCACCACTTCGCGATCGTGCCGCCCACCGAGATCTCCGCGTCGTCGGGGTGGGCGAAGACCGCGAGCACCGGGCCGGTGCGCGGCTCAGATGGCGGGAGTTCGGCGTCGACCACGACCGCCCCTCAGGCTCCGGCGCGGTCCAGCACGAACCGGACGAGGGTGCGAACCGGCACCCCCGTGGCGCCGCGCGGTCCGAGATCGTGAGCGCGATCGGTGAACGCCGGTCCCGCGATGTCAACGTGCACCCATGGCGTCTGACCGACGAACTCGGCCAGGAACCACGCCGCCGTGATGGCGCCGCCCCAGCGGTCGCCGATGTTCTTGATGTCGGCCACCGGCGAATCGATCAACGCCCGGTAGTCCTTGAACAGCGGCATCTCCCACATCGGTTCCCCGACGGCGTCGCCGGCAGCGACGAGATCGGCGGCCAGGTCACGATCGTTGCCGAACGCGCCGGAGATGCGGTCGCCCAGCGCCACCATGCAGGCGCCCGTGAGCGTCGCGGTGTCGATGATCAGCTGCGGCTTCTTCTCGGCGAGATAGGCGAGCGCGTCCGCCAGCACGAGGCGGCCCTCCGCGTCGGTGTTGAGCACCTCCGACGTGGTGCCGCCACGGTGGGTGATGACGTCGCCGGGTTTCTGCGCCGAACCACTCGGCATGTTCTCGCTGCAGGGGATCGCGGCGATCACGTTGATCTTCGGCTTCAGCTGGGCGATCACCCTCATCGTGGCCAGGATCGAGGCCGCGCCGCCCATGTCGTCCTTCATCGTCTCCATGCCCTTGGCGTCCTTGATCGACAGGCCGCCCGAGTCGAACGCGATGCCTTTGCCGGTGAGCGCGATCGGGGTCGCCCGTCCCGCGCCGGTGTACTTCAGCTCGATCAGGCGCGGGGGGTTCACGCTGCCCTTGCCCACGCCGAGGATGCCGTTGAAGCCCCCATCGGCCAGCTGCTTCTCGTTCCAGATCTTGCACGTGAGACCGACCTGCTTCGCCATGGACTGGGCCTCACGGGCGATCTCGGCGGGCGGCATGTCGCCCGCCGGCGTGTTCACGAGGTCACGTGCCCACGAGACGGCCTCGACGATGGTGGCGGCCTGCTTCACCGTGGCGTTCAGCGGCTTGGCGTCCCACCGGGGCGGCCCCACGGCCGTGATGCGACGCAGGTCCTTGCCATCGGCCTTCTTCGTCCGGTAGCGGTCGAATCGGTAGGCACCCAGGCCGAGCCCTTCGATGCTCGCCCCGACCGCGTCGGCCGCCTGCTTGGCGCTGAACACCGTCGGGAAGGTCGTGGCCACCGTGCCGAAGCGCCGCGCGGTGCCGGCGGTCCGGCCGAGCGCCCGCCGGGCCGCATCCACCGTGAACTCGGCCTTCGGACCGACGCCCACCAGCAGCACCGCACCCGCGGCGAACCGATCCCCGGTTCGGGCCGTGACGAGCAGGTGCTCGCCCTTCTTGCCGGTGAGCTTGGCCCCGGCGTACGCGTCAGCCAAGCCCATCTCTCGCACGCCCGGGCCCGGGGCGGGCCCCTGGAACACCGGCACGATCAGCAACCCGGTCCGGATCTCGCCCGGCGCATCACTGGAGTAGGAGTACGTGGTCACGGATCGGCGCTCCTTCGATTCGATGGCGAAGAGCGAGTGTAGTGCGCCGGCACATCGTCCGACGCCCCTGGGCGGCAACCCACCGCGAAGGGTGGCCCCACCGGTAGGCTGGGTCCCGATGAAGACCAAGGACATCCGCGACCTGGTGTGGTTCAGCGAGGACGAGGCCCGCACCGAGACCCTCTTCGAAACCGATCACCTGTGGTCCCAGGTGATCTGCCTCCAGAACAACCAGGGCATCGGCCCGCTCAGCGATCCCACCTCCGATGCGCAGGTCACGGTCCTGGCTGGTGCCGTGGCAGCCCAGGCCGGCCAGGGGCGGGCCCGCATGGGGCAGTGGGAGACGATCGTCGTGCCCGCCGGCACCGAGCTCACGTTGCGCAACGCCTCGGAGGAGCCGACGGTCGTGATGCTGACGCTGGCGCCGCCCCCGGCACCCGGCATCTAGGCTCCGACGTCCACCCGCGGTGGATCAGATCCGGGCGGGACCAACTGCGATCACGTGTCGGCGCAGCCCTTCCATGGCCCGGCCCATCAGCGCCCGCATCACCGGGCGATAGCACCGGGCCGCGAGGCCGCCCACCAACGGCACCGCCAATTCGATGTCCTCGCGCCAGGTGAACAGGGTCCCGCCCTCGACCCGTTCCAGCGTCCACGTGCCCGCCCCCGAGACCAGACTCCCGTGCCGGATCTCGAGTCGGCGGGGCGGATCCCAATCGGTAACCTCCATCGGCTCGACGAAGGCCGGCACGCCCAACAACCGGGTCCGCACCGCCAGGCGGACGCCGATCCCTTCGCGCCGGTCGGACAGCACGGTCACGGAGTCTGCGTCGAGCATCCAATCGGCCTGGCGCTCCCAGTCCATCAGGACGCTCCACGCGTCGGCGGGCGTCGTGGGGAGCACGACCGTGCGTTCCACCTGCATCCCGCGAGTGTAGGCAGGGAGCCGGCAGGGTCCCTGGCCGAGGGATGCCGCTAGGCTTCGCGCCATGACGCGGGGGGCGGCGATCGCGGCGAGCATGGCCACGGCCACCGGATCCCTGCCCGTGCGCGGGCCCGGGCTGAGCGCCGAGGTCACCGCGCCGGGCGCGATCTCGTGGGACGACGACGGCATCATCACCTACGCGGGTCCCGCCGAGGGCCTCGGATCCGCGCCCACGATCGGCCGGACGGACCGAGGCTGCCTGGTGCCGGGCTTCGTGGATTGCCACGCGCACCTGCCGTTCGCGGGATGGCGCGCGGACGAGTTCGAGGCCCGGCTGCGCGGCGTGAGCTACGCCGAGCTGCACGGTGAGGACGGCGGGATCTTCCGCTCGAGCCGTCAGCTCGCGGCGGCGAGCGACGACGAGGTGCTCGAGTTCTGCCGGCCGCTCGTGGCCGAGATGCTCGCCCACGGCACCACCGCACTCGAGCTCAAGACGGGATACGGCCTCTCGGTCGAGGCCGAGCTGCGACAAGCGCGCCTCGCCCGGCGCCTGGCCGACGAGGTGGCCGCCCAGACGTGCACGGTAACGCTGCTCGCCTGTCACGCGGTGCCGCCGGGGATGCAGCGAACCGACTGGGTGCGCCTGGCCTGTGAGGAGTTGATCCCGGCGGCGGCCGCCGAGGGTCTCGCCGACGCAGTCGACATCTACGTCGAATCGATCGCGTTCTCCCTCCAGGATCTCGAAGCGGTCGCGGCGGCCGCGAGGATCGCGGGGCTCCCTCTGCGTGTACACGCCGATCAACTGGGTGCCACGGGCGCCGCTGCGGCCGCCGTCGCACTGGGCGCTCGCAGCGCCGATCACCTGAACCACGCTGACGAGGCCGCGGTGGCGGCGCTGGGATCGGCGCCGTCGACGGCCACCGTCCTGTTGCCCGCGTCGACGTTCTTCCTTCGTGCCGGGGCGCCACCGGCGGCGGCGCTCCTGGCGGCAGGGGCGGCGCCGGCGATCGCCACGGACTTCAACCCGGGCACCTCGCCGGTGTGCTCGATGCCCGAGGCGATCGCCATGGCGTGCACGCTCTACGGGTTCGAACCCCTGCAGGCGCTGACGGCCGCTACCGCGAACCCCGCGTGGGTGCTTGGCCTCGGCGACCGGCTGGGCACGCTCGAACCCGGCAAGCGCGCGGACTTCCTGCTGCTCGACACGCCCACGTTCGCCGGTGTGCCGTATCGGCCGGGCCACGATCCCGTGCTGGCGACGTTCGTCGCCGGTGAGCTTGTTTGGGATCTCGTCAGCTAGTCCAGCATGGACTAGTCGAGCGCCGAGCCCACCGCCGACTCGGCGGCGGCCACCAACGCCCCCTCGCGCACCAGGGAGATGGCGTCGGCGATGTCGGGGCCGAACTCACGGTCGGCCGCGAAGAACGGCACGCGGGTCCGGATCACGTCGTGCACCGCACGGGTGGCCGAGCCCGGCTCCAGTGGGGCCCGCAGATCCAGCGCCTGCGTCGCGGCCAGCGCTTCCAGCGCGATCACCGTCTCGGCGTTCGTCACCACGTCGCGCGCATGCCGGGCCGAGGTCATCCCCATGCTGACGTGATCCTCCTGGCCGGCGCTCGAGGGGATCGAATCCACCGACGCGGGGTGCGCCAGCGACTTCGACTCGCTCACCAACGAGGCCGCCGTGTACTGCACCAGCATGAAGCCGGAGTTCAGGCCGCTGCCGTGCACCAGGAACGCGGGCAGGTCGTTGTTCTGCTTGGGATCGAGGAGTCGGTAGAGGCGGCGTTCGCTGATCGAGGCGAGCGAGACGAGGGCGGTGGCGACGGTGTCCATCGCCACGGCCACCGGCTGGCCGTGGAAGTTGCCGCCCGCGCGGATCTCGTCGTCGTCCTCGCCCTGGCCCGGGAGGACGATCGGGTTGTCGCTGACGCTGCCCGCCTCGATGCGGAGCACCGCGGTGGCGTAGGCCAAAGCGTCCCGGGTGGCGCCGTGCACCTGTGGCGCGCACCGCAGGGAGTAGGCGTCCTGCACCATGTGGTGGGAGTCCCGGTGTGAGGCCAGGATCGGCGAGCCGGCCAGCAACCGGCGCAGGTTGGAGGCGCTCGCGTTCTGGCCCGGGTGCGGTCGCAGCCGCTGGAGCCGTTCGTCGAACGGCGCGTCGGTGCCGAGCGCGGCTTCGATCGTCATGGCCGCCACGACGTCGGCCGTCCGAGCAAGCCGCTCGGCACGGTGGCACGTGAGGATCCCGATCGCGAGCATGCCCTGCGTGCCGTTGACCAGTGCCAGCCCTTCCTTGGCCTCGAGGGACAACGGTGCCAAACCGGCCCGCACGAACGCCGGCGCGGCCGGTTCCACGCCGCCTTCGGGACTGAGCACCGACCCGTGGCCGATCAGCGGCAAGGCGAGGTTGGCGAGCGGCGCGAGATCTCCGGAAGCACCGAGCGACCCCTGCTGGGGCACCGCCGGGATCACGTCCTCGTTGAGCATCCGGACCATCAGGTCGATCACCTCTGCCCGGACGCCCGAATGACCGAGCGCCAGGACGTGGGCGCGGAGCAGCAGCATCGCCCGCGCCTCCTCACGGGACAGCGGCTCGCCGACCGCGGTGGCATGCGAACGGATGATGCCGTGCTGGAGTTCGGCGGCTTGCTCGGCGTCGATGCGCGTATCGGCCAGCGCACCGAACCCGGTGGTGACGCCGTAGATCACGTCCCCGGTCGAGACCGCCCGTTCCACCACGGCACGAGCGGCCGCCACCGACGCCCGAGCCAGTTCGGGGAACGCCACCGGAGCACCGTCGGCGACCGCCACCACGTCGGCGAGCGACAGCCCGGCGCCGATCTCGACGGTCATGGCCCCTCCAGGAGCCGGGCCGGCAACGTGGTCTCCGATGCGCCGCCGCTGCCATCGGGCTCGACGCGTCTGGCGCCGGACCCTTCGGCCGAGACCACGACCTCGGCGAGATCCGCCCCGACCATGTGCGCGGCCGCGAGGTCGTCACACGCGATCCCCGGGGGCAGGGTGCCGTCGGCGACCAGCGCCCGGTAGGCGGGCTGGCGCGAGGGCTCGCTGTCGTAGTGCGGGCAGAAGCTCCCCGCCACCAGGCCCAAACCGTCGGGCAGCGGATCGGCGTTGCCGATCAGGTAGGAGTCGGTGGTGCTGGCCTCGAACCAGCAGTTGGCCCCGGCGCTGCCTCCAGCCATGATCACTCCCGCTTCCCAGGCCTCGCGGAGGATCGTGTCGAGGCCGTGGCCGCGCCAGATCGCCAGCATGTTCAGCGTGTTGCCGCCCGCCACAAGGATCACATCCTGGTCCAGCACGAACGAGCGCAGGTCCTCGACGGTTCGCGCGAACAGCCCGAGATCGCTCGGCTCGAACGAATGCGCGGGGAAGGAGCGGTAGAACATCGCAACGCCGCGATCGTTGTCACCGGTGGCCGTGGGGACGTAGAGCACCTTGGGTTTGGCCGCGCCGGCCAGCGCGAACAGGAACGGATAGATCGGGTCCGAGGGCCACTGCCCTCCACCCATCGCGACGATGTGGCGTTCGGTCATGACTCCTCCATGGGCACGCGGACGCCTCGCTCGTGCGCGACGTCGATCGCGCGGTCGTACCCGGCGTCGACGTGGCGAACCACACCCATGCCGGGGTCGGATCGCAGCACCCGTGCGAGTCGCTCACCGGCGTTCGCGGTGCCGTCGGCCACCACCACCATGCCCGCGTGGATCGAGTACCCGATCCCCACGCCACCCCCGTGGTGCACGCTCACCCAGTGCGCACCCGCGGCCGTGTTGATCAAGGCGTTGAGGATCGGCCAGTCGGCGATCGCATCGGACCCGTCCAGCATCGCCTCGGTCTCGCGGTTGGGGCTGGCGACGCTGCCGGCGTCCAGATGATCGCGCCCGATCACGATCGGCGCCGACACTTCGCCCGAGGCCACCATCTCGTTGAAGCGTTCCCCGGCACGATCCCGCTCACCGTAGCCGAGCCAACAGATCCGTGCGGGCAGCCCTTGGAAGGCGACCCGCTCGGCGGCCATCCGGAGCCAACGGTGCAGGCGGTCGTTGTCCGGGAAGAGTTCGGCCACCGCACGGTCGGTCGCCGCGATGTCGGCCGGATCGCCGCTGAGTGCCGCCCAACGGAACGGACCCTTGCCTTCGCAGAAGAGCGGTCGCACGAAGGCCGGCACGAACCCCGGGAACGAATACGCCCGGTCGCGGTCGAGCCCACCTTCCACCGCCCCGGCCCGCAGGTTGTTGCCGTAGTCGAAGACCACGGAGCCCGCCTCGGCGAAACCCACCATGGCGTCCACCTGGTGGGCCATCGACTCGTAGGAGCGATGGACGTAGTCATCGGGCTCGCGTCGGAGCGCATCGGCCTCGGGCAACGACAACCCCTCGGGCACGTAGCCGCCGAGCGGGTCGTGTGCGCTGGTCTGGTCGGTGACGACGTCGGCGCCGAACCCTCGTCCGAGCAACGCGGGGAAGACCTCGGCGGTGTTGCCGACCACCCCGATCGAGACCGCTTCGCGTGAGGCCTTCGCCGCTTCGGCCCAGGTCACGGCCTCGTCCAGATCGGCGGTCATGCGGTCGAGGTAGCGCGTCTGGATCCGTCGCTCGATCCGCGCGGGATCGACGTCGACGCAGAGCGCCACGCCCCCGTTCATCGTCACCGCCAGTGGCTGCGCCCCGCCCATGCCGCCGAGCCCGCCGGTCAACGTGATCGTGCCGGCGAGCGAACCACCGAAGTGCTGGTGCGCGCATTCGGCGAGGGTTTCGTACGTGCCCTGCAGGATGCCCTGGGTGCCGATGTAGATCCACGAGCCCGCGGTCATCTGCCCGTACATCGTGAGGCCCTGCGCCTCCAGCGCGCGGAACGTCTCCCAGTCGGCCCACTTCGGGACCAGCATGGAGTTGGAGATCAGGACCCTCGGGGCGAGGTCGTGCGTGCGGAACACCGCGACCGGCTTGCCCGATTGCACCAACAGGGTCTCGTCGTCGCCCAGGGTCCGCAGCGTGCGAACGATGGCCTCGTAGGCCTCCCAGCTGCGGGCGGCGCGTCCGGTGCCGCCGTAGACGACCAGGTCCTCGGGACGCTCGGCCACCTCGGGGTCGAGGTTGTTCATGAGCATCCGCATCGCCGCTTCCTGCGGCCACGAACGGCACGACAGCTCGGTGCCGCGCGGTGCCCTGATGTCGCGGTGGCTCATCGATCCCCTCCCCCGTCCGGCCGATGCTACCCGCCGAGCGCCCGAGAGGCGGTTCGAGAACGAGCCTGTGGAGAAACGGCTCATGTGCTTGAGCAGGGGGTTGCTGCCGGGTAGCGTCCCCCCGATGGCCGTCGGAACTTCCCCCTACGCGCCGGGTGGTGCCAGCAGCCTGGGCGCCGACCCGATCCGTGTCCTCATCGCTGACGATGAACCCGCCCTGCGCGTCGCCCTCGCCGACCTCCTGGCCCACGACGACGAGGTGGTGCTTATCGGCAGCGCAGGCGATGCCGACGAAGCGATCCAGCTCGCCGTGGACGAGCATCCCGACGTGGCCCTGGTCGACGTGAAGATGCCCGCCGGCGGCGGACCGCGAGCGGCGCGGGAGATCATGCGCGTGTCTCCCGACACCCGGGTGATCGCGCTCTCCGCCTTCGAGGACCGTCCCACCGTCCTGGAGATGCTGCGCGCCGGCGCCGTTGGCTACCTGGTGAAGGGGACCGCCGGGGAGGAGATCCTGGGTTCGATCCAGAAGGTCATGGCCGGGGGCGCCAGCCTGTCATCGGAGGTGATCGCCGGCATCGTGCACGAGCTCACCCAGCAGCTCCGACGTGAGGAAGCGGCTCGCGAGGAGCGCGATGCCCGGCGCGGCGAGATCGAGCGGTTCGTGGCGGGCGAGGGCCTGTCCATGGTGTTCCAGCCCATCGTCGAGCTCTCGACCCGGAGCACCGTCGGGGTCGAGGCGTTGGCCCGGTTCCGTTCGCTCCCGTTGCGACCACCGAACGAATGGTTCGCCGAGGCCGTCCACCTGGCGTTGGGCGTGCAGCTGGAGCTGACCACGATCGCCCAGGCGCTGCGCGAGCTGGACCGGGTGCCCGAGGGCGCCTACCTGGCGGTGAACTGCTCGCACCACGCGGCCACCTCCTCCCAACTGGCACGCCTGCTGGGATCGGACGCCGGCCGGGTCGTGCTGGAGATCACCGAACACGAGGCCGTCGAGGACTACGTCGCCTTGGTGACGGCGCTCGCTCCCCTGCGCGAGATGGGCGCCCGCATCGCGATCGACGATGCCGGCGCGGGGTTCGCCAGCATGCGCCACACGCTGCAGATCACCCCCGACATCGTGAAGATGGACATGAGCCTCACCCGGGGGATCGACGCCGATCGCGCGAAGCGAGCCCTGGCGGCGGCCCTGATCTCGTTCACCGAGGAGATGGACATCGTGATGGTGGCCGAGGGCATCGAAACGGTGGAGGAACTCGAGACGCTCGCGACCTTGGGCGTTCGCTTCGGTCAGGGCTTCTACCTGGCCGAACCCGCTCCACTGGACTAGCCGGTGCGTCGGTCCATCGCACCTTCTAGCCGGTGCGTCGGTCCATCGCCCAGGACGAGCCGGTGGAACCCTTCGTGAACTGCTTCATCTCGGTCGCCACGGCCACCGCCTCGGCGTAGTGCTGGAAGGCCCGCTTGTCGGTGGAAGCGACCCCGATCGAAACCGTTAGGACGGGGAAGCGCTGCAGCTCACCGCGACGGTTCGTCACCTCGATGTAGCCCCGGTCACGGTCGTCGGGGTCGTACAAGCCTGGGGCCTCTCGGTCGAACCGCTCCACGATCGCCTGCGCCACGGCCTCGGCCTTTCCGGGATCGACCACGACCACGAAGTCGTCGCCGCCGACATGGCCCACGAACGCGGCCCCGCCGGTCTCGTCGCTCGAGACCTCCTCGAAGAGGCGAGCGCTCGACTGGATCACCTGGTCGCCGCGCATGAACCCGTAGTGGTCGTTGAACGCCTTGAAGTGATCGAGGTCGGCGTACAGGATCGCGAACGGGATCCCCTGGTCCACCCGGCCATCGATCTCCTCTTCGATCCGGACGTTGCCGGGCAGGCCCGTGAGGGGCGACTGCGCGCGCATGTCGCGCGATCGACGGAGCACGCCGCGGATCCGGGCCAGGAGCTCGGGTGTGTCGAAGGGCTTGACGATGTAGTCGTCGGCGCCGATCGCGAAGCCTTCCAGCTTGTCGGCTGAGAGGCCGCGTGCCGTCAGCATGATGATCGAGACCGACGCGGTGCGGGGGTCCTGACGCAGGCGGCGGGTGAGTTCGAACCCGTCCATGTTGGGCATCATCACGTCAGCGAGCACGAGGTCGGGACAGCGCTCCTGGGCGGCGCTCAGCGCGAGCGATCCATCGGAGGCCACGCGCACGTCGTAGCCCGCGGCCCGCAACTCGATCTCCAGCAGGCGCGCGATGAACGGATCGTCGTCGACCACCAGGAGGCTCTCGCCACCCCCGGCATCGGCGGTCGGGTCCACGCTCAATCCTTCGGCCTCGCTCACACCCGCACCTGTGCTCGGTCCATCTGCTCGGTCACGTATCCCCCGTGTCCCCTCGCGAATCGCTTGGGTCACGAATCGGCACTTTAGTCCCGAAGGTGAAGCGTGTCCGGGTAGCGATCTGTTCTTTGCCGCACGCCCCCGAACGCGGTGGCGGGCGGGACGGACCGGTCCGGGCGTGGCACCATAGGCCCCGACCGCATGCGGCGAAGGGGGCTCGGTCCACGATGCAGGTGCTCGACACGTTCCTGGACGCGATGGGCGACACGCCGCTCGTCCGCCTCCATTCGGTGACCCGAGGCGTGGAGGCCACGGTCCTGGCCAAGGTCGAGATGCTGAATCCGGGCGGTTCGGTCAAGGACCGGATCGGGATCCGCATGATCGAAGCCGCCGAGCGCGCAGGCACGCTGAGGCCGGGCGGAACGATCGTGGAGCCCACCAGCGGCAACACCGGGCACGGTCTCGCGATCGCCGCGGCGATCAGGGGCTACAAGTGCATCTTCGTGATGCCCGACAAGATGAGTCAGGAGAAGATCGCGCTGCTGCGCGCCTACGGGGCCGAGGTGATCATCACGCCCACGGCGGTGGCTCCTGATTCGCCCGAGAGTTACTACCGGGTGGCCGACCGGCTCACCGAGGAGATCCCCGGTGCCTTCCAGCCCAACCAGTACTTCAATCAGGAAAACCCAAAGGTCCACCTCGAGACCACCGGGCCCGAGATCTGGGAGCAGACGGACGGGGAGATCGACGTCCTGGTGGTCTCGGTGGGGACCGGCGGCACCATCAGCGGGGCCGCCCGGTATCTGAAGGAGCAGAAGCCCGGGGT
>DATLPI010000055.1:0-2462 GCA_035535815.1 Actinomycetota bacterium | reverse complement strand
CGTCGAGCACGCTGCGCTGGGCCAGGGTGTAGAGGAACCCAAGCGCGGGCAGCACCACCACGATTGCAACGCCGAACACGACCAGCAGTGCCGTGAGGCTCCCGCCTGCCCCGGCGCCGTCCTTGATGGTCAGCGTCTGAGGAAGGAGGTACGGGTACTGCGCGACCCCCCAACCCCAGATCACCGCCACCACGGCCCCCACGGCGAGTGGGCGTGCCCCGCGCTCCGCGCCCCGCCGCAGCAACGCCACCACTCCAAGGCCGCAGAGCGCAGAGAGGATCACCAGCGGCAGGCCCTCACTGGTCAGGCCGTCGTAGATGAAGCGGGCGTCGGCCCGGTAAACGAAGATCCCCGCCAGCGCGATCGCTCCTGTCACCAGCGCCGCGATCAGCGCACGAGCCCCGAAGTAGCGTTCGAGGTCCGGGTCCCCGGCGCGACGGGCGTCGCTGACCAGGAACACCGCCGACAGGTAGGCCCCTGTGGCAACGAAGAGCGCCCCGGTGAGCAGGGAAACGACGTTGAGCCAACTGGTCACGGCGTCCCCCGTCGCGTTGCCGACCGGGACTCGCCCGGAAGCGATCGCGCCGACCACGGTCCCCATGAAGAACGGTGTGAGCAGCGAGGAGATGCCGAACAGCAACTCGGCGAGTCGTTGATACCGGACCTGGCGCGCGAGCTTGTGGAAGGCGAACCCCGAGCCCCGCAGCACGATCCCAAGCGCCGCCAGGCTGAGAGGGATGAACAGCGTCGACATGATCGACGAGAAGGCCACCGAGAACCCCGTCCACAGCACCACCAGCACGAAGATCAGCCAGACGTGATTCGCCTCCCAAACCGGGCCGATCGCCCAGTCCACGAGAGTCCGCGCCCGCTCCGGGCGCTCCCCCTGGCCCGCTAGCAGCGACCAGAGGCCGGCGCCGAAGTCGGCACCGCCGAACACGGCATAGAGCGTCGCGCCGATCCACAGCACGCCCGCGACGGCGTCGGCGGTGCTCATCCGGCGCTCCCGGGGGGCGGGGCGGGCTCGTGCGGCGGGGCGGGCTCGCTGGGCCCGTAGGGCACCTCGGCCTCTCCGATCTCGGCTGTTCGCCACCGGTGCGCCATCGACCGCAGGATCAGCACCGTCGCGATCCCCAGCGCCGTGTAGAGGACCAGCACGGCCGAGAACGTGACCCAGACCCCGCTGGCTCCCGTGACCGCGTCCTTGGTCCGCATGACGTTGTAGACGACCCACGGCTGGCGGCCGACCTCGGTCACGATCCAGCCGCATTCGAGGGCCACCACCGCGGCCACGCCTGACGCCGCCGTAGCCCGCAGGAACCACGGGCTCTGCGGGATATCACGCCGGCGCCACCAGGCCCAGCCGAGCCACAGCCCCAGCAAGATGAGCACCGAGCAGATGCCCACCATCGCGTCGAAGGCCCAATGGAGCATCGTGTTCGCGGGCGGGCGATCGTTCGCGGGCACCGAGTCGAGCCCGGTGACCTTGGTGTCCGTGCTGAAGCCGACGAGGAACGAGTCGAAGCCGGGGATCCCGATCCCTCCCTTGACGCCGGACGACGTACAGCGGCCACCGAGGTACTCGGTCACGTCCGTCGAGGTCTTCTGGACGCACTCCATGGCCGCGAACTTGACCGGCTGATCGTCCGCGATCGCGCGGGCTGCGGTATCGCCGACGGCGAACTGGATGGGCGTCGCGATCGCGGCCACCGTCAGCTGGATCAACATCCCCAGACGGTGGTGGCGGTCCCGCCGCCCCCGCAGCATCCCCACCGCGTATACCGACGCGATCAGGAACCCTGTGACCAGGTATGCGGCGAGGATCATGTGCGGGACCTCGTAGCCCGTTGCCCGGTTGAAGATCGCGTCGAGCGGGGCGACGTCGGTGACCTGCCCGTTCGAGGCGATCCTGAACCCATCGGGCTGGTTCATCCACGAGTTGACGGCGACGACCGAGAAGGCGCCGCCGATCCCGGAGATCACCACCGGCACGCCAGTCCAGAAGTGGGCCCACCCGGAGAGGCGCTTCCAGCCGTAGATGTAGATCGCGATGAAAATCGCCTCCGTGAAGAAGAAGATGCCCTCGATCGCGAATCCGACCCCGAACACGTCCCCGAAGCGGCCGGTGAACTCCGGCCACAGAAGGCCGAACTCGAACGACAGCACGGTGCCGGTGACGGCCCCCACGGCGAAGAGCACGGCCGCGACCTTCGACCAGCGCTGCGCCAGCTCGAGCGCAACGGGGTCGTCGTGACGCAGGCCCCGATAGTTGGCGATCAGCATCATCGCGGGGAAGGCGACGCCGAAGGAGGCAAGGATGATGTGGAATCCGAGGGTGAACGCCATCTGGCTCCGCGCCGGAGCCAGCTGTGAGGAGACGGCAAGAAGGGTCGTGATCACCCGGATCGGATGATGTATCAGGTTCCGCCGGTGCGTAGCATCCGCAGGGGAACATGGAAGGC
>DATLPI010000054.1:0-9191 GCA_035535815.1 Actinomycetota bacterium | reverse complement strand
GCCGCCGACGAGGCAGCCGGCGGCGAGTCAGGCGGCGGCGAGTCCGCCTCCGAGGAGGACCTCGCAGCCGAGGTTCCCGCGGTCGCCGCCTCCGAGCCGACCCCCACGGCTCAAGCCGCTCAGCCTGCAGCACCGGCGGCGGCCGCAGCCACGACGGCTCCGGCGATGCAGGACCGAGGTCCTCGCTCCCAGATCCTCTCGCCGTTGGTCCGCAAACTCGCCGCCGAACACGACCTGGATCTGTCGTCGATCGCCGGCACCGGTACCGGCGGCCGCATCACGAAACACGACGTCGAAGCCGCCATCGCCGCCGGCCCCACCGGTACCGGGGCGGCGCCGCAGCCGGCCCCAGGCGTGACCCCGGTTACACCGTCCGCGCCATCGACGCCGGGCCAAGGCGAAGAGATCGTGCCGCTCACGCACATCCGCAAGGCGATCGGCGAGCACATGGTCGCCTCGCTCGCCACCTCCGCCCGGGCCTGGACCATGGTCGAGGTCAACGTCGATCACCTCGTGAAGCTCCGCGAGCGCGTCAAGGAGTCGTTCTTCGACCGCTACGGCGTCAAGCTCACCTACCTGCCCATGGTCACGCGTGCGGTGTCGGAGGCGCTGTTGTCATTCCCGATGGTCAACGCCGAGCTGCGGGGAGACGAACTCGTCGTCCGTAAGTTCGTGAACATGGGGATCGCCGTGAGCTACGACCAGGGACTGATCGTGCCGGTGGTGAGGAACGTCGACGCGATGAACGTCCCCGGGATCGCGCGAGCCATCGCCGACCTGGCGGCGCGCGCGCGTTCGCACCAACTCAAGCCCGACGAGGTCACCGGCGCCACGTTCACGATCACGAACCCGGGTCCGTACGGATCCCTGCTGAGCGTGCCGATCATCAACCAACCCAACGCCGGGATCCTCTCGCTCGACTCGATCCAGAAGCGGCCGGTCGTGATCGACGACGCGATCGCGATCCGATCGATGGTGTACCTGTCGATGTCGTGGGATCACCGGGTCATCGACGGCGAACTCGCGACCCGGTTCCTGGCCCGCGTCAAGCAGAACCTCGAGAGCTGGGACTTCGCCGAGGACCTCGGGGTCTGATCGACCGGCCATGACGCGCCCCACGTGGCTCATCGAACCCGCCGGGCCGGTGCCGTATGCGACGGCCAACGATGCGATGCACGACCTGGCGCAGCGGCGGCTCGACGGCGCGGTGCCCGATGCACTGATCCTGCTGGAGCACCCGCCGGTGTTCACCGCGGGTCGGCGCTCCAAGCCCGAGCACCTGGTGTGGAGTGAGGACGAAGCCGTTGCCTACGGCGCCGAGGTCCACCACATCGATCGCGGGGGTTCCTTCACGTTCCACGGACCCGGCCAGCTCGTCGGCTATCCGATCATCGACCTCGGCGCCACGCCGGATGCCGCGCGGTACCTGCGGAAGCTCGAGGAGGCCGTGATCCGTTCGGGCGCCGACATCGGCGTGGAGCTCGATCGTCGCGATGACGTGCAGACCGGCGTGTTCGCCGGCGACGACAAGGTGTGCGCGATCGGGGTGCGGCTGATGCGGACGCGGGTGACGCTCCACGGGTTCGCGATCAACTGCGACACCGACCTGTCCTGGTTCGGAGGCATCGTGGCGTGCGGACTGCCCGACAACGGCGTCACGTCCCTGTCGGCGATCACGGGACGGGAGGTCACGGTGGCCGAGATGCGCCCGCTCGTACGTCGCCATCTCGCCGACATCTTCGAGCTCGCGTACGAGCCCGCGCCCGCCGAGGTCGATCACGCCTTCGCCTCCGGCCGCGCGCCGGTCGTGGCGTGAGCGACGTCCATCACGCGGCCGCGCGCGGGTTCGATCGGCAGGCCGACGCCTACGACCGCGGCCGCCCGGGCTATCCCGCCGACGCGATCGCGTTCGTGATCGAGACCCTGGGGATCGGCCCCGGCGCCACGGTCGTCGACCTGGCGGCCGGCACGGGGAAGCTCACGCGCGAGCTCGTGCCCACCGGCGCCGAGCTCCTCGCGATCGAACCCGTGGCCGGGATGCGTGAGGTGTTGTCGCGGTCGTTACCGGATGTACTGGTCGCCGACGGCACCGCCGAATCGCTCCCGCTGGACGATGCGAGCGTGGACGGCGTCGTGGTGGCACAAGCCTTCCACTGGTTCGACGGACCGCGCGCGGTCGCGGAACTGGCCCGGGTGCTCCGCCCCGGCGGCCGGCTGGCGGTGGTATTCAACGTCCGCGACGAACGCGATCGGGTGCAGGCGGCCCTCGAACGTGTCTGGGAGCCTTACCGCGGCGACACCCCCACCCATCGCACGGGCGCCTGGCAGCAGGCCTTCGAACCCTCGGACCGGTTCACCCCACTGGCCCACCGGGACTTCGGCAACGACCAGCGTGTCTCGGCGGACCAACTGGTGGACCGGGTGGTGTCGGTGAGCTTCATCGCGACCCTCGACGAGGCGCACCGGGCCGCGGTCGAAGCCGAGGTGAGGACGCTGCTGGCGGGCGAGGCCGAAGTGGTGCTGCCCTACCGGACCGACGTCTTCTGGACAGAGCGCCGCTAGCGGTGGCTAGCTCGCGCCGCGGCCGGTCACGAGCATGGGCACCGACTTGGCGATGATGAACAGGTCGTAGGCCAGCGACCAGTTCTCGATGTAGAACAGGTCGAGCCGCACGTAGTCATCGAACGGGAGGTCACTCCGCCCACTGACCTGCCACAGACCCGTGAGGCCGGGCCGAACCTCCAACCTCGACATCATCCAGTCCTCGTACTGCGCCACCTCGCGAGCGAGCGGCGGACGCGGTCCCACCAGGCTCATGTCGCCCACCAGCACGTTCCACAGCTGTGGGAGCTCGTCCATGCTCCACTTGCGCAGGAACCGGCCCACTGGCGTCACGCGCGGGTCGCGTTTGATCTTGAACAACGGCCCGGTCGCCTCGTTCTGCTCCATCAACCCGTCGAGCATCGCTTCGGCGTCCACCACCATCGTGCGGAACTTCAGCATCGTGAACGGGCGGCCGTGGTAGCCCACGCGCTCCTGACGGAAGAACACCGGACCCCGGGACGACAGCTTGACCGCCAGGGCCACCGCGGCGAACAACGGCAGGCCGATCACCATCCCGATGGCGGTCAGGCCGATGTCGAAGGTGCGCTTGGCGAGCGCCTGTACCCCGGTCAGCCTCACCGGCCTCAGCGAGAACGCCATGAGGCTCCCCAACGGCTGAGCCGCCACCCGCGTGGACAGGATCTCCTGAACGTTCGCGGTGATCCGCACCTCCACACCGTCGCGGCGTGCCGTCTTGGATACCTGCACCATGTGCTCCGGGTGGATGGCGCTCGCCGCCACGAACAGGCAATCGGCATCGGTTTGGCGGATCAACTCGCTGAGGTCGTCGATGTGGCCGAGCATGGGGATGTCGGTGGTGGGGCGGCCCCACCCGTCGGCGCACACGTAGCCGAGGGGCACGAAGCCCAGATCGCCCCGGCGCATCTCGGTGGCGACCCGTCCGGCTTCGGCGTTGGCGCCCACGATCAGCGTGCGCAGCGCCAGGACACCGCGTTCCCGCTGGCGCCGGACGTAGCTCCGCCACTGATAGCGCGTCGCCAACACCAGGATCAACGAGAAGAGCCAGGACCCGGCGATCCACAGCCGGGAGAACGACGCCTTCGACCAGAAGGAGAACGTGACCGCCATCGTCACGATGAGGGTCACCGCCAGGACCAGCCGGCGGAACTCCTCGGCGGCGGCGATGCGCTGCACCGAATACAGGCGGAACGCCGAGAAGATCCCGATGACCAGCACCGGCGCGATCAACAGCAACATCCACACGTCGATGTGGGTGCGCATGACCCGATCGTGCGCCAGCATCGCGAACGCGAAGGCTGCCACGACCGACGCCACGTCCGTGAACGCCATCGACAACTGGACCCAGCGATAGTGGTGGCGGACCCGGGAGGACATCCGCTCGCCGGCACTCCGCACACGGGGGTCGACCTGGTGATCGTCCACCGGCGCGGGTGCCGCCATGAGCGCTCGGTATCGCTCCGCTTGATCCACGTCGAAGGAACCGGCCGTGGTCCCTGGTGACCCCTCATCATGAAGGGTCGGGGGAAGGCCGGATCCGCTCATCGCGTGCGCCCCATCGCGTTGCTCCACCGGTAGCGCAGAGTGTAGGGAGAGGGGGTGAGTCCGGAATCGGCCGAAAGAACTAAGTCCCATGGTCTTCCTTCCACCGGAAGCTGGGCTCTTACCCTTCGAACGACCAGGTGAAACGTTCGCCGATGAGATCGGCGAGCCGTTCGTTCGGCTCGGCGAAATACGACTCGAGGCGCTCACGCGTCTCCGGGCTCATGCCCTTCGGGGCCTTGTGCGCGTTGTAGGGCTTGTAATCCCGCAGTGAATGCGGCGGGAGTCCCAGGAACTCGAGGACCTCGCCATAGACGGTCTCGGGGTCGCCGAAGAGATCCTCGCTCCGCAGCACATGCATCTGCTCCCGCGGGAAGAAGCGGAACCACACCTCCAGTTGCTCGGCATAGCGACCCCGCGCCAGGTAGGAGAAGTGACGGTGCGCATAGCTCGTGGTGCCGGGCTCCGCGACCAGCCTCTCGGCCTCGCCCCGGAGCCGTTCGGGTTCGGCGTCGATCGCGGCCTCGAAGCTGCTCAGGTCCTCGAACCCGCCGTCGACCTCGTGCTGATAGTGCGAGTAGGCGCGGCTCACGGGATTGCGGAGCATGGCGATCACCTTGACGTCGGGCACCGTCGCGGCGGCCCGCTCCGCAGCGAGCGGATGGAACAGGTAGTAGGGGCTTCCTTCGCCCGTGATCAGCGGCGTGTGACGCACCGTTCGATGCATCCACGCGTAGGAACGAAGCGGGAAGTGGCCGCGGTACCAGGGGGTGCCGCGCGCATACTCCGCGTCGAAGTACCGCACACCCTTCGACACCAACGTGGGCGCCATGCTCGGATGCTCGGCGAGGTATCGATACAGCGATGTCGTTCCACCCCGCTGGGTGCCCACGATCAGGAAATCGGGCATCATGCGCAGTCCGCTGGTGGCCTCCAGGTACCGCTCCAGCCCCTTGATGGCCTGCTTCCTCATGCGCCGGCCCCTCCGACGCCATCGGAGATCAGCGAACGCACCGCCCGAACGTAGGCGACATCCTTGGCCTCCATGCCCGCCTGCCGTCCCTCGCGGAAGCGCAGACACATCTCCAGGAGGTTCGCCACGGCGAGCGCCCGCCCGGAACCGGGTCGCGCGCCCAGATCGGGTCCCACCACCTCTGTCCATGCCGCCGACGAGGCCGCGGCCTCCTCAGGCGACCGCCCCCTGATCTTCGATTCGATGTCGAACCGGAAGTGGGCGGCATCCAGCCCGACCGGCACCCCTGAAGCCGCCCGCTCCCAGTCCCACACCCAAAGGTCGGTGCCCGAGCGCAAGAGGTTCCAGGGCATCCAATCCCCGTGCCAGGAGCCGAAGGGGATCTCCTGTCCCCACGCCTCGTCGAGCGATTCGAGCACCCGGTGCAGGAGGGCGGTGGTGTCGTCGGGCTCGCCGTCCTCGAGCCGGGACATGAGACCTGCCCGGTAGGCGCTGCCGGCGAACGTCCCGTGCTCGACCCCGTGGATGGCGGCGATCTCGCGGGTGGCATCGCCTGGCATCCGGAGCGGCGGCCCATCGCCCCGTCCGGCCGCCGGGGCCGGAGCGGTGACCAGCAACTCGAGTCCGGCCCAGGGGCCGGATACGAGCACCCTCGGGAGGCGGAACGTGCGAGGGGCTGCAGCCGCGATCCGCGCCATCGCGTCGGCCTCGGCACGCACCAGGTTCGCCGTGAGGTCGTTCCAGCCCACCTTCGCGTAGGCGAGGACCTCGCCGTCGGGACCCAGCATCTTCAGGACCGGTTTCCGGTTGGGCCGGCGCCGGCCGAGGATGACCGCGCAGACGGCGTCGTCACGGCCCAGGACCGTGGCCAGATGGCCGGGAAGCGTGCGATGGCGCGCCACCGGGCCCGGCGCGCTCACGACCAGCGACGGGGCGAACCGGGGGCCGACCCGGGCACGCATCGCCAGCCCTGCCGCCGTCTCCACCGCCCGATCGCGGGATCGCAACGGGTTCCCGAGCCCGTGGACGGCCGCGGCCGCGGCGCGGGGCGCATCGGCCGGGATCAGCACGTACGGGTCATCGCCCCCGGGCAGCATCGAGAAGGTCCACAGCACACGATGGCCGCTCGGCGCCTTCGGCCCGACGACGATGTCGGGGTCATCGGCGAGTTCGCCCAGCAGCACATTCGCGACCCAGCGCATGGCGTCCGCGTCGTCGCGGGGGGGATGCGGTGCGCCCGAGGACACGTGTCGCTCCTTCCGTCCTTGTCGCCCGCGGCAACCGGGGCCGATAATCCATACCAGATGACGCCCGAAGAGATGCCGGAGCGCGCGCCCGACACGAGCGTCGCCTCACCTGTCGAACGCCCCAAGGTGCTGCTGCTCGGCGGCCAGGCACGCAGCGGCAGCACCCTGGTCGACCGTTCGTTGGGCCAGGTCGATGGGTTCGTCTCGTGCGGTGAGATCCGCTACCTGTGGGATCGGGGCCTGCGCGACGACGAACGATGCGGCTGCGGCCTGCCCCTGCGCGGTTGTCCTTTCTGGGGCAGGGTGGGCCACCTCGCGTTCGGTGGATGGGACCACATCGACCTGGACGAGGTGCTCGCCCTTCGCGAGGAGGTCGACCAGCCTCGCGCATTGCCACGGTTGCTCCGGGTGGGCCCGCCGACCTCGCCCTTCGAGCGCAAGGTCGCCCGATACCTGTCCTACCTCGAGCGGGTCTACCCCGCGATCCTGGAGGCTGCCGAGGGTGACGTCGTGATCGACTCGTCGATGTCGCCGCTCCACGCGTTGATCGTTCGCCGCTCGACCGGGCTCGACGTGCGCGTGGCCCACCTGGTGCGCGACGCCAGAGGCGTGGCCCACTCATCCACGAAACAGGTCGTGCGCCCGGAGATCACCGACCGCGAGGTGATGATGCCGACGTACTCGCCCCCGGAGGCCGCCCTCCGCTGGACCACTACGAACGCCGTCTTCGGCTCGCTGGGCCGCCACGTGCCGACGATCCGAGTCACCTACGAAGACTTCGTGCGTGAGCCTCGGCGCGAGCTCGGCCGCATCACGGCGCTGATGGGTCATCCGCTCACGGCCGCCGATGCGGCGTTCCGCGACGGCCCGGTGATCGACCTCGGGACCGACCACACGGTGGCCGGGAACCCGATGCGCTTCATGACCGGCGAGGTCCCGATCCGTGCCGACGAGGCGTGGCGCGAGAAGATGGATCCCCGTCAGCGCATGCTCGTCACCGCGCTCACCTATCCCATGCTCCGCCGGTACGGGTTCGAGCCATGAAGATCGTCCTCGTGATCATCGGGATCGTCGCGGCGGTCTTCATCGCGATCGAGGCCGTGCTCCTCAAGGTCAGCCGTTACCGGCTGACGCACGGGGACGGCAAGGAGCGTGCGTTCCGCAAGGGCGTTGGAGCCAAGGGCACCACCGCCAAGCCGTGAGTCAGACGAGCGGGCCGACGTCGACGTCGGCGGCGATCGGTTTCCACCCGACCGTCTGATACGCGTCGAACGCCCGATCGAACACCGAGCGCGGGGCCAGGTAGGCCGCGGCCGTCATCCCCACGTTCTTTACGCTCGTGGGGTCCAGACGCACCGCGCGGCGGGCCCACTCACGCGCCGCGGGCCGGTCTCCCGAGCGCAGCGCCAAGCCGGCGAGCCGCCAGTACCGGCGGGCGCGCCCGGCCGGCCATCGGTCGAACAGGTCGTGATGCTTGGCCGCCAGACGCCGGAACCCCTCCAGATGCCGCTCGTAGTCGAGGGAGAGGCGATCGGTGTGACCGCGTTCCATGACGATCAAGGGCTCGCCGATCCCGCAGAACGTCGTGAGTCCGGCGAGCCGGAGCACGAGATCGGTGTCCTCGCCCACCCACATGTCCTCGTCGAACGGACCCGCTCGATCCAGATGTTCGCGACGCACGACCATGGTCTGCAGGGGGACGAAGGTGCCACCGGCCACGATCGCGCGTTGCATGTCGGCCTGCACCCCGGGGATCTGGTCCCGATAGCGACCGTCCGCGACGTAGCGCACCCCACAGGTGGCCACCCCGGCGCCGGTTCGCTCCAGCTCGTCGAGCTGACGCGTGAGCTTGCCGGCCAGCCACGCGTCGTCGTCGTCGATGAAGGCCACCCACGAGCCCTGGCTCGCGTCGATCCCGAGCTCGGTGGGCTCGCACGCGTCGAAGACCACGACCGCCTCGATCGCCCCCGGGTACCGCTGCTCGAGCACGGTTCGGACGGCGCGTCGCAGCGGCGCTCCACCCCGGTGGGACGGGATCACCACGGAGACGTCCGGCGGCGCAGATCCGCCGTCAGCGGCCATGACGTCCCAGGTACCCGTAGCGCACCAGGAAGGGCGACGTCAGCGCCGTGACCGTCCGGCGTTGGCCCGGGGCCATCCGCTTCCGCCACGCCTGGTCCGCACGCAGGGTGAGCATGTCCCGATCCGCGAACCGTGCAGGGTTGCCGCCGAGCGCGTGTTCGGGACCACCCAGCCGAACCGTCGGACCGTGGATGTAGGACAGGGTCTCCTCGTCGGCTGTCAGGCCGGCGAAGCGCGCAACCCTCGCGACCGTCCCTCGGGGGTCCCGGACGAACGACTCGTAGTACAGGCGCATCGTCGGGGTCCGCATCGCCTTCAACGCATCGAACCCCGTGTTGTAGAACAGCCACTCGGCGCTGGCCCTCGACGCTCGATACGTGGGCATGAACGTGTCGTCACCGCTGGCGTCGGGCTTGACGACCCCTTCCTTGGACCACGAGTAGGCCGCGCCCCTGGCGTCTCGGATCAGATGCACGACATGGAGGTCGATGGTCGGCACCCTGCGCAGGATCGCCGCGTAGACGGGGTACTTGCTGGCATCCACCACCACACGCGCGCCGCCTGTTTCCGCGACGGCTCGATAGAGATCTCCTAGCGCCTGCGTGAACACGGCCGCCTCCCGGGCGAACGTCTCCGATCCCTTGCCCGACAGCAACTGGGGCAGATGCCGGTGCCGGTCGACGTGACCGTGCGCCGCCCGCGCACGCTCCACCGCGGGAGAGCCCCAGCCGCCGAACGCCCGCTCGCCCACCTCGGTCCAGAAG
>DATLPI010000053.1:0-5801 GCA_035535815.1 Actinomycetota bacterium | reverse complement strand
TCCGGTCCAGGCGAGGTAGCGCATCCGTACCCCCGCGACGAACATCAACGCGAACACCGAGCCGCAGATCACGATCGTGGTTCCCAGGTCGCGCTGCATGATGACCAGCAACGCGAAGAAGCCGAGCACCGGCGCGAGCGGCATGACCAGATGCTTGAGGTCGTCGATCTTGCGCCACTTGTTGGCGAGCACGGTGGCCGCGAACGCCACCAGTCCCAGCTTCAGGAACTCCGCGGGCTGGATGGTGATCGGCCCCAGGTCGATCCAGCGTGAAGCGCCGTACAGCGCGGTCCCCTGGGAAGGATGCAGGGCGATCAACATGAGCGGGAGGATCGCGATCAGCATCGGCACGCACAGCTTCTGCCACGCGGTGTAGGGCAGGCGCCACGCCACCGCCATCGCGATCAGCCCGGCCACCGCGTAGAAGACCTGCCGGTTGAAGTACCAGAAGCTGGTCCCGTAGCCCTCCACCGCGGAGATCGAACCGGCGCTGAGGATCATGATCAGCCCGAGCACGGTGAGCACCGCGGTGGGGATCAGCAGCATGATCATGCTCGTGCGGCGCGCCTTCGCCTCGGCGGCCCGCGTGGCCTCCGGATCGGGCGCACGGATCAGCTCGAGATGCGCCTGCGAGCCCTTCGTCGTTCGGCTCGTCGTGGCGCGCTTGCGCTGCGCCCGCTTGGCGGGAGCGCGCTTGACCGGCGCGCGTTTCGCCGGGGCCCGCTTGGCCCTGGCCGCCTCACGCTCCCCCACGCGTGGCCACCTCCTGCAACGAACGCGCCGCGGCCGCGAACCGATCGCCGCGCTCGGCGTAGCCGGTGAACTGATCCCAGCTGGCGCAGGCCGGCGCGAGCAGCACCGGACCCCCGTCGGCACGGGCGAGGTCGAATGCCCTCGCCGTCGCGGTTTCGATCGAGTCGGCTCCCGATGCCGGCACGATGCCATCGAAGAGCGCGAGCAGCTCGGGGGCGGCCTCGCCGATCGCGACGACCGCCGACAGGTTCGAAGCCGCTTCGGCGAGCGGCGAGAGGTCCACGCCTTTCGCGCGCCCGCCGGCGATCAGCACCGCGTGCTGGACCCGTTCGATCGCCGCCATCGCCGCGTGCACGTTCGTGGCCTTGGAGTTGTCGATGAACGGCACGCCGTCGACGGTGGCGACCACCTCTCCCCGGTGCGCCTGCGGCTGGAAGGACGCGAGCCCGGCGCGCACCGCCGCGGCATCGACCCCGAACGACAGCGCCGCGGCCGCCGCGGCCGCGGCATCGGCCGCGAACCCCGCTCGGTCCGCCTCGACAGGCCCCACCGGGCCTTCGGTCCCGACGATCCTGGAGACGACGACACCGTCGACGATGCCGACCTCATCCTCGCCTGGATCTCCCGTGGTGGTCCACACCACCGGACACGGCGCCGCCGACGAGATCGCGGCCGCGCGAGGATCGTCGAGGGAGCCGACGTGAACGTCGCCCGCCCCCTGGTTCGCGTAGATCGAGGCCTTCGATGCCGCGTAGTCCTCGAACGAACCGTGCCAGTCCAGGTGATCGGGCGCCAGGTTGAGGAGCACGCTCACCTTCGGATGCAGTGACGTCTGCAGCCGGAGCTGGAACGAGGAGCACTCCACCACGAGCGCGTCGTGCTCTTCGAGCGCCGCGAGCGGGAACGCGTGGCCGATGTTGCCGCACGCCACGGCGTCCATCCCCGCGGCGCGGAGGCAGGACGCGACCATGCCTGTCACCGTCGTCTTGCCGTTCGTGCCGGTGACGGCGACGTAGGGCACGTCGCACAGCCGGGCACCGAGTTCCATCTCACCCCAGACGGGGACGCCCCGCTCCCGCGCCCACTCGAGCACCGGCGCGTGCTCGGGGATGCCAGGACCCGTGACGACGAGCGTGGCGCCTTCCATGTGTGCGGGTTCATGGCCGCCGGCCAGCACCTGGATCCCCATGGCGCGCAGTTCGCCTCGGTTCGCGACCTCCTCGGCCGGACGTGACTCGGTGATGCGGACATCGGCGCCTTGACGCTGCAGCGCGGTGGCGGCCGCCAGCCCCGCCACCCCGGCCCCGACCACCAGCACGCGCGCGCCGTCGAAACGCTCGCTCAATCGAGGCCTCCACGCGCGATGAAGTCCGCGTAGTACAGACCGAGCCCCACCGCGACGCACAACCCCGCGATGATCCAGAACCGCACGATCACCGTGAACTCGGGCCAGCCCGCCAGCTCGAAGTGGTGATGGATCGGCGACATGCGGAAGATCCGCCGGTGGAAACCCCGGAAGGAGATCACCTGCAGGATCACCGACATCGTCTCGATCACGAACAGCCCGCCGAGGATGACCAACAGCAGCTGCGTGTTCGTGGTGATCGCGAGCGCCCCGAGCAATCCACCGATCGCCAGGGAGCCCGTGTCGCCCATGAAGATGCGCGCAGGCGCGGCGTTCCACCACAGGAACCCTGCCACCGCGCCCATCATCCCGGCGGCGACCACCGCGGTGTCCAGCATGGCGCGGGCGTTCACCGCGTAGCAGCCGAGATCGGACACCCCCACGCCGCCGCACGGATGACGGAACTGCCAGAAGGCGATGAAGACGTACGCCGAGAGCACGAGCGTCGTCGAGCCCGCCGCCAACCCGTCGAGACCGTCGGTGAGGTTCACGGCGTTCGAGGACGCCGTCAGCATCAGGAAGCACCAGAGCAGGAAGAAGACCCCGAGGTGCAGGCCGGTGTCGCGCACGAACGACAGGTTCGTGGTGGTGCCGCTCGAATCGGAGTAGTGCGCCACGATCACGCCGAACAACACCGAGACGATCGCGGTGCCCAGGAACTTCTGCGACTTCGACAGGCCCAACGACCGGCGGCGGCGCACCTTCGTGAAGTCGTCGGCGAACCCCACCAGCCCGAACCCTGCGGCGGCGAACACCAGCGCGAGTCCGCTGGCGGTGGGCCGCCCCGACGTGAACCGGGTGGCGGCGTAGCTCACCGCCAGGGCGATCAACATCACGATGCCGCCCATCGTGGGCGTGCCCATCTTCTCGAAGTGGGTGTGCGGGCCGTCCTCGCGGATGCGCTGACCCCATCCCCAGACGCGGAAGGCCCGGATCGCGATGGGCGTGCCCAGCAACGTCACGGCGAGGCCGACGGCGGCGGCCACCAGGATCGATTTCACCGCAGCGCCTCCGCCAGGGCTTCCAGGCCCGCGACGCGGGAGGCCTTGAACAGCACGACGTCACCGGGACGCGCGTGCTCGCGGATGTCTGCCAGCGCATCGGCGGGGTCGTCGTAGGCGGCGGCCTGGGTGGGCTCCACCCCTTCACGGATCCCCGCCGTCACGATGGCCGACGCGGCCCCGCCCACGGTGATCAAACGGTCGACGCGGAGCCGAGCCGCGAGTTCCCCCACGTGCTCGTGCGCCTCGTCGGTGATCGGGCCGAGTTCGGCCATGGTGCCGAGGACGGCGATCAGGCGCGCGTCGCCGGCCATCCACCGTGCCGTCTTGAGCGCGGCGGTCACCGACTCGGGGTTGGCGTTGTAGGCGTCGTTCACGACGCGGACGCCCTCGGCGGTGGTGAAGGTCTCCATACGCCAGTGCGAGACGCGGGCGTCGGCCAGGGCGATCGCCGCATCCTGCAACGACACGCCCACCTGCAGGCCGACCG
Organism: Actinomycetota bacterium; assembly: GCA_035535815.1. Classification (GTDB taxonomy): domain Bacteria; phylum Actinomycetota; class UBA4738; order UBA4738; family HRBIN12; genus JAOUEA01. The sequence continues at coordinate 2,152 of DATLPI010000053.1, read as the reverse complement.
CCGCCGCCGCGAGCGCGTTCGAGACCATGTGCGCACCGGCGACCGCGAGCCGGACCGCCACCCGGTCCTGGCCATGGACGAGCGTGAACGAGGCGAGGCCGTCCGGATCGAGCGTGACGTCCTCCGCACGCACGTCGGCGTTCGGCGTCGTGCCGAAGGTCACCACCCGGCCCGCGGACCGCCCCGCGAAGCCGGCCACCACCGGATCGTCGGCGTTGAGCACCGCGATGCCGTCGGGCGCGATCGCGTCGACCGGCTCGGCGGAGGCCTCCACGATCGCCTCCCACGATCCGAAGATCTCCAGGTGTGCGACCCCGACGTTCGTGACCACGACGATGTCGGGCCGCGCGATCTCGCACAGCAACGTGACGTCACCCTTGCGGCGCGCGCCCATCTCCGCGACCACGATCTCGGCGTCGGCCGCCGCCCCGAGCAGCGTCACCGGCAGACCCACCTCGTTGTTGAACGACTCCGGACTGGCGTGGGTCCGCAACCGCATCGCGCACACCGCCGCCGCCATGTCCTTGGTCGAGGTCTTGCCGTTGGCTCCCGTGATGCCCACGACCCGGGCCGACATCGTGCGTCGCTCGTCGGCGGCGAGCTGCAGGAACGCATCGCCCGGCGAGCGAACGAACACCGCCGGCCCGGTCGCTGACAGACCGTCGCGGAGCAGCGCTCCCGCCGCCCCGTTGTCGAACGCCTCCGGCACGAACAGGCCGCCGTCGGTGTGTTCGCCGGGCAGCGCCACGAACAGCGCGCCCGGCCCCGCGGCGCGTGAGTCGGTCACCACCGAGCTGACCTCGGCGTCGGCTCCCGTGTGCAGACCGTCGACGGCGCGCGCAACCTGAGACATCCTGCGAGGCTTCATGCGTCCTCCCGGATCGCCATGAGCTCCTCGCGCGCGACCTCGCGATCGTCGAAGTGGACCGTGCCACCGGCCAACTCCTGATAGTCCTCGTGGCCCTTGCCGGCGATCACCACCGTGTCGCCCTCGCCCGCCTCGCGGAGTGCCGCACGGATCGCTGCGCGGCGGTCGGGTTCCACTCGGAACTCTCCCCCACCCAGGACCGCTCCCGGTTCGATCTCGGCGATGATCGCGCGGGGATCTTCGCTGCGCGGGTTGTCGCTGGTGATGATCGTCAGATCCGCGTTGGCGGTGGCTGCTTGCCCCATCAGGGGACGCTTGGCGCGGTCGCGGTCCCCCCCGCAACCGAACACGACGATGAGCCTGCCCGAGGTCAACGGGCGCGCCGCCTGCAGCACGTGCAGGATGCTATCCGGCGTGTGTGCGTAGTCCACTACCACCAGGGACCGCTGTCCCGCGTCCACGACCTCGACCCGGCCGGGCACCTCCGAGACGGTCTCCACGCCTCCGGCGGCGACCGCATCGGGGATGTTCGCCGCCCGTGTGAGCGACATCGCCGCCAACACGTTCGAGACGTTGAACCGCCCGCGCAGGTCCGAACGGATCGTGAGGTCACCCAGACGGAACTCGAACCCCTCGCGGGTGACCACCACGTCGGTGGCCCGCAGATCGGCGTCGCGATCGATCGCGAACGTCGCCATGGGGATGGCCGGCTGCTCGAGGAGGCGGCGTCCCCATGGGTCGTCGGCGTTCACCACCCCCCGCACCGCATGCTCCGGCGTGAACACCGAGGCCTTCGCCGCGAAGTAGGCCGCCATCGAGGGGTGGTAGTCGAGGTGGTCCTGTGACAGGTTCGTGAAGGCAACGGCGTCGAACCGCACGCCTCCAACCCGGTCCTGATCCAGGGCGTGTGAGGACACCTCCATGGCCACGACCTCGACCCCGGCGTCGCGCATCCTGGCCAGGAGCCGGTGCAGGTCCGGGGCCTCCGGCGTGGTGCGCACCAGCGGCACCGGTTGGCCGTCGGCGCGTGCCCCGGTGGTGCCGATCACCCCCGCCCGGAACCCGGCCGCCCGCACGATCCCCTCCACCAGATAGGTCGTCGTCGTCTTGCCGTTCGTGCCGGTGACGCCCAGCATGGTCATGGCCGAGGCGGGATCGCCGAACGCACGGGCCGAGACGGGACCCATCGCGCGGCGGACCGAGGGAACCTTCGCCTGGGCCACGTCGAGGTCGAGCCATCGCTCGACGACCAGGGCGGCGGCACCGGCCTCGATCGCCGCCACC
>DATLPI010000052.1:0-2510 GCA_035535815.1 Actinomycetota bacterium | reverse complement strand
AGACGCGCCGCTGCACGATGCGGCGCGCACCGCCCGAGCGAGCCTGGAGCATTTCGACGGTGAACGGACCTGGCGACATCCACCGGTGTTCAACGCCGTGTGGTTCCGCAACCTGTTGGCGCTCGACGCGATCTCAGCCGTGCCCGGCCTGCATGACGCGCTCGATCACTACCTGGACCGTGTCTGGCGCACCGCGCGCGATCCCGCCACCGGCCTGTTCACCGGTGGCGGCATCGGTTCCTACGACGGCACCCCGGCCATCGACCAAGCCGGACTGGTGCAGCTGTTCGCGCTGCGTGCGTGGCCGCACGACCGGTTGCAGGACGTGTGCTGACGGTCCGATCGGCTAGCCGACGGGGACCGGCGCCTCCTGCTCGGCCTCGGGCTCCCCGGCCTCGGGGTCGTCGGCGAGTTCGAGGTTCATGTTCGGCAGGATGCGGTCGAGCCAGCCGGGCAGCCACCAGTTGGCATCGCCAAGGAGCACCATCGTTGCCGGCACGAGCACGATCCGCACGATCGTCGCGTCGATCAGCACCGCGACGGCCAACCCGATCCCGAACATCTGTGCGACCGGATCCGGCTGGGTCACGAAGCTCAGGAACACCGCGATCATGATGAGCGCCGCGCTGGTGATCACGCGGGCCGTGGTGGAGATCCCCGTGACCACGCTCTCGACGTTGTTGCCCGTCTTCAGATAGTCCTCGCGGATGCGCGACAGCAGGAAGACCTCATAGTCCATCGACAACCCGAACAGCACCGCGAACATCATCATGGGCACGAAGCTCACGATGGGGATCAACTGATCGATGCCGAGCAGGCTGCGACCCCAACCCCACTGGAAGATCGCCACGACGACCCCGTACGCGGCGCCGATCGACAGCAGGTTCAGCACCGCCGCCTTCAGCGGCACCAGGACCGAGCGGAACACCACCATCAGCAGCAGGAAGGACAGCAGCACCACCGCTGCGATGAACCAGGGCAGGGCGTTCGTGATCCGGTCGGACAGGTCGATGAACGTTGCTGTGGCGCCGCCGACATGCACCACCGCGCCCTCGGGGGTGGCCCCGGGGATCGTGTCGTCGCGGAGCCGCCGCACCAGATCGGTGGTGGCTTGGTCCTGCGGGGAGGTGGTCGGGATCACCTGGATGATCGCCGCGTCCCCCGCCTCGTTGGGCTGCGGTGGCGTGACGGCCGCCACGCCCTCGGTCGCGGCGATCGCCGTGTTCAGGCCTTCGAGGCCCTGCAGCGCCGCCGGATCGTCGATCTCCACCGCGAGCAGGAGCGGACCGTTGAAGCCGGGGCCGAAGCCCTCGGACAGCAGGTCATATGCCTGACGACGCGTCTCCGATGTCGGCGCCGTGCCGTCATCGGGGAACCCGAGCTTCATCGAGAACAGCGGGATCGCCAGCACGAGCAGCACCAGGACCGCGCCGATGAAGTAGCGCCACGGGCGATGTTCCACCTCGCGCCCCCACCGCAGCCACATGTTCTCCTTCGCGGGCTTGGTCTCATCGCGCTTGCGCTTGCGGTGGATGCTCAGGTTGTCGATCGCGTTGCCGGCGAACCCGAGCAGGGCCGGCAGCAAGGTGATGGCCGCGACGACGGCCACCAGGACGACGATGGCCGCGGCGGTGGCCATCATGCCGACGAACGCGATCCCCGAGATCCACAGCCCGAGCAGTGCGATCGCCACCGTGATCCCGGCGAACACGACCGCCTGGCCCGCGGTGGCGGTCGCCAGGCCGATCGCATGCAGGGGCTCCATGCCGGCCTGCAGGTTCTGGCGGTATCGGGTGACGATGAACAAGGCGTAGTCGATCCCCACACCCAACCCGATCATCGAGGACAGGATCGTGGAGAACTCAGGAACGCTCGTGAACGCCGACACGATGAGGATGAGGCCAGTTCCCGTCGTGAGACCGATCACGGCCGTGCCGATGGGCAGGCCCATGGCCACGACGGAGCCGAACGCGATCAGCAGGATGATCATGGCGGCGAGCAGGCCGACCAACTCGGAGGACCCGGGCTCGGGCTGCGATCCCCACGACGCGTACTCGCCGCCGATCTCGGCCTCGAGACCAGGCGAGCGCCCGCTGTCGACGGCAGACTCGAGCTCGGTGTACGGCTCGGTTCCGAGGTCCACGGCGGACAGGTCGTACGCCACCTGCGCGTAGCCGATCGAGCCGTCAGCCGACACGGCGCCCTGGGTCTCGAGCGGGTTCGTCACGGAGACGACATGTGGTTGACCGGCGATGGCATCCAGGGTGGAACCCACCGCGTCGGCCTGGTCCTCGAGCGCCCCATTGGTCGCATGGAAGACGATGGAGGCCGAGGTGCCCGAGGCGGACGGATACCGCGCAGCCAACAGGTCGTAGGCACGCTGGGACTCCGAGTCCGGCAGGTTGAAGTCATCGGTGAGCTTGCCGCCAAGCGCACTCCCTGCGGCGAAGATCAAGAACACGGCGGCGACCCAGATCACGACGGTTCTCCAGCGCCGACGCGCAGCGAGT
>DATLPI010000051.1:0-8036 GCA_035535815.1 Actinomycetota bacterium | reverse complement strand
GCCCGCACGTCCACTACTTGATCCGGCCCTTCGTCGTCCGGATCTTCTCGTGGAGCCGCAGGATGCCGTACATCAGCATCTCGGGCCGGGGTGGGCAGCCGGGGACGTAGATGTCGACCGGCACGATCGTGTCGACGCCCTGGACGATGGCGTAGTTCGTGAACATGCCACCGGCGCTCGCGCACACGCCCATGGAGATCACCCAGCGAGGCTCGGGCATCTGGTCGTAGATCCTGCGCAGCACCGGGGCCATCTTCTGGGAGACGCGGCCGGCCACGATCATCAGGTCGGCCTGCCGCGGAGATGCGCGGAACAGCTCCATGCCCCACCGCGACAGGTCGTACTTGCCCGCGCCGGTGGACATCATCTCGATGGCGCAGCAGGCAAGCCCGAACGTGGCCGGCCACATCGACTGCTTCCGCGCCCACCCCACCGCCTTGTCCAGGCTCGTCAACAGGACGCCGCGGCTGACCTCGTCCTCGATCTCCTCGGGCGTCTTGCCGAGCTGGACCCCTTCGAGGCGCTCAACGGGCACCGACGACCTCCGCTTCGTGAGCAAGGTCCTCGTCCCCGGCGATCGCGGCCGCCTCCACGGGGGTGACCGTGTCCTCGGTCCAGTCCAGCCCGCCCTTGCGCCAGACGTAGACGTAGGCGACGAACACCAGGCCGATGAACACAGCCATCTCGATCAACCCGAACAGCCCGAGCCGGCGGAACGAGACCGCCCACGGGAACAGGAAGATCGTCTCGACGTCGAAGATGATGAAGAGCATCGCCACCACGTAGAACTTCACGCTGAACTTCTCACCACGAGGCAGGCGCACCGGGTCGTTGCCGCATTCGTAGGCCGACAGCTTCACCGGGTTCGGGCGGTTGGGCCGGAACCAACGCGACACGATCATCGACACGACCCCGAAGGCCACCGCCAGCGCCGCCATCACGACGATCGGGAGGTAGTCGATCAGCACGGCGAGCATCCTAGCGTCATGACGCCCGAGCGATCCGTTCCATGAAGGCGAACAGGCGGTCCTGCCGGTCGCCGTCCTTGCCATCGGTGAGGTTGGCCATGAGCCGCATCGCGAACCCCATCACCCGCGGATTCGGCAACAGGTGGCGCGTGGCCCGGTTCATGATCGCGGGATGACCGATGAGCTTGGCGAACCCGCGGCCGATCCGGAAGTAGTCGCCGTAGCGCTCACGCAACACGGTGGGGTACATCATCGCGATGCCCGGGCGATCCTTCACCAACGCCTCGTCGATCAGCTCCGACGCGACCTCGGCGGTCTCGATCGCGTAGGCGATCCCCTCGCCGTTGAACGGGTTCACGGCACCGGCCGCATCACCGATCAGCAGCATGCCCGGTACGGCCTGCGGCACACGGTTGAGGCTCATCGGCAAGGGGCCGGACAGCACCCTGCCCTCGGCGGTGTCCTCGTTGATCTCCCACTCGGGCGGCAGCATCGTCGAGAAGGCGTCGAACAACCGCTGGGCCGAGACCTGCTTGAAATCCTTGAACGTGTTCAGCAACCCGGCGCCGAGGTTGATCTGGCCGCCCGCCACCGGGAACAGCCAGCCGTAGCCCGGCAGCAGCAGGTCGCCCTCCCACAGGTCGAGCCACGATTCGAACCAGGGTCCTGGGTGATAGGAGGTGCGGTAGTACCGCCGCGCCGCGATCCCCAGCGGCCGAGAGTCGTCGCGCTGGACGCCCGCGGGCTTGGCGAACCGGCTCGCCGCGCCATCGGCCGCCACCACGAATCGGGCGCGGATCTGGGTCGGCTCAGCCTCGCGGTCCTGAGCCGGACGCACGTCGGCGCCCACCACCCAGCCTCCCTCCATGATCGGAGCCACGGCTTCGGTCTGTTCCATCAGGCGCGCACCGGCCTTCTGCGCCCGCTCGATCAGCAGCGAATCGAACCGCGAACGCGGCATCACCAGACCGTAGTCCGGCCAGTTCGACAGCTCGGGCCAGGGCAGCTCGATCGTGGTGGTGCGGGAGTGCACCCGCAGCCCCTTCACGCGTTCGAACCCGGGGTCGGCGGTGTCGATGCCCATCCGCAGCATGGCGGCCACGCTGCGGGGGGTGAGGCCGTCGCCGCAGACCTTCTCGCGGGGGAACGAGGCCTTGTCCACCACCGTGACGTCGATGCCCTGGCGGGCCAGGTGATAGGCGGCTGCGGCGCCGCCGGGGCCGCCCCCCACGACCAGCACATCGGTCTCGATCCGCTCGGCGCTCACGCCTGCTCCCCCCCGGTCGGGCCTTCGATCGGGTTGCCGGTGCTTCGACCGCTTGTGAAAAGTTTCACAAAGTAGAGACTACCGTACCCTGGGCAACCGACACGAGGCTACGCCCGCCCCCGGAACACCCGCAAGACCCCAGGTGAGGACCCTCAGCGGTGGTCCCAGGCATCGATCCTCGAGGGCGCGACCCGGAGGAATCCCAGGACCGGCACGTCCTGCGTGAGGCGTTCGAACGACTCGCCCCCGAGCAGCGTCCGGTACTTCTCGTGCCAGGTCGACATCGGCACTCGCAGATCCGGGTGCTCGGCGGGGAAGGACTCCGCCACGCCCTCCACGTGGACGCCCGCGAGTTCCACCCATTCGCGCCCTCGATCGATCACCAGCGACACCCGCGGATCGTGAGAGGCGTTCTCCCATGTGGTGTCGCCGACCCGGGTCGAGACCCACAGCTCCTCTTCGAGCCAGACGAACCACCGCGTGGCCACGTGCGGCCCGCCATCGGGACGCACCGTGCCGATCCGGCACGAGGTCACGTCGCGGAACGCCCGGCGGAGCAGATCGAGATCGTCGCTCACGACGGCCTCACCAGCGACGCCAGCTCGTCGAGCGCGGCGATCGCCCCGGCATCGAGCGGTGCGCCGATCAACGCGGCCCGAGCCTGCCGAACCAGGTCCTCGATCAGACCGGCGTCCGTGCCCGACGCCGCCTCGCCGTCGACGAGGTCGTCGCGCAACTGGAACGCCTCGCCCAGCGGCCGGCCGAAGGCATGCAACGCGGCGCGCTGGGCATCGGCGGCGCCGGCGAAGGCGGCCCCGATCATCAGCGGGCCCTCCACCGTGTAGGCGCCGCCTTTCAGCCACGCGACGCGGCGTGCGTCGTCGGGTTCGTGCGCGAGGCCCGCGACGTCGAGGTACTGGCCCAGCGCCATGTCCACCCGCATCGCGTGATACGGCTCGGACGCTCGCGCCAAGCTCTCGGCATCGAAGCCGGATCGAGACAGCAACCGGTCGGCGAGCACCGCCGCGAGGTCGCCCGCCACCACCGCCGCCGACGAGCCGAACCGCCGGGCGTCGGCCGGGGTCCCGCGCGCGGTGGCTTCGGCAGTGAACCGGACCGCTGTGGAAGGCACCCCCCGCCGCTCGCTCGTGTCGTCCATCAGGTCGTCGTGGATCAACGCCATGGTGTGCAGCAGCTCGAGGGCCGCCGAGGCCCGCACGATCCGGTCATCGTCGAGGCCGCCGGTCGCGCGATACCCCCAGAAGCAGAAGGCCGGTCGCAACCGTTTGCCACCGGCCCTGATCAGCCGTTCGGTCTCGTCGAGCACGTCGATCGCGCGCGGTTCGATCGTCTGCACCGTGGTTCGTTCCTCGTCGAGGAACGAGCGCAAGGCCTCGTCGATCCGCGTTCGTGGAGCACGCAACGCGTCAGAGATCACGGCGGCTCCCTCGGTGGACATGTGCCCAGTATGTCGCACCGACGCCGCGCGCCTCGCCCACTATGATGGCGCGCGAGCCCCTCATGACGCGATCCCAGAAGCTCGCTCTCGCCACCGCCGGCACGACGATCGTGCTCTTCAGCGTCGGCGGCCTGGTCCGGGGATCGGGGTCGGGGCTCGGCTGTTCCACGTGGCCCGAGTGCCACCCCGGTCAGCTCTTCCCCTCCGGCACCGTGCATTCCATCATCGAGTTCTCCCACCGTGCGCTAGCCTTCCTCGTGATCGTGCTCACGCTCGTCACCGGCCTGGTGCTGTGGCGGCAACCGAGCACCTCCACGTCTGTGAAGTGGGCGGCCGCGCTCGCGTTCCCGCTGGTGCTGGCCCAGGCGGTGCTCGGCTGGAAAGTGGTCGCGACCGAGCTCAACCCCTGGTGGGTCACGGCACACTTCATCGCGGCCCTGGTACTGATCGCCGACGTCACGTTCGTGGCGGCGGCATGCCTGACGTCCGACCGGTCCCGGCCGTCGAGGGCGACCAACGATGCGCGGTTCGCGAGGCTCGCGGTCGGCACGCTGGCCGCGGTCGGCACGCTCCTGCTGGTGGGCACCTACGTCCGAGCCAGCAACGCGCAGCTGGTCTTCACCGACTGGCCGTTGATGGACGGCAGGCTGATCCCCCCCTTCGACGCGGACGGGGCCCTCGCGATGTTCACCCACCGGGTCCTGGCGTTGCTCGGGTTCTCGTTCGTGCTGTGGACGATGATCCGGGCGCGTGCCATGGCGAAGCGCTCCCGTCCCCTGGTGGTGCTCTCCACCCTGGCGTTCGCGCTCTTCTGCGCCCAGATCGCATCGGGTGCGGCCAACGTGTTCTCGCGGTTGAAGCCGTGGGCGGTCGTCGCGCACGTGGCCCTGTCGGTCTTGATCTGGGCCACGTTGGTGGCTCTGGCCACCGTCGCCTCGCTGCTGGCGCGGGACACCGACGCGAGCGACACGCCCGACACCGATCTCGAGGCCGCGGGCGAGGAGGTGGCGGCGGGCGAAGCCTCCTGGTCGGGCACCGTTAACGCCTACTACCGGTTGATGAAACCCCGCATCATCGTCCTGCTGCTGATCACGACCGTCCCCGCCATGATCCTGGCCGACCACGGCATCCCTTCGTTGTGGCTGATCGCCGCCACCTTGATCGGCGGCACCCTGGCGGCGGGATCGGCCAACAGCATCAACATGTACCTGGACCGCGACATCGACCAGATCATGCGACGAACCCGTGAACGGCCGCTCCCCGCCCACCAGGTGAGCCCCGAGCAGGCGCTGGCGTTCGGGTTCTGGCTAGGGGCGTTCTCGTTCTTCTTCCTCGCCTCGACCGTGAACGTGCTCGCGGCCACCTTGTCCCTCGCCGCGATCGCCTTCTACGTCTTCGTCTACACGATGTGGCTCAAGCGCTCCACCGTGCAGAACATCGTGATCGGCGGGGCCGCCGGGGCGGCACCCGCCCTCGTCGGGTGGGCCGCGGTGACCGGCTCCCTGGCGCTGCCGGCGTGGGTCCTGTTCGCGATCGTGTTCGTCTGGACGCCGCCGCACTTCTGGGCGTTGTCGATGCGGTTCGCCGGCGACTACGCCGCCGCGGGCGTGCCGATGATGCCGGTGGTCCGCGGCGAGCGGGAGACCCGGCGCCAGATCCTCCTGTATTCCCTGTTGCTCTTCGCGACGACCCTGGTGCTCTACCCGGTCGGCGACATGGGCCCGATCTACCTCACGGCAGCGGTCGGGCTGGGAGGGATGTTCGTCTATCGGGCGCTGGTGCTGTGGCGGCGGCCCGATCCCAACGCGTCATGGCGCCTGTTCACGTACTCGCTCGTTTACCTCGCGGCGCTGTTCGGCGCCGTCGCGCTCGACGCGCTCGTCCCGCTCCGCGGCTAGCTGCCGCTCGCGGCGGTGTCGCTGGCGAGCACGTCGTCGATCAGGCCCGACAGTTCGGCCTCGTCGGTCTCGCCGTAGATCGCGTAACGGATCGTGCCGGCAGCGTCGACGACGTAGGTGTCGGGCAGGAACGGGAAATCCAGCAGCGCGGCGGTCCGTCCCTGCGGGTCGTAGAGGCTTGGGTAGGTGACCTCGAAATCATCCACCCATCGGCGTGCCAGCTCGAGATCGTCGTTGTAGTTGATCCCCAGGAAGCGCACGTCCTGGTCCGCGTATCGCGCCTGGGTGGCCACGAGCGCAGGCTGCTCCTGCCGGCACGGGGCACACCAGTTGGCCCACACGTTGATCACGGTGGCCGAGCCCTCGAACGCGCCCGGCGGCAGCGGGTCGCCCGAGACCGTGTCGATCGCCGTCAGATCCGGGATGGGCTGATCCATCTCGACGACGCCGCCCTCGATGCGCGGATCGCCGCCGCGGGGACGGAAGACGAAGGCGGCCAACAGGCTCACCACCAACGCCGCCACCACGATGACCGCCACCTTGCGCACGGGGCCACGCTACCGCCGGGTCGACCGGACGTCAGTGGCGAACCGATGACGCCCCGTGGGGTCAGGTCACCGTGACGGTGCCGGCCATGTCCGGGTGGACGTCGCAGTGGAACTGGTACTCCCCCGGTTTCAAGGCCGGGATGTCGTACGTCACCTGCTGCGGGCCGTTGATGAGGTCGCCGGTGAACAGCGCGGCATCGCCGTCGTAGATCGACAGGTTGTGCGGGCCGGTCACCGCCGCATCGTCCTGGTTGTCGAACACCAGCGGGGTGGGGGTCTCAGCTTTGAACGCCAGCTCGGAGGTGTTGAAGGCCGTCCCCTGCGCCGCGATCGTGGGCGAGCCCGCGCCTCCGCCCTGGTCGCCGCTGGGTCCGCCGCCGCTCCCGGGCTTGGCGATGACCTCCCCCGTCATCGTCGTCGGGTGGATCTCGCAATGGAAGAAGTAGTTACCTTCGGGCAACGCGTCGACGGAGTACGGCGTCGTCTTCGGGCCGATGACCACCTCGCCCGTGAAGAGCGCCGGCGCCTCTTCATCCTTGCCGTCGAAGATCACCACGTTGTGCTGGACCCCAGCCTCCTCGTTGTCGAACTCGATCGTGAACGCCTCCTCGGAGGGGACCGAGAGCTTGTTCGTGCTGAAGCCGTTGGCCGAGGCGCCGGCCGGGGCGGCCAAGGTCACGACCGGCCCCTCCGTGCCACCGCCCTCGCCCTCTTCGGCCGGCGGCGCCGCCAGGAGCGCGAGGCCGCCCACCAACATGGCCACGCCGGCGACGCCGCCCACCACGGAGAACAGTGACGACGCCCCCACCCGGGGGCGCGAGGCGACGAAGGTGGCCAAGCCGACGACCGCGACGGCGGCGATGCACGCCACCACGGTGGCGGCGGTGGACGTGATGTTGAGCAGGATCCGGGAGAACCCGTAGAGCACCAGCGCGATCAACGCCAAGATCCCCACCGGCAACAGGATCGGCAGCAGCAGGCTCTGCCGGTTCTCGCGTCCGCTCATCGACTCAACTCCGCACCGATCTCTCGTCTGACGTCCTGATGGGCAGACGCGTCCAGCCCGTCACGCTGCTCCTGGTTGTACCAGCGGAAGAAGATCACGGCGATGACCACCCACAGCAACAACCCGCCCAGGATCTTCATGATCAGCCCGGCGATCAGCTGATCGGTGAGCGCATCGATCCCCCAGATCCGCGGGAACGTGGCGTACACCGGGTACAGGGGCGTGTGCCCGAAGGTCAGGAACGACGCCGGGATGGTGGGGGCAAGCGACTGCAGGAACAGATAAACCATCTGCCCGGGCGGGGGGAGCGAGGGCATCTCCGGCAGCGGCGACATCACCGGCCACCACATCACCAGGGCGGAGGTGACGATCAGCACATGGAGCCCCAGGTGGACGAGTTCGGATCCCACCGACGCCGCCACCACCTCGGGCCAGTGCGAAAACAGCAGCACCGCGTTGAAGAAGATCAACGCCACCAGCGGACGCGTCATGAACCGGAAGATGCGGCGGATCGGCGCGGGCGCCAGCAGCTCCCGCAACAGCCACACGGGCATCCCGGCGATCAGGATGGGCGCAGCCACCAACGTGAACAGCAGGTGCTGCGTCATGTGCATGCTGTACAGGTAGCGCTCGGCCAGGTCGTGGATCGGCCAGTCGGCCCCCAGCCACAGCACCCCCATACCGAGGAGGAACAGCCGACGCTTCCTGGGTTCGGTGGCTTCGCCCGTGGCGCGCTCGTGACGGCGGCCGGCGATCAGGTAGGCCGCGATGATCGAACCGAACAGCAACCAGACGTCGGGGTGCACGTGCCACGCGGGAAGCATGTCGTTCACCTACCTCAGGAACACCTTGAACGTGATCAACACGATCAGGTACAGGGTGCCCGCGAG
>DATLPI010000050.1:0-6448 GCA_035535815.1 Actinomycetota bacterium | reverse complement strand
CTCCTTTCGATCGACCGATGGAGAGCCCCGGCGGCCTTGGGCTCGGCCTCCGGTGGTCCGGTCAACCGAAACGAGATCCACATCGTTGGGCGGAACACGAGGTTCCGCGAAACACAGGCAGCGCCTCCGGCGGTCCGGTCGGCGCGGCAACGGAGATAGAAGTACCGGTCACGACCGGGGGGTGTCAAGCGTCGAAGGTCTCGAGCGTCTGGCGAACACACCATCGTCACAAGTCGCAGGTGGAAGGGCCGAAGGTCCAGTTGCCCAGGAGCGCCAGGGGCCATACCCTTCCAGGGGCAGCTAACGGGACAAGACCGGAAGCGGCAACGTCCATCCATCTGCCGTTCCTCTCGAGGAGCGACCCCAGCACCGAGACGTTGCGGCCTTGCCGGTCTCGGTAGGAGAGAGCATGGCCAAGACCTCCGAGGCGAAACGCGACCTCGAGCGTGAGGCGAACCTCGTCGAGGTGGACGGAGAGTTCTGCGTCCCCTTCGAAGCCGATCAGACCCGTCACTACATCGACCTCGGTCCGTTCGAGCTCGAACGCAGTTCCTGGTACTTCATCAAGAAGGTCCTGTTCTTCCTGCCGGCCATCTTCTTGTTCATCCTCGCGATCCAGCTGATGAAGTCGGGCGCCCAAGCGGTGGGTCCCCAGATCGAAGGGCAGTTCCCGTTCGCCAACGGGCTCTCGACGCTGGGCACCGGGTGGCTGGGCGCCTACTTCGTGCTCTCGGGCTCGCCGGTGGCCGCCACGGCGATCAGCCTGTTCGGAGCCGGGACGATCTCGAAGTTCCAGGCCTTCACGATGTTGTCGGGTTCGCGCCTGGGCGCATCGTTCATCGTGCTGCTCACCGGGTTCCTGTACGCCACCAAGCACAAGGACCGCCCGCGCGGGGACTCGATCGGCATCGGCATCCAGGCGATGGTCATGACCGCGATCACCTACATCCCCGGCATGATGATCGGGTTCGCGATCATCCGCGCCGGCTGGCTCGACGGGTTCAACCTGCACGCCAGCGGCAAACTCGACGCGATCCTCGGCAAGCTCTGGGGGCCGTTCGTCGACCTCGCCGAAGCCCACCTCCCGGGCTGGGCCCTCTTCCTGTCGGGGCTGGGCGTGATCCTGGTGGCGTTCAACCTGATCGACCGCGTGCTCCCGCAGGTGAGCAGCGACGCCACGGCCTCGAAACGCGCGGCCTGGCTGAAGAACCCGTGGACGATGTTCGCGCTGGGGTGTTTGGTGGCGACCTTGACCCTGTCGGTCTCGGTGGCCCTGACGGTGCTGGTGCCGCTGGCGGCCAAGGGCTACGTCAAGCGGGATGAGGCGCTGCCGTACATCATGGGCGCCAACATCACCACGCTGGCCGACACGCTGGTCGTCGCCATGTTGCAGCCCACACCCGTGGCCGCACAGATCGTGCTCGCCGAGGCGATCGGCGTGACGATCGTGTCGCTGATCATCCTGGCCTTCTTCTTCCAACCCGTGAAGCGCACCGTGATCGGGTTGGACGACTGGCTCGTGGCCACGAACCTGCGTCTGGGGATCTTCGTGGGCGGGTTGTTCCTGCTCCCGGTGGCGTTCCTGGCCTCAGGGTTCTTCTTCGGCTCCGGTTCCTAGGGCAGCCAGATCCCTGGAGAAGGCGGCCTCGTTGACGGGGTCGCAGAGCACGGATACTTTCGCTTGCGTAGCTGACCAGACAGACTGGAGGCCACGGTGAGATCTCGCCGTGGCCTTTTCCGTCTTTCGAAGGGCCGATGAATGAGCGACCAACCGAGCGCAGACCAGGGGCCGAGCGAGAAGCTGGCCGGCCTCACCGAAGAGGAGCGCGCCGTCCTGGCCAAGGTCTCCGACATCGTCCGGAAGATCCAGTACGGCACCGTCGTGCTGGTGATCCAGGACAGCAAGGTCGTGCAGATCGAGATGGCCGAGAAGTTCCGGCTGCGATGAGGACCCCCCGATGAGCGACGCCGCCACCAACATCGTCGACCTGGCATCGGTTCGCGAGGCCGGGCCTCCCAAGCTGGAGGTCCGCGACCTCGTGAAGACGCGCAGGTCCACCACGGGCACCGAGCTCACCGCGGTCGACCACGTGTCGTTCCAGGTGCACGAGGGTGAGTTCGTCTGCCTGCTGGGTCCGTCGGGCAGCGGCAAGACCTCGATCCTCAACATCATGGCCGGGCTGGAACGTCCCACGTCTGGTTCGGCGTTGCTCGACGGCACGCCGATCACCGCCCCCGGCCCCGACCGCGCGGTGTTGTTCCAAGAGCCGGCGTTGTTCCCGTGGCTGTCGGTGGCGGGCAACGTCGAGCTCGCGTTGAAGCTGATCGACGTCCCCGCCGACCAGCGACGCGAACGCGCCAAGGCCTGGCTCGCCAACGTCGGTCTCGAGCGATTCGCCGACGTCCAACCGCATGAGCTGTCGGCGGGCATGCGCCAGCGGGCGGCACTCGCTCGCGCCTTAGCGTGCGAACCCGATGTGCTGCTGGGCGATGAGCCCTTCGGCGCGCTCGACGCACAGGCGCGCGAACTCCTCCAGGACGAGGTCCAGCGCGTGTGGCTGGAGCGCGACGGGCGTACGACCTTCGTGTTCGTGACACACAACGTGCGGGAAGCCGCACTCCTCGCCGACCGGGTGCTCGTCCTCTCGGCCGCTCCCGGCAAGCTGATCGAGGAGGTGCGCATCAACGCGCCGCGGCCTCGCCAACTCGATGACGTCCTGGTGGCCCGCGTGGTCTCCGAGGTGCACGAGCTCCTTATGCGCGAGGTCGACAAGGGGGCGAACCGGTGAAGCGGATCTGGGATGAGATCGGCCCGCCCGTGTTCGGCATCGTGGCGCTCATCGTGGTCTGGGCGATCGTGGCGGCCCTCACCGACACGCGCGGCGTGCCCTCCCCCGCCGAGGTGTGGAGCGCCTTCCTCACGGGCATGCGCGACGGCACGATCCCGGAGGCCACGGTCAAGACGCTGTTCCGTCTGCTCTTCGCGTTCGCGTGCTCCATCGCGATCGGCGTGGCGATCGGGGTGGGCATGGCCCTCAACGAGTTCGCGCGGCGATCGATCCGGCCGTTGATCGTGGCGCTCCAGATCACGCCGTTCGTGGCATGGCTGCCCCTCGCGGTGATCTGGTTCGGCGCCAGCGAACGCGCCGTGGTGTTCGTCACGATCGTGGGCGCCTTCCCCTCGGTGACGCTGGCGACGATGTCGGCGATCCGGCAGGTGCCGCCCATCCTCACCCGGGCGGGCCGAACGATGGGCGCCGACGGCTGGGGCCTGTACCGGGCCGTGATCCTGCCCGCGGCCATGCCCGGGTTCGTCGCTGGGCTGCAGCAGGCGTGGGGATTCGCATGGAAGGCGCTGATGGCAGCCGAACTCATCATCACCGCGGTGGGCGCCTCGGGGCTGGGGCATCTGCTCGCCGAGGAACAGAGCAACGTGCCCGAGCTCCTGGCTGTGCTCGGCGTGATCGTGGTGATCGGCGTTGCGGTGGACTACCTGCTCTTCCACCGGCTCGACCGGCGGATCCGCAAGCGGCGAGGGCTGCTGGTCGAAGGCTGAGCCGGCCGCGGAAGCGCCGGCGCTCAGCCGGCGTCGCTCGGAGCGATCAGCGCTCGATGCGGAACCGGATCCGCACGTGCGTGTGGTACTCGCTGATCTGCCCGTCCGCGACCTTCGCCGAGGTCTCCAGGATGTCCATGCTCTCGATCCCTCGGATCGTCTTGGCCGCTTCGGCCAGCGCCTGCTGCGCCGCGTCGCGCCAGGACTCGCCCGACACCCCGACCAGATCGATCGTCTTGATGACCGCCATGGCGATCTCCTTCCCCTAGCCCTGTTCCCATACGGCCACGAACCGCCGGTAGTTGTTCGCGATCTGTGAGACGGCTTCTTCTCGTGGCAGCGCGCCGTCGACGAAGAACTTCAGCGGGTTCCACCAGATCGACCGGCCGATCGCGAACCCTTGGTACCCGGGCACACCGCGCGCTGCCCGCAGCCAGGCATCGACCGCTGCGTCATCGGCGCCACGACCAAGGACGATGCACGCCACGCCGTCGCGCCCCCCGATCCGGCATTGCTCGGCCACCTCGCGACATTGTTCGGGGTCGTCGATCCCCTCGATCTTCCAGATGTCGGGCTCGACCCCGGTGGCCTGCAGTTCCGCGATCGCCACACGCATCAGGTGGGGACGCACCTCTCGGTCGAACCGGCCGACATCGTTGGCGACCGTCTCAAGCTGATGTGGTTCGGCGGGGACGAGCAGTTCGAACAGGAAGCGACGCCCGGTGTGATGCAGCCAGTCCGAGAGCTGCTTCAGCCGGACGGCCTGGCGCGCGTTCATCGCGCCGTCGCCCTCGGGGTTGTAGCGCACCAGCACCTTCGTGAAGGCGGGGTCGAACGCCTCGATGTGCGCCGAGAACTCCTCGCCGTACTCGAAGTCGAACTCGTGTTGGCCGGACTTCTCGGCGGGCATCGCGAGCTTGAGTCCGTCGCGATTCGCTGCCCGAGCCACCTCGGCGCCGAACTGCTCGTCGACGAGCACGCCCGCCGCCTCGTTGCTGACGCCGTCGGTCAGCGCGCGTTGCATCCCCTCGAAGATCACGGTCTTCGCGTCGATGATCTTCAACGTGTCCTCGGGCCCGGCCGCACCCTCGATGCCGAAGAACTTCTTCTGGAACGATCCTCGGTGGTCGAACGCCAGGATGTATAGGTCGCCTTCGTAGCCGAGCGCCATTCGTCTCCCCTCGGTTCGCGGTTGGTTCCCGGAGCCTATCGCTACGCGTCCGACGTTCGCCTCAGCATTCGAACGGGTTCGTGGGAGCCATCAGCTCGACCGCCACGGGCGACGCGGCGTCGCGGAACCGGTCACCGTCGGTGGCCGAGCCCACCACGAAGCCGTAATGCATCGGCACGGTGAGCCCGGGGGTCATCGCGCGTGCGAGGCCCGCGGCTTCCTCCACGTTCATCGTGTAGTAGCCCCCCACCGGGAGGAACGCCACATCCGTGTCGATCGCGTCGAGCTCGGGTGCATGGTCGGTATCGCCCGCGTGGTAATAGGTGGCGCCGCCGAGCTCGAGGACGTACCCCACCCACTCGTTGGTCCGTGGATGGAAGTCCAGCGCTTCTTCGCGGGTGTTGTACGCCGGTACCGTGGTGAACGAGACCCCGGCGACCTCATGCTTCTGGTCGGGTGCCACCGCCGTGACGTCCCCGGTGAGTTCGGCGGCGACATCACGCGGAGCCACCAGCTTCGTTGCCGGTGTTCGTAAGCGTTCGATCTCCTCCGGCTGGAAGTGATCGAGGTGGGCGTGCGTGATCAGGATGAGGTCGGCGGGCGGGGCGTCCTCGGGCGTGCCCCACG
This sequence comes from Actinomycetota bacterium, assembly GCA_035535815.1. Lineage (GTDB taxonomy): Bacteria > Actinomycetota > UBA4738 > UBA4738 > HRBIN12 > JAOUEA01. Next base: position 1,094 of record DATLPI010000050.1, on the reverse strand, counting down.
GGTCGATGTAGATCGTGCGTTCGTCGTCGATCCATCGGAGCGCGGACTGTCGGAACCAGGTGATCCGCTCGAGCACGGCGACCTCCTCACCAGACGGGGCCCCAGATAGTCTGACTGCCCAGCCATGGGAACGCCCAAACCTGGAACCGGCGAACACGAGGCCCCGCCCGGAGGGGTCCGAGCCAGCGTCTCCCTGTTGCGGCGCAATCGGGATTTCCGGCGCCTGTTCTTGGCCTCGGTGATCTCGCTGGGCGGCGACTGGTTCCTGTTCGTGGCGATCACAGGGCTGATCCTGGAGACCACCGGCCGCGCGATAGACGTGGGCCTGGCGATCATGGCCCAGGAGCTGGCCTTCTTCCTGGCCTCACCTGCTGCGGGCGTGCTGGCCGACCGCGTGGACCGGCGTCGGTTGATGATCGTGTGCGACCTGGTCCGCGCGGTGATCTGCTCGGCGTTCCTGTTCGTGGGACCCGAGACGGTGTGGCTCGCCTATCCCCTGCTCGCGGCGTTGTCGGTGTTCAGCGCGCCATTCGAACCGGCCTCGTCGGCGGCGGTGCCCAACGTCGTCGATGCCGACGACCTGCCCTCGGCGAACGCGATCGCGGGCTCCCTGTGGGGGACGATGCTCGCGGTGGGGGCGGCGCTCGGCGGTGTGATCTCCACGGTGTTCGGCCGCGACACCGCCTTCGTGGTGGACGCCCTCTCGTTCCTGCTGTCGGCGCTGTTCCTGGCCGGCATCCGGCGCTCGTTCAGCGAGGCTCGGGCCGACGACCACGAGCACCCCAAGATCGTCGAGGCCACCAAGGAGGTCTTGCACTACGCGCGGACGGATCGCCGGGTTTTGGCGCTCATCACGGTCAAGGGCGGGTTCGGTCTCGCGGCAGGGGTCCTGGCGCTGATCCCGGTGTTCGGAGCCGACGTGTTCGGCAAGGGCGACATCGGGGTGGGCATCCTGATGGCGGCACGCGGCGTCGGTGCACTGGTGGGCCCGTTCTTCGGTCACCGGCTCAGCGGGCCGCAGCATCGACGACTGTTCAGTGCGATCGGCCTCGCGCTCACCGTGTTCGGGCTGTCCTACATGGGCTTGGGGTTGG
>DATLPI010000049.1:0-3172 GCA_035535815.1 Actinomycetota bacterium | reverse complement strand
ACCAGCGTGTACAGACCTGCTTGTGGGGGCAAGCCAGCCAGTCCGGCATATGCCATCGACTCCGGGACGAGCAGGCCCCACAGCGTCAGTCCGGCGATGGCATCGAAGCCCAGCCATGAACGGTCGTAGAGCGGCAGCCAGGCCAGGATCGGGATGTAACGCTTGATCCCAGTCGGCTTTTCGGAGCGCACTGCCGGCGAGGTCATGGGGTGCTCGCGCGCGATACGGCACCATCAGCCCCAGGAGTCACCGGCGCGACCGGAGCCCCCGCCGCAGCGCCCAATCGACGAGCGACCGGCATCAAGATCATGCGATCCCCTCGAAGAATTCCTGCGTGGTCACGTGGCGGATCCCCTTCCGTCAAGCGCTCCGGGCGGGGCCTTCGGGCACGGACGGCAAAAGGGCGCCGTCCGTGCCCAGGTACCCGCTGGTCAAGCGACCGGCGCCCCATCAGCCGGCGCCTCTTCGGCTTCCGTCTCCGCGCCCGACTCCTCTGCCGCGGCTGCATCGACCTCGGCCATGGCGGCCTCGTCGAGGTCGTGGGTCTCGGGCTTCCCGCCCAGCTCGCTGAGCTTCGCCGAGACAGCCTCGGCCTGACTCGGGTCGACGACGGTCCCGACGGCAGCCTTTCCACCACTGAGCTCGCGGCCGAGCCGGTCCCGATCCTCGTGACTGACGCCCAGGCCCTTGTGGTGGAGCGCACCGAGGACCGCGCCACCGAGCACGGCCGCCGCTCCGACCGGCGTGGCCATCGCCAGAACGAGCCCGATCCCGGCGCCCTTGCCGACCGAGCGCCGGCCAACCTTGTCGGTCTTCAGCTTTCCGTGCTCGTCGAGCACGAGGATGCCGGTGGACTTGAGCTTGATGTCGTCGTCGGCGTCATCCCAACGCTTGAGTGCCTCGGCTGCGGTATCTGCCTCGGACTCCGAATCGAAGATCGCCAGGACCAGTTGCTTGTGCGCCATCGCGGGCCCCCTCGTGACTACCGGTCCATCACCTCCATCCGGGCGATCGGCCAGGTCCGGAGGCTAGTCTCGAGGTGGGCGCTCGACATCCCCCGAAACGGGGGAGTGGCCGGCCCGCCCTACGACGGGATCCCCGCAACCAGCCCGATCGCAGCTGCCATCTCGATCGCTCGTCCTCGGGTGGAGACACCGAACTTGCCGTAGATCGACTCGGTGTGCGTCTTGACGGTGGATTCCTTGACGCCGAGGCGGTCGGCGATCTCGCGATACGACAAGTGGAACGGAAGGAACGCGAGAACGCGCAGCTCGGTGGCCGTTAATCCGGATGAGCCGGTGAAGGCGAGTGGCAGGGTCCGGATCTGCTCGCGCAAGGCTCGGATATCGGCAACCACTGGGCCGATGTTCGGGCGCTTCCTGATGATGTCCTCGGCCTGCGCCACGACCGCACGAGCGCCATCCGGCTCCGACATGGCGACATAGGCTCGCCCGAGTTCAAGGAGGCACCGGACAGACACCCACGGCATCGAATGCGTCAGAAGCGGCCGTAGCAGTTGGGCATTCGCGAGACTCGCCTTGGCGTCAGAAATGTCACCGCGATACAAAGAGACGCGGGCGCGTGCCGCATGAGTCACGACACTCGCGACGTAGGAGTCGAGATGGGATAACCGCATGATCTCGACGCTCCTGTCGGCCAACGGTGCAGCAGTTCCCCAGTCGCCCCGGCCGATCGCGAGGAGGGCGAGGAACGCGAGCGCACCCTGCTCTTCCTCCGATGCCGATGCCGCTCGTGCAGCCGCGAGTGTCTCAACGAATTCTTGCTCCGCCCGGTCATCCGCTCCGCCGGCCATGCTCGCGATCCCGCTGACCTGCAGCGCCAGGGGTCGCCATGGACTCCAGCTGGGCTCGGCCGCGGCCGCGAGGTCCGCGTCGGACCGCATCCGCTCCGTGCCGTCGCGGGCAAGGAACACGTTCAGCATCGCTCGCCCCGATTCGAACGAGGCGCTCCCATCGGGCGGAATGCCTGCGAAGGATGCATGGTCGGTGACCTCGGCCATCCGGGCGACCCGTCCGACCTGACCCGCATAAAGAGCGGTCCACGCGAGCCATGTGGCGAGCCATGGATGGCGACCCAGAGCCGAATCATCGAAGCGATCACTGAGACTCCGGACCGTGGCGACCCGGCCCGAATAGAAGAGTTCCCAGAACACGGATCCGAGGAGACGGGCTGCATCGTCTACCTCAGATGCAGCGAGCAGCTCGACGACAGCGTCCTCAACCAGGCCGTGCTCCCGATACCACGCGGCCGCGCGGCGGTGTAACTCCGGGACCAGCTCTGGTTGGCTCTGTTCGAGATCCGCCCAAAGGTACTCGCGCAATAGCGTGTGGTAGCGGTACCAGTCACTGCCTCCGCCGAGTCGGACGACGAGCGCGTTGGTGGCGGCGAGGCTCTCGAGTTTCGAGCCTGACCCTTCAGTTCCCAAGACGGCGTCGCACAGTGATGCTGATAGCCGCTGAAGGAAGGCCGTGCGACGGAGGAAGTCGAGCATGTCCGCATCGAGCCCGGCAAGTACCTCTGACCGTAGGTAGTCAACCAGATAGGGTTCGTCGCGTGCCGGCAAGAGCGATGGGCCTTCCAGGCCCGAGCGCTGGATGGCGAGGAGCGCAAGGTACAGGCCAGCAGGCCAGCCTTCCAGCCTATGCGCCAGTTGACTGATCTCGTCAGCCGAGAGATCGAGGCCGCCTCTCCGGGCCATCGCCTCGCATTCGCGCTCGTCGAGCATCAGATCGTCGGTGCCGATCTCCACGAGGACTCTCTCAGATCGCCAACGCCCCACGTGAAGGCTGGGCTGCGCCCGTCCAGCGATTGCCACCTGCCACCCCTCAGGCAGGCCATCGATGAGGGCGCTGAGGGAATCGAGACAGGTGTAATCGGTGAGGAGGTGGATGTCATCGATAACGACCACGACGCCCTTGCGCGCGCCAGGGATGGCCGAGAGCAGGAGGCGGGCGATCGCATACGGTTGCAAACCTTGAGATTTGAGTCGCTCGACGACATCGACCTCGAGTGGAGCGACGCGATCGATCGCCGCCGCGAGGTACGAGAACAGACTGACCACATCGTTATCAGCGGCGTCGATTGTGAGCCAGGCCACGGGGCGATCCTCGGTCCGCGCGACCTGCGCGAGCAGCGTCGTCTTCCCGTAACC
>DATLPI010000048.1:0-2519 GCA_035535815.1 Actinomycetota bacterium | reverse complement strand
TCTGCCGAAGGATCGGCAGACGATGTTCTTCTCCGCGACCCTCGACGGCGCGGTGGGAAGGATCGCCGAGGTCTACACCCGCAACCCGGTTCGTCACGAGATCGAGTCTGACTCCCAGACGGTCGATGAGGCCGACCACCGCTTCGTCGCGGTCGATCGGACCGCCAAGCTGCAGACCCTGATCGACCTCGCGCACGAGGAGGAGCAGACCGGTCTCACGTTGGTGTTCGTCAACACGAAGCGCCATGTGGAAACGCTGGCTCGCCAGCTGCGGAACGAAGGGGTTCCCACCGTGACGATGCACGGCGACATGACCCAGCAGGCACGTGAACGCGCGCTCCAGCGATTCGAGGACAAGCATGTGGGCGTGCTGATCGCCACCGACGTCGCGGCCCGTGGGCTGGACCTCGACGACATCACGCTGGTCGTGAACTACGACCCGCCCCAGGACGACAAGGGTTATGTGCACCGCGTGGGCCGCACGGCGCGCGCCGGCCGGGCGGGCGTGAGCGTCACCTTCGTCACGCCCGATCAGCTCGGCGACGTGAGCCGCATGGCTGCCCGCCTCGATCTGCACGAGGAGTTCGAGCAGGATGGCATGAAGGTGGCACCGCCGAGGACCGTGTTCAGCGGGAGCTCACGGGGTCGTCGCAGCGGGTTGCGAGCGCGGAAGAAGCGCTAGCGCTCGGCGTTCGTTCGGCTCAGCCCGCGCCGCCGTCCACCACCTGGAGACCCGAACGTCGGTGCATCGCCAGGATCTCGGGCGCCGGAACCGGACGCGAGAAGAAGTACCCCTGTCCGTACGTGCAGTGGCGAGAAGCCAGGAAGCGCCATTCGCCCTCGGTCTCGATGCCTTCGGCGAGCGGGGTCATGCCCAGGTTCTCGGCGAGGGAGATCATCGCGCTCACCATGCTCGCCGACTCGCGGTCCTTGTCGACGTCGCGGATGAACGACCGATCGATCTTCAGGATGTCGACGGGCATGTGTTTGAGCCGCGCCAGCGAGGAGTAGCCGGTGCCGAAGTCGTCGATCGCGAGCTTGAGCCCCCGGTCGTGGATCGCCGTGAGCAGTTCCACCGTGCGGTCGGGGTCGGTCATCGCCGTCGACTCGGTGATCTCCACCGTCACGCGCGTCGGGTCCATGCCGGCCACCACGATGGGCGAGACGATCTTGTCGACCAACTCGGGCTGCCAGAGCTGTCGGGGGGACAGGTTGAACCCGATCTCCAGCGTCAGGCCCTCGGCTCGCCACTGCGCGTCCTGGCGGCAGATCTCCTCGACCACCCAGTCGCCGATCGCTTCGATCAACCCCATCTCCTCGGCCAGCGGGATGAACTCGCCTGGCGGCACGAGCCCGCCGTTGGGTTCGGGCCAGCGGATCAACGCCTCGACGCCGTACATGTCCCCGCTGTCCAGTTCGATCAACGGTTGGTAGTGCAGCGTCCACTGTTTGAGCTCGACCGCCTTGCGGAGCCTGGTGGACATCGACAGCCGGCTCATCGCGTCGGCGTCTCGGTCGGAGTGCACCAGGTAGCCGCCTGGGCCGGACTTCTTGCTGATGAACATCGCGGTGTCGGCGTTGCTGAGCAGGCCGGCCGGATCCTTCGCATCCAGGGGGAACACGCTGATCCCCTGGCTCGCGGTGACGTAGAGCTCGGTGCCCGCGATCTCGAAGGGCGCCTTCAGCGCCTCCTGCACGCGGACGGCGACGGATTCGGCCGCGATCGTGGCGCCGTCGGTGCCGCCTGGCACGGCGGGGTTGAGGTCGAGGTCGCCCAGCAGCAGCAGGAACTCGTCGCCTCCCGGCCTGGCCACGAGGTCGGTATCGCGCGTCGCTTCCCGGAGCCGGTCGGCCAGGAGCACGATGAGCTGATCGCCGATGTCGTGGCCGAGCGAATCGTTCACCAGCTTGAAGTCGTCGAGGTCCACGGAGACCACCGCGACGCCGAGGTCGTTGCGCCGGGCGCGCGCCATCGTGAGCTCGAGCAGCTCGTCGAACATGGCCCGGTTCGACAGTCCGGTGAGCTTGTCGTGGTAGGCGAGGTAGGCGATCTGTGCCTCGGCGGCCTTGCGTTCGGTGATGTCCAACATCACGCCCTGGATGAACTGGGGGCGGCCCTCGCCGTCCGGCAGCACGATCGCTGAGTCGCGGAACCAGACGATGCTCCCGTCCTTGGCGACCAGGCGGTACTCGAACACGAACGGTTCTCCGGACTCGCGTCCGCGCAGGTAGGTTTCGACGGCGCCGTCCCGGTCGTCGGGATGCAGCATCGAGGTCCAGAGGTCGGGATCGGTCATGTAGTCGTGCTGGGTGTAGCCCAGCAACGGTTCGATCTGGGGGCTCACGTACGTCGTGGTCATGCGCTCGTCGGCTTCGTCGATGTAGACGATCGCCGGGATCTGCTCGACGAGCGCTCCGAACTTCGTCTGCACCTCCTGCAGGTCTCGCTGGGCCAGCGCGAACTCCGAGACGTCGAGCATCAGGCCGAGCCAGTAGACGGGTTCGCCGACCTCGTCGCG
>DATLPI010000047.1:0-2091 GCA_035535815.1 Actinomycetota bacterium | reverse complement strand
AACACCGGCGGCGGTGGCGTACCAGGAGGCGGTGGCGGGAATGAGCAGACGGTCAACGACCTGTTGAACCAGGCGCTCGACCACTTCCAGGCCGCTCAGGATGCGCTGACCGACGGCAACCTCGCCCTCTACCAGAGCGAGCTCGAGCAAGCGCAGCAGCTCGTCGAGCAAGCGAACGAGCTGGCGGGCCAGCAGGCCGATGGTGCGACCGGTGCGACGGGAGCGACCGGTTCGATCGCCTCGCCCAGCGCCACCGCGAGTCCGAGCGCCAGCACCTAGTCGGGCAGGCGGAACGTCAGGTCGGCCTCCACGTCGGCGACGTCCATCTGCGCCTTCTGCAGGTGACCGCTGTAGTCCCAGTTCATCGACTGCCACTTCGTGAACTGATCCAGGACCCAGACGCCGGATTGCCGCGAGCCGTTGCCGCTCTTGCCGTTGCCACCGAAGGGAAGGTGGGCCTCGGCGCCGCTGGTGGAGTTGTTGACGCTCACCATGCCGGCCGAGATCCGCTCGCGGAACCGGAACGCGTGCAGTGGATCGCGCGTGTAGATGCTGCTCGACAGGCCGTACCCGTGACCGTTCGCCAATGCCATCGCCTCGTCGAAGTCGCCGAACGACGCCACCCCAACGATCGGCCCGAACGTCTCGGTCCGATACAGGGTGTCCTCGCTCGTGACGCCGTCCACGATCGTCGGGTGGTAGAACAGCCCGGCTTCGGCGTCGCCGACGAACCCATCGCGCGGGTTGCCGGCGGCGATCCGCCCCGTGCCAGTGGAGCCCAGCACCACCTGATGTGGCTCGATCAGCCCGAGCCACTGCTCGAAGCGGTCGGCGAAGCGCTGGGAGATCATCGGGCCGTATAACACGGCCTGCGTCGGGTCGCCGATCGCGGCGCCGCGCGCCGCGGCGTCGAACCGTGAGATGAACTCGTCGTGGATCGAGTCGTGAACGATCGCGGTGCCGAGCGACGTGCAGCGCTGGCCGGCTGTGCCGAACCCGCTGAACAGCGCGCCCTCCACCGCCAGGTCCAGGTCGGCGTCGGGCATGACCACGAGGGGGTTCTTGCCCCCGAGTTCGAGGCACGGGTTCTGCAGGTGCCGGCCCGCGAGTTCGCCGATGCGCCGTCCCGCGTCGCTCGAGCCCGTGAAGCCGATCTTGTCGAGCACGCCGTCATCGAGCGCGCGTTCGAGCCCTTCGAACGTCTGCGCGCCGTCGGCCAGCACCAGGTTGAACACGCCCTCGGGCAGGCCGGAATGCAACAGCAGCTGGGCGAACGCCTCCGCGGTGGCCGGGGTGTACTCGGCAGGCTTCCACACGACCGCGTTGCCGCACACGAGCGCGGGCACGATGTACCAGGACGGGACCGCGACGGGGAAGTTCCCGGCGGTGACGATGGCCGCGACGCCCACCGGCGTGCGGAACGTGAAGAGCTGTTTGTCCGACATCTCGCTCGGCACGGTCTGGCCGTAGAGCCGTCTGCCCTCACCCAGGAAGAAGTTGCAGGTGTCGATGACCTCCTGCACCTCGCCGCGCGACTCCGCGATCGGCTTGCCGATCTCTCGCGTGATCAGCGCGCTGAGCGCCTCGAAGTTGTCCTCCACCAGGCGCCCGAACTGCTGGATCGCCCGGCCGCGCATGGGTGCCGGGGTGGCGGCCCAACCGCGCTGGGCGTCCTTGGCAACTCGGCACGCCTCGAGGAACGTGTCGGCGTCGGCGAGCGCGGCCTCCGCCACGACCACGTCGAGGTTCGCGGGGTTCGGGATCGTGAGGCTGATGGCTGATGCGTCGACCGGCTTGCCTGCGATGAGCGATGTCACGGTTCGGGTCATGCAGGCAATGGTAGCCCCGAGCGGCTGGACGCACGTCGCCCGGCCGGGTAGTCGTCAACCACCACGTGGTCTCAGCCGATGGCTATCGCATGGGTCGTTCGATGACGTGGTGGATCGGCGCGCTGGCGGTGGTGGCCGCCGCCGGCCTCGCGATCGGCGGCGCGATCGCCCTGCGGCCTCCAGCCGGGCCCGGGTCTCCGGCTGCAGCGACCAGCGCAGCGGCGCCGATCGTCGCCCGGCTCTCGATCCCCCGGGTCGGGGA
>DATLPI010000046.1:0-21461 GCA_035535815.1 Actinomycetota bacterium | reverse complement strand
CCCGTTGCGGCCCTCGACAGCCCCCTCGCCGTGGATGAGCCAGTAGCGAGGTCCGCCACCCGTGTCGACTTCCTCGATATTCCACCCCAATAGTTCGCGGTAGAACTTCGAGGCGGCGTCAACGTCGTCGGTCGCGAGTTCATTGGAGGTCAGACATCCGGGGTCGTTCACGCGCTCCGCGCCGACCGCGCTCCGAGCCTCCCAGAGTCCGATCGCGGCGCCGGTCGGGTCGGCGACGACCGCCACCCGCGCGGCGCCCCCGAGGTCGAACGGCGCGGAGTGCACCGTGCCGCCAAGCTCGCCGGCGCGCATCGCGGATCCGTCGGCGCTGGCGACGGTCACGTAGCTGACCCAGCTGGACGGACGCTCGGGTGCCCCTTGGGACGCAGGCTGCTCGGTGATCCCGGCGGCAGCCTTATCGTCGAGACGGGCCACCGTGTAGGCGTCATCTTCGAGGTGAGCTTCGCACTCCCAACCGAACAGCTCGCCGTAGAAGCGTTTCGCGTCGTCAGGATCCGTGGTGGCGAGCTGCACCCAGGAGAAGGTGCCCGGCTCGTAGCGGGTCCTCGTTCCCATCGTCGATCCTCGCTCAGTCCTGGGGCAGGCCCTTGCCGCCCCGGGCCTGTACCTCGATCTGCTCCGGCATCCCCTCGAGCAACGGCATGGTCTCGGCGATGGAAGGCTGCAGTTCGGGAGCCTGGAGAGCCTTCGTGTGTGCGTCCTCGCTCGTCCATAGATCGAACACCCAGATGTCGTTCGGAGAGTCGGAGGACTCGGTGACGAGATACATCACACAGGCGGCGTTGTCATCGAACAGCTTGCCCGACTCGATCAGGTTCTGCACGACCTGGTCGCGCTTGCCCGGCTTCGCGGTGAGTTTGTTGAGCAATACATGGGTCATGGTCCACGCGGTACCCAGGCTGACCCGCCACAAACATGCCGGTCGTTGCTACGTTCGTTCGCCGTCCGCTTCGTCCGATGGCGCCGAGAACGGCAGGGTGTCGATCAGCCCGGTGATCTCGAAGACCCGTTGGACCCCGCGTGGGCCGGGGATGATCGTGAGCGGCGTCCCACGATCGCGGCACCGATCCACGGTGATCATCAACGAACGGACACCGGATGAATCCAGGAACGTCAAGGCGCTGAGATCGATCTCGATCGCTGCGTAGCCGTTCGCGGTCGCTTCGGCGAGCGAGGCCTCAGCCGCCGGCATCGCCGCGAGGTCGAACTCTCCGACCAGGACGACCCTCCGGACACCTTCCGAGTCGGATGCCTCGACGTCGAACATCGTTGCCTCCTTCCAGGGCGGATCAGCAGTGGCCCATTTTATCGAAGAGCGGGTATGGCCTGTATGGAGGATCCGTCCTGTCAACGGATGAGGAGATCGGCATGGAGCTCGTGCTGTCGGACGACTACCTGCGGGTCAGCGTGACCGACGTCGGACCCGGCTTCGAACCCGACCTCGATGCCCCTGCCTCGGAACCGGACACGGGCGGGCCTGGTCCTCGTGGATCGGGTGTCTGATCGCTGGGGCGTGGTCCGCGATAGCCGGAACGTCGTGTGGTTCGAACTCGACCGCCGAACGGCGATCAGCTAACTTCGAAGACCCACCACCGTTGCCGGATCCGTTCCTCGATCCGGATGTCCGTGGACCCGAAGCGCTCGACGGTCCAGCGCGTCGCGACGTCGAGTGCCGCGTCGAGCTGCTGCTGGGACACGCGCCAGGTCCATGAAGGGGTGCGGGCCCGCACGGCGTCCAAGAACGCGGTCACCGTCTCGTTCGTCGGATGGTCGATCGTGGCCTCCTCCACGAGCACCGCACTCCGTGCGATGAAGGCTTCGCGAAGCTGCTCGTCGCCACCAGCGGCGAAGTCCAAACCGACATGGTCGGCTTCGGGTCCCATCACCGCTCTCATCGCATACCAGAGGTCGTGCCAGGGGCCGGGGGCCGTGCCGAGGGCGATCGCGATGCTTCCATCGGTCACCCGACACAGCTCGGCCACGACGTCTCGCCATCGGGGGATCAGGTGGAAGACATGGCGGACGTAGGCGCCGCCGAAGGAGGCGTCGGCGAACGGGAGCACGGTGGCGTCGGCTCGTACCAGCGCGAGAGGGGGAGCCCCATCCACCTTCTCGGTCAGCTTCGAGATCATGGCGGCCGAGATGTCGACGCCCGTCAGGCGCCACCCGCGCTCCGCGAGCGGAAGCGCAAGAGCTCCCGTGCCGACCCCGATCTCCAGCGTCAGCTCGGACGGGCCGAGCGTCCGGTACAGCAGGTCCAGGGTCTGCGCGAGTTCCGAGTCGTCCACGGGCCGGGTGGCGTCATAGAACCCTGCGGCGCGGTCGAAGTTGACCGAAGGAACCTCGCTCATCGGCCTCCTCGTGGCCTCTAGCCTGCAGCCCTCAGATCGGCTACGCCATCCGTTCGGTCAGATGTTCACCGACCCGGATCGCGTTCGCCATCGCGGTCAGCGCAGGGTTCACCGCGCCGATGCTCGGGAAGAAACTGGTGTCCACGACGTAGAGGTTATCGAGTTCGTGGGCCTTGCAGTCGGCATCCAGGACCGAGCTCGCAGGATCCGAGCCGAACCGGCACGTGCCGGCCTGGTGCGCTACTCCCGCGATCGGGATGCTCATATGCATGTAGAAGTTCTTGTGGAGCACGTGGTGATCGGCCATGCCAGCGTGGTTCAAGATGATCTTCAACTCGTGATACAGGCGGCCGGCCTCCTCATCGTTCGTCGACCGATACGTCAACGCAACGTCGCCGTCGTCGGCGAGGGTGACGCGGTTGTAGGGCTTGGGCAGGTCCTCGGTCGTGAGACAGAAGTCCACGACGTGCCGTGCCGTTTCCTCGAGGCTCCAGTGCGGCGCCAGCTTGGTGAGCATCGGCTCCTCGCCCTTCATGGCTTCCGCGTTCGACTTGCCGACCATCTGGATCTGCCCGACGGGCCAGTCGTAGTCGTCGGTTCCCAGGTAGAAGTCGTTGATGGCCAGGGTCTTCTGGAAGACGGTGTCGTTCGGCTCCTTCGACAGGGCCACGACCGCCTTGCTGTTGTGGAACATGTAGTTGCGGCCGACCTGATCGGAGCCGTTGGCGAGTCCGTTGGGGTGCTGGTCGTTGGCCGAGCTCAGCAGGATCTTCGCGGTGTTCGAGGCGCCCGCCGAGAGGGAAACGATGTCCGCCTCGTAGGTCTCTCGTTCGCCTTCCCGCATCACCACGACACCCGTGACGGAGCGCCCGGTCGGGTCCGTTTCGAGCTTCACCACTTCGGTGTTCACGAGCAGGGTCACGTTCGGCGATGCCATGGCAGGTCGCACCGCGATGGATTCGGCGTCCGACTTCGCATGCACCAGGCACGGGTAGCCATCGCACCAGGTGCAGCGGATGCACGTGCTCTTCGCGCGATGCGCCTCGTTGAGCATGATCCCGCAGGGCGCGTGGTAAGGCTGATACCCAGCCGCCGTGAGGTCGTCCGCGAGCTGCTGGATCCTGGGTTCGTGCGAGACCGCCGGCCAGGGGTACTGCTGGCTCCAGTGTCCCTCGTTCGGATCCTCGCCGTGGTCGCCGTGCACCTGGTAGAGCTGCTCGGCCCTCGAGTACCACGGCTCGAAGTCGTCGTAGGACAGCGGCCACGCGGGGGATACGCCGTCGACGTGCTTCAGCTCGCCGAAGTCCTGGGGACGAAGTCGGTAGAGCGCGGCGCCGTACAGTTTCGTCGCGCCGCCGACGTAGTAGTGGACCTGCGGCTGGAAGGTCTTGCCATCAGGGCCGTACCAGGTGTCGGGGGAGATGTAGCGGCCCTCGATGAATACCGGGTTGGGCTCCCAGTTCTCGCGTTCCCGGGGGAGGAAGTCCCCGCGCTCGACCAGCAGGATCTTCTTGCCCGACGGAGCGAGGGTGTGGGCGAGCGTACCTCCACCGGCGCCGGTGCCGATGATGATCACGTCGTAGCGCTCAGGCATCGTCGTCGTCCCCCCAATCGATGTGCGCCGCGTCCGACCGATCCAGGATCTGCGGTGCGCGGCTCTTGCCGAAGTAGTCCCATCCCCAGCTGACGAAGGCGTCGATGCGCTGACGCACGCCGCTCATCAACCATGCATGGACCCCCAGCCAAGCGGCGAATGCGATCGCACCGTGGAGCTCGTGCCGATGCTCTCCCACCTCGGCGACCGCCGCCCCGCGGCCGATCATCGCCATGATCCCCTTGTCGTGGTAGTCGAACGCCTCCCGAGACTTCCCGTCGATCTCGGCGATGATGTTGGCGGCCACGGTGCTTCCGGCCTGCAGCGCCACCGAACCGAGCTGTGGGAACGAAGCGCCTTGTCCATCGGGGGTGTTGGCGATGTCGCCGACCGCATAGATCCCGGGATGGCCGGCCACGGTGAGATCGGCCTCGACGTCGATCCGACCGCCCCGCCCCTGCTTGAGGCCGGAGGAGCCGGCGAGCGGTGAGGCCTTCAATCCTCCGCCCCAGATGACGCAGTGCGTGAGGATCGTCGAGCCGTCCGACAACACCACGTGATCTGGCCGGATCTCCTTCACCGACGTCCCCAGGCGGAGTTCGACCCCGAGGCCGAGCAGGACCTTGGACGCGTAGTCGTGGGCCTTCGGTGAGAACGGGCCCAGGACCGCGTTGCCCAGATCGACCACGATCACACGAGCCTTGTCGACGGCGAGGTCGTGGAACTCCGACGGCAGCACGTCCCGGACCAGGCCGGCGATCGCTCCCGCCACCTCGGTTCCCGTGGCGCCTGCACCCACGATCACGATGTTCAGCGCGCCCTTCTCGACGAGCGAGGGGTCGCGGTCGGCATCCTCGAAGATGGTGAGCACCCGAGACCGCAGCCGTTCGGCGTCGTCGAGCGAGTACAGCGGGAACACGTGCTCGGCGCCGGGGGTATCGAAGAAGTTGGCCTGGCTCCCTGCGGCCATGACGATGTAGTCGCCCGCGAACCTTCCGCCGTCGGTCAAGGTGACCGAACGGGCGGCCGGATCCATCGATGCCACTTCGCCCAGCTTGACGCTGACCCTCGGGTGCTTCCGGAACTCCTGACGCAGATCCATCGCCTCGTCGGTGGGCGAGTGCTGATAGGTCGCGACCTGGTACAGGAGCGGCAGGAACTGGTGGTAGTTGTGCTTGTCGAGCAGGGTGACGTGCACGTCGTGGCGTTTCGCGAGTTCCTTCGCACAGCCGATGCCGGCGAACCCGGCTCCCACGATCACGACCTCGGTCGTCTTCTCTGAGACCTTCTTCTTGTGCTTCTTCTTCTTGTGCTTCTTCTTCGTCATACGCGGATCCCCCAACGTGACGTCCACGACGATCCGGGGTCCAGCCGGATCAGGTCGGCCCCGGTTCGCAACGCGTTCGGCGGGCAGGTCATCGGTTCGATGGCGATGCCCCGGCGGCGCCGTTCGACCGGCTCGAGGGTGTCGCCCGTGTACACCATCACGTAACGGAAGCGTTCCTCCATCCACAGCTCGACGCGGCGCGTCTCCGACGCCAGTCGGACGGTGGTCGTGCCGCCGTCCACACCCAGCTCGGTGAACGCGGTATCCAGCCGGGCCTCGCCGATGAGCGTCTGATCGGTGAAGTCGAAGTCCGTCCCGGTCACGGACGCATCGCCCACGGGAAGGCCTCGCCCGTCGGTCTCGAGGCGCCGGTCCGCAGGGATCGTGAGGCGCGCCTCGTTGATAAGGGAAGTCCCGACGGTGAGGTAGGGGTGGAAGCCGATGCCGAAGGGAGCCGTGGTGGCGGCTCGGTTCGTCGCCACCGTGGTGACCTCCAGGCCGTCGGGAGACACCCGGTACTCCACCTCGACGTCGACCCGCCACGGGAAGGCGGGCTGCTCGGGCACGACGCACCCGAGGGTCACCGCGTCGGCCGATCGCGCGATCGGGTGCCACACCAGCCACCGAACGAGACCGTGGATCGCGTTCGCGTGCTCGGGTTCGTCCAGAGCCGCGACCCCTCGGCGTCCGTCGAACTCGTAGGTGCCGTCCTCCAGACGGTTGGGCCACGGTGCCAGCACCTGTCCACGGCCCGCGGCCGACGTCTCGTCGATCGAGAACCCATCGATCACGTCGTGGCCGTCGACCCGGTATGAGCGGAGGGTCGCTCCCACTTCCGTCACGACGACCTGCTGGTTGCCGGAGCCGATCTCGAACTGTTCTCCCGAAGGAGGGGAAGGAGCGAGCGAGCGACGGGCGACCTGGGTCATATCTCGGCGAGACGCTCGATGAGGATCAAGCGTCCTGCGGCCTCGATGAAGGCCAGGTGGGAGAAGGCCTGAGGGAAGTTCCCCAGATGGTGGGCGGTCTCGGTGTCGAACTCCTCCGCATACAGGCCCAACGGGGAGGCGATCCGGATCAGGCGTTCCAGCAGGTCTTTCGCGCGCTGCACCTCGCCGATGATGGCCAGCGCCGAGACGAGCCAGAACGAGCAGATCAGGAACGTCCCCTCCTTGCCGGACAATCCGTCGTCCGTCTGATCGGTGCGATAGCGGAGCACGTAACCGTCTTCGGTGAGTTCGTCGGCGATGGCGAGCACCGTGGCACGGAGCCGTTCGTCATCGGCCGGGAGGAACCCGAGGACCGCGGCGAGCAGGACCGAGGCGTCGAGAGCATCCGAGCCGTAGTACTGGGTCAGGACCCCGGCGTCGTTGACCCCGTGCTTGAGGATGTCGGCATGGATCTCATCGGCGGTCTTCCGCCACGTCGTCTCCAGGTCCTTGTCGCCGCGGATCTCTGCGAGTTTCGCGGCCCGATCCATCGCGACCCAGCACATGAGCTTGGACGAGACATAGTGCTGCGGCGCACCCCGCGCCTCCCAGATACCTTGGTCCGGCTGCTCCCAGACCTTCTCGGCGCACGCGGCCTGGCTCTGGACGATCGGCCAGAGCCGTCGGGGAAGGCGCTCGCTCTGACGGGTGTGGAGCAGGATCGAGTCGAGCACGGCGCCGTACACATCGTTCTGCCGCTGATCGAACGCGCCATTGCCGATCCGCACCGGACTCGCGTTGGCATAGCCTGAGAGGTCGTCCCTCGTTGACTCCGTGAGGTCGCGACGGCCATCGATCCCGTACATGATCTGCAGCGAGCCGTCCTCGGTGGGCTCGATATCGGCGACGAACTGCATGAACTCGTCGGCTTCCCAATCGAGCTGCAGATAGTGGAGCGCCTGGAGCGTGAAGGTCGTGTCGCGGATCCACGTGTACCGGTAGTCCCAGTTGCGCTCCCCGCCGGGCGTTTCCGGCAGGGACGTGGTGAGTGCGGCCACGGTCGCACCCGTCGGCATGTATGTGAGGCCCTTGATCGTCAGGGCCGAACGCTCCAGCATGGCGCGCCACGGATGATCGATCGCGCGAGAACGATCGAGCCAGCCCCGCCAGAACTTCACCGTGGCGGCGATCCGGGCTTCTGCCTCGTCGAGGGTGGCAGGGGTCGCGAAATCCTCGGCCCACGACAATGCGCAGTACGCGCCTTCGCCCGCGGACAGGACGTGTCGTGCCCGGACCCGACCCGCCTCGATCCCGAGTGCCATGTCGGTCGTGAGCCGCACCGTCACGCCGGCCCCGGTGGCGTCGGCGGCATGCCGGTCGTTCCCCACGAGCTCCCACTGCGCCTCGGTGCGTCCGTAGTCGAACACCGGCTCGCAGATGAGTTCGATCTGGACCTCCACCTCCAGGCATCGGACGGTGCGCACGAGCGTGTGATCGGCGTCTTCATCAGCCGGGGGCCTCGTGTGCGGCGTGACGACGTCCTCGCCCGGCCTGGTCCCCAACGTCAGGGCATCCCGCACCTCCACCCATCCACTCGCCGTGCGCCAGGTGGTCACGAGGACGTTCGTGCCCGGTTCGTAGACCCGCGAGGTGGGGACATTGAGCCCGAACGGCGCGAGTCGAAAACTGCCGGCTTCGCGATCGAGCAAGGCGCCGCAGACGCTCGGCGCATCGAACTGCGGGACGCACAACCACTCGATCGATCCGTCCGGCCCGACGAGCGCTCCCGTGTGGCAATCAGACAGGAAGGCGTACGAGTCGATCGCCGGGAACGGGGAAGGCATCGCCGCGCTCTGTTGCTCCGTCATGAGGCCACCCAGGGCTCGTGCCACCGACCGTGACCGGCCACCAGCGAGTCGGCCGCCTCGGGTCCCATCGAACCCTGCGCGTAGGGATGTACCGGAGGTGGCGCGTCCAGCAGGGGTTGCATGACCCGCCAGGTCTCCTCGACCGCGTCCTGCCGGGTGAAGCGCGTGCTGTCCCCGACCATGGCGGCGTGAAGGAGCACCTCGTAGGGGGTCGGTCCTGCTCCTCCCTCCTGCGCGAACTCCATGTCGAGGGTGATGGGTTTCGAACCGGGTTCGTCCGCGCGGTGGGCCTCGACGATGAATCGGACCCCGGGCGAAGGATCCAGCTTGACGATCAGTTGGTTCGGTTCGGGATCGCGGCCTCGCAGGCCGAACCCGAGCTTCGGGGGCTCCTTGAACACGAGGCGGAGTTCGGTCTGCGTGAACGACAGGTGCTTGCCCGTCCTGATGAAGAACGGCACCCCCGACCAGCGCCAGTTCTCGATGTCCAGACGCAGCGCCGCGTAGGTCTCGGTCGTCGAATCCTTGGCAACCCCTTCGGTGTCCAGGTAACCGTCGTACTGGCCGCGCACGTAGTGGGCGGGATCCGCCTCAACGACCGAGCGGAACAGCGCGACCTGCGAGTCCTTGATCGTCAAGGGATCGCCTCGGGAGGGCGCCTCCATGGCCGAGGCCGCGACCACCTGCATCAGATGGTTGACCACGACGTCGCGAAGCGCTCCGACCGGGTCGTAAAAGTGTCCCCGATCCTCGACCCCGAAGCTCTCCGCCATCGTGATCTGGACGCTCTCGAGGAAGTTTCGGCTCCACACCGGCTCCAGCATCGAGTTCGCGAAGCGCAACTGGAGGATCTCGAGCAGGCCCATCTTGCCCAGGTAATGATCGATGCGGAAGAGCTGAGATTCGTCGATGTACTGATGCAGTTCCGCGGCCAGTTGGCGCGCCGACTCCATGTCGTGCCCGAACGGCTTCTCCACGACGACCCGCGCGTTCGTCGTCAGCCCCGCCTCCGAGAGTCCTTTCACGACGGTGCCGAACAGGAAGGGTGGGATCTCCAGGTAGAAGACGGGCGAGGCCTTGCCCTTGATCGCCGCCGCGGTGCGCTCATAGACCGCGGCGTCGGAGAAGTCGCCTTGCACGTACGACAACCGCTCCGCGAAGCGGTCGAACACGGCCTTGTCGACGTGTTGCCCGGTGTCCTCGATGCACTTGCGGGCATGGTCGCGGAGCTGGTCGATCGTCCAATCGTCGACCGCGACGCCCACGATGGGGCAGTCGATGAGCTTCCGCTCTTCCAGGCGATACAAGGAGTGGAAGGTCATCACCTTCGCGAGGTCGCCGGTGATGCCGAACACCACCAAGACATCGGCGGGGTGGGCGGCGTCAGTGGAAGTGTGGTGCGTCGTGTCGTTCGACATCGATCTCTCCTGCGGGTCGGCGATCAGATCGGGCAAACAGCAACGCTAGGCGGGTCGGTCGGGTCGAAGGCTCCTCCCCTGCACGAGGTCCGTCAAACCCAGCGTCCACCGTCGCGACTGACATCAGGGTGGCCCCGAAGATCAGGCTGGCCCAGGGCTCCGACAACCGCCGCCGGAGCACACCGTGCCAGAGGCCGAAGGCGGATCCGTATCCCCACCGCAGTGCGGTCCCGAGCTCGGCGTCGCCGCGTTCGGTCACGTCGGACAGTCGAAGGACGCTGGCGACGATCTCGCCCGGGACCAGGGCTCTTCGGACCGGCCAAGCCAGACCCATGTCGTTGCCCTTCCGCTCGCTGGACCCAAGCCTTCCACACGACACGCAGTTCAACCACCTTACGAAGCACAGGTGAACGTTCGGTGACGGATGGCGTTTACGAGACCTGTGTATGGTCACATCGCCGCGGGCTCGACGGAGGGGAACATCGACGTGCGGGAGTGGCCATGATCGATCCCGGCTTCGTTCACGGGGTGCTCGCCGTGAACCCGGTGCCGTGGGCTCGCGCCCAGATGGCGTTCACCCTCGCCTGCCACATCATCTTGGTGCCGCTCGGGGTTTCGTGGGCCCTCATGGTCCTCATCGCGAACTACCGAGGGCTGAAGCGCGATGATGCCGCCGCGTTGGAGCTGGCGCAGCGATGGTCCAAGTACATGGCCGTGACGTTCGCCGTGGGCGCCGTCAGTGGCACGGTGCTCTCGTTCGAGTTCGGCCTGCTGTGGCCGCGGTTCATGGGTCGGTGGGGGGATGCGTTCGGCATCCCGTTCGCGTTCGAAGGCGTCTTCTTCTTCATGGAGGCGATCTTCGTGTCGATCTACATCTTCGGCTGGCGAAGGCTCAAGCCCTGGACGCACTTCTGGACCGGGGTGCCCATCGTGGTCTCAGGGGTCTTCGGCGCTGCGTCGGTCGTGGCCGCCAACGCTTGGATGAACGCGCCGTCCGGGTTCACCCTCGACAAGAGCGGCACGATCGTGGACGTGGATCCGGTCTCGGTCATCTTCAACGACGCGATGCCGCTGATGGCGGCGCACATGCTCGTCGCCGCGTACGTGGTGGGCGGATTCCTGGTGGCGTCGGTGTACGCCTTCGGCATGTTGCGCGGACGACGAGATCGGCATCACCGATTGGGCTTCATCATCGCGTTCTCCGTCGCCGCGATGGCGATCCCGCTGCAGATGGCGGTCGGGGACTCGCTCGCGCGCTGGGTGTACAACAACCAGCCGGTGAAGTTCGCGGCGATCGAACTGGTTCCGACGACCACGAGCGACGTGCCGGAGACCCTGCTCGGTCATCTCAACGAGGACGGCACGGTGTCGGGCGGCATCCCGATCCCCGGCCTCGCCTCCTGGCTCTCGGATCCGAGCACGGGCAAGAAGACGGTCGTGCAGGGGCTCAACACGGTGCCCGTGGACCAACGGCCCACGATCAGGGAGGTCAATACGGTCCACCTTGCCTGGGATGTCATGGTGGGGCTGGGCACGCTCCTGGTGCTCCTGGCGCTCTGGTACTTCGCATGCTGGATCTTCCGGCGCGACATGCCCAAGGGGCGATGGTTCCTGCGGATCGCCACCTGTGCGGGCGTCCTGGCGATCATCGCCATGGAGGCGGGGTGGGTGGTGAGCGAGGTGGGCCGCCAACCCTGGATCGTCTACGAGTACATGAAGGTGGAGGACGCCGCGACCGGGAACACCGGCGTCTGGATCACCTTCGTCGCGGTCGTGCTCCTATACATCGGCGTCGCGGTGACCACGATCCTCGTGCTGCGTGGCATGAGCCGCCGCTTCCGAGAGGGCGGTGCCCCCGATGAAGATGTTCCCTACGGTCCGCGCGTGACCACGGCGTCGACGACGGGCGAGCGGGGCCCGTGAGCACCACCGCGGCGGTCGTGTTGTTCATCGGCGTGCTCGCGTACGCGATCTTCGGCGGCGCCGACTTCGGCGCGGGGTTCTGGGACCTCGTCGCCGGAGGAACCGAGCGCGGGGGGCATCCGCGAACGGTGATCGATCATTCGATCGGGCCCGTCTGGGAGGCGAACCATGTCTGGCTCATCTTCACGTTCGTCGTGCTGTGGACGTGCTTCCCAGAAGCGTACGCATCGATCACGCTCACCCTGTTCGTGCCGCTGACGATCGCGGCGCTGGGCATCGTCCTCCGTGGCTCGAGCTTCGCCTTCCGCAAGGCGGTACTGCGCACCAGCTATCGGCGGAACTTCGGCGCCATCTTCGCGATCTCATCGGTGCTGGTGCCGTACTGCCTCGGGGCGGTCGTGGGGGGGATCGCCTCCGGTCGCGTGCCTGCCGGAGGCGTGGCCGGCGACCCGTGGAACAGTTGGGTCAACCCGACCTCCATCCTCGGTGGCACATTGGCCGTCGTCGTGGCCGCGTATCTCGCCTCCATCTACCTCATCTGGGACGCGCGCCGCGTCTCCGACGAGGAGATGGTGGCGTACTTCCGACGCCGCGCCGTCTTCGCCGCCGCGATCGCGGGCGTCGTGTCGATCATCGGCATCTTCGTGCTGCGGGCCGATGCTCGATATCTCTTCGATGGGTTGACGTCCCGCGGACTGCCGTTCGTGGTGATCGCCGCGGTCGCCGGCGCTGCGTCGTTGTGGACGCTGCTCCGAGCATCGCCCACGGGTGCGCGGATCCTCGCGATGGCGGCCGTCGCCTCCGTCGTCTTGGCCTGGGGGGTAGCGCAGTGGGACTACATGCTCCCGGAGACCCTGACGATCTCGGATTCAGCCGCGCCGTCGGGAACCATCGTGGCCGTCCTCGTCGCTGTCGGTCTGGCGGCGGTGCTGGTGCTTCCGGGGTTCGTGCTGCTCTACGTCTTGGACCAGCGAGGCTCGCTCCCTGAAGAGGGCGCGGGATAGGGGGCGCTACAGGGGATACCATCCTCGGGAGGGCCGGCGTGCACCACGCTGAGCCCCAGCTGAACCGGACGAGGGGGGAACGGATGTCTCAAGCAGCGGACCACAGCGACAGGGCGCGGATCGAGCATTGGTTCGACGTCGAGGTGGTTCAGCCGATGGCCGACTTCCAAGACCCGAAGCAGGAGTGGCGACGGCTCTTCTCCGAATTCCTCGGCACGTTCTTCCTCGTGCTCGTCGCGGCGGGGGGCGGGATGATGGGCCAAGCCTTCCCCGGCACGATCAGTCGCACCGCCGCCGTCGTCGCGCCGGGTCTGATGGTGATGGCGATCATCCTGTTCATGGGCAAGGTGTCGGGTGCCCACCTCAACCCGGCCGTGAGCCTGGCGTTCTCCCTCCGGGGAGATTTCCCTTGGCGCAGGGTGCCCGGCTACATCGTCGTCCAGCTCGCAGGTGCCGCACTCGCGGCATGGTTCCTGCAGTCGGTGATCCACGTGTCCGCCTCGTTCGGCTCCAACTACCCAGCGAGCGGCTTCTCGTCGTTCGACGCGTTCTTGATGGAGGCGGTCCTCACCCTGGGTTTGGTGAGCGTCATCTTGGGCACCGCGTCCGGCGCGCAGAACCTGGGCGTCATCGGCGCGATCGGCGTCGGTGCCTACATCGCGCTCGCCGGATTGTGGGGCAGTCCGATCTCCGGGGCGTCCATGAACCCGGCTCGGACGTTCGGTCCTGATGTGGTGTCGGTCGATTTCACGCACTACTGGGTCTATGTCGCGGGGCCGCTCGCCGGGGCGCTGATCGCGGTCGGCGCCGCGTTCGCCCTCCGCGGCTACGGTGGTGGCCGCGCCGGGTCGGGGGCTGCACAGGGAGCCTTGGACACGGACATCCAGGACCCGGACAAGGCGTAGGGACACCCCCGGCCGGCGAAGCTGCCGTCAGTGCTTCGGCTGGGACCAGGTCACGGAGCGGATGTCGCAGTACGAGCCGAAGGGCACCGTCACCCGGAGCGTCCGGGCGTGATCCTCGGGACGCCGGACCATCCACTCGACGGTACAGTCGTCGCCGATCCAGGTCGCGATGTCTGCCTCGATCACCGCGTCATCGCGGATCGCGCCGACGCCCTTGAGGAACCGGTACCGGATGAACGCCGGCCCGGAGGCCCCCATGCCTGCCGTGCACTTCACGTCGAGCCACGTCGGATGCTGGTCATCCGGCCCGATCTGACAGCCGTCGGTGTTGCGGATGCCGGAGTAGTTGGTGCCGACGCGGGTCACGGGCCCGCCGGCGAGCGCGACCACCGTCGTCAGACTGAGACTGAGCGTGATCGCGGCGAACGTGAGCCTTTTCATCCCATCCCCCTCTTCTGTTCGGGATTCCAGGGCCGAGTTCCCATCCTTGCCCAAGCGGCCGGGACGGGCAAACCCCGAGGTCGGGAGGGCCGAGACACATACGTGCACCCACACATCAACCGTGTTGCGAGGTCGGCTGAGCTAGGGCTCCATCCCCCGATACCGAACTTCGAGTAAGACCGAGGCCTAGCCAAAGGGTCGATGCCAGAATGGTTGGGACACACCGATACTTGGCGCATGATCCAAGCGGGAACAGCGTGTCCGAACTGCGGCTCCGGAGCATTGATCGAACACGCCGTCCACGACGGCATGGGATGGGTTCACCAGCTGGAGTGTGAGGACTGCCGGCACATCCTTGAGTCGATCTCGTACCTCAGTCAGGAGTCTGCGTGGGTGTCGAAGTAGGTCCTCCGGCTCGTCTCAGCCGTGTCAGTCCCGCTGGCTACCGTGGGCTCATGAGGTCATCGCTGTTCGACGCTGCGTGGCGGATCGCGGCCATCGTGCTGGTCTTCTTCGCGGTGGCCTGGACGCTCCACGCGATCTAGTTCCAGCGTCGTTCAGACCCCTCGTGTGAAGCGGGGTCGCTTCGATGCCATCGTTGGATGCGTGAAGAGCGGTCGGTCGTGGGTCTTTTTGGGCTCGGGGGAGTCTGCTCTGCACCCTTGCCGGGCACTGGCTCGCCAACGTCGTATTCGATGCCGATCAGTACTCCCGGGCGTCCCTGGAGTACTCGTGGCGCGCATCGGTGTGTTCCTCGCCGTGCTCTTCGGAGGTCAGGTGAGGTTGACGGAGCCGGATCGGCGCGCCTAGCTTCAGCATCAGGTTCACGATCTGGGCCGACCACCACGAGCCAGGAGGGATCATGTCGACCCGTCTCAACCCTTACATCGCGTTCGACGGCAACGCCAAGGAGGCGATGGAGTTCTATCGCGACGTGTTCGGCGGGTCGCTGAGCGTCAGCACGTTCGGTGAGTTCGGGAACGACGATCCCGCGGTGGCCGACAAGACGATGCACGCGACGCTCGAGACCGACAACGGACTCACCATCATGGCTTCGGATGGTCCTCCCGGCGCTGAACTGACGCGCGGCGACAACATCACGATCTCGCTGAGCGGGCAGGACGCGGAGGATCTCCGGGGCTACTGGAACAAGCTCTCCGACGGCGGCTCCGTCACGATGCCCCTCGAGAAGCAGATGTGGGGAGACGAGTTCGGCATGTGCGTCGACCGATACGGCATCCCGTGGATGGTCGACATCGTGCCGGCGTCGACCTAGGACGGTTCGATCCGCGACACCGGGATCAGCAGGTTGACGGCGCTGCCGATCGCCAGACCGAGAGCGGAACCGCCGACCACGTCGAGCGGGAGATGGGCTCCGACGTACATCCGCGCCAGGGGCACGAACCCCGAGAGCGCCGCTAGCGCCAAAGGCCAACCACCCGTCACGGACGGCAGAGCGACCACGGTAAGGGCGGCGGAGACCGCCGCGTGGCCGGATGGGAAGCCGAGGTCGCCTTCTTCTACCCCCCGGAGGAGGACGCCATCGATGACGATCGCTGGGCGCCCCCGGCCGATGCATCGCTTGAGCGCCTTCGCCGACACCCAAGCCGCCGTCCCGCCGATCCCGATCGCCAGTGCGAGGCGCGGCCGGTTGCGCGCGAGTGCGAGCACGGCCGACACGGGAACCGTGCCGAACGTTCCGTACTGCATCGGGAGCCAGATCACTGGAAAGCCGGCTCCCGGGAGGTCGTTCACTGCCCGGAACGCTTGGACCTCCGTCCGGGAGATCGGTCGCCGCGCGAGCGCCGCCGTCCCGACGAAGATGCCGACGCCGAGGGCAAGACCAGCGAGATCTCGTGTCGACCGGGCCATCTGCGACCAGCCTAGCCGTCCTGATGAGGACAGGGTTCCGTCCCAGCTTCCTGAGGAGGTCGACCATCACACGACGATCGTGTTCGTTGACGCCACCTTCAGCGTCTCCAGGCGCGGGTCGTGAACGATCGCATCGATGCAGTCCGGCATGGCGCCGATGTAGGTCGAGACCGCGTCGACGCCGGTCGCCACGATCCACGCGTGGTCGGCCGGCCACCACACAGAAGGAACCGGCGTGGGTGCTACCTCAACGAGCGCCCCCAAGGGCCCCCGCACGAGCACGCCGCCTCCGGCCGAGGGGAGCGACCGCTGGAGTCGCATGGCATCCCGCGAACGCCGGATCGCAGCCCGGCGCATCCGCCAGGGATCCCACGGCCGACGGAAGCGCACGAGCGGCGTCCCGGTATCGAAGGGGAGTCCACGCACCGGCGACCAGACGAACCAGCAGTCCTCGGGCGTCGTCGTGTGTTCGAGCAGCGATGAAGCAACGATGGTCGCTTCCGGCTGCGGGAGTGAGCCGTCCTCAGGCGTCGTGAACTCCGGGTCGGGGACGTCGCCGAAGTGTCGGAACCACGAAGCCTCAGCGTCGAGCATCCGGGCACGAGCGTGGAACGCTTCGCTCCAGCGAACGGTCGATCCGTGCCTCCGCCACGCCGGATGCAGGACGCGCACGAAGTCGGTGAACCCCGGCGGGAAGGCCTCGGCGACGGGACGCCCTGCCTGCGTGCCGTACCTTCCATCGAGCCAGAGCGCCTCCGACGCGTCGCCGGGGATGCCGAACCCGGGCGGAAGATCCATCCGATCCATGGTGTGCGACCGTCAGCGCTCGCGTTGCGCGGCGAGGAGCACCGCCACGCGCTCGATGAGGCCGAAGGGGATGGGCTGCTTGAGCGGGAACTTCAACGTGCCCTTGGCGGTGCGATACGGCGCGAGCTCCTGCTCGAACGCTTCATCCCCGGCTGGGATCGGATAGACGGCGACGTGATGCTTCCACCCCGCGAAGTACACGACGGCACTGCCCTCGAGCGTGAACGTGGGGATCTGATAGCTGATCGTCTCCTCAGCCAGGGGCACAGCGGAGCGGATCGTGCCCCGGATCTCCTCGAGGATCTTGCGCACATCGGGGGGGAACGAACCGATGTACTCGTCGACGGTCGTGAACGTCGTGGTCACTTGAAGCGTCCCTTTCGATCGGAACGCACATGATGACCCACGCAGGACGATCGATGTCGAACCTGCCCGCGCGCTCGGAATCGAAGAAGGAGCCCTCTTCGGAGGGCTCCTCCACGGTTCAGTTGCTCCTGTGGTCAGGAACGGTTGCTCAGGCCTTCCTGAGCATCAGATAGAACATCGCTGCGACGGTAACGGCGAAAGCGCCGATGAAGTAAAGACCGATCGGAGCAGCTGCGATCATGTGATCCTCCTTCCCCAAGGCCTTCGGTGACCAGGCTTTCGTGGGTCGGAAGGGTGATCAGTGCCTCGCCTACAGTGTCTCACCGATGGCGAGGAGCACGACCGCTAGCGTCCGCTGCGCTGCTGGATCGCGGATTCGATCCGCGCGCACACCGCGGGCATCTGGGCGCGCATGGCCCGGAAATCGCGGGAGTGCATCACGATCGCGCGCACGGGTGTCGTCGCGGTCACGCTGGCGGTGCGGCGTTCGTCCTCGACCAGCGCGATCTCGCCGAAGAAGTCGCCCGGCCCGAGGTCGGTGAGGTGCTCGTCGTCCTTGCGAACGTCCACCGTTCCTTGCAACAGCACGAAGAACTCGTGCGCGAACCGCCCCTGGTCCACCAGCGTGAAGCCGGCGGGCTCGTCGATCTCGTCCGCCCACCGGGCGATCTGTTCGCGGTCCTTCTTCGACAGTTCCGCGAACAGCGGTATCCCGTTCAGGCTCTTGGCGTCCACGCTATCTCCCTTCGTGACGACAGGGACAGTATGGCCCGCGCTCGGTCGCAGGTCGCCACGCCTACGAGCGTTTGACATGTGACCGATTGGTCACCTATGCTCATCTGGTGACCGACGACGATGACCGTGTGTTCAAGGCGCTCGCCGACCCGACGCGTCGCTTCCTGCTCGACCGGCTCTTCACGCGTGACGGCCGCACGCTGACCGAGCTCGAGACCGAGGTGGACATGACGCGGTTCGGAGTGATGAAGCACCTGCGCGTTCTCGAAGACGCGGGCCTCGTGGTCACACGGCGCTCTGGACGGGAGAAGTTCCATTTCCTGAACCCGGTGCCGATCCGACTGATCCACGATCGGTGGATCGACAAGTACACCGAGCGCCAGGTCTCGGCGCTCGCCAATCTCAAGCACGAACTGGAAGGGGAGGAGTTGGCATGAACGCGAGTGCGTCGAGCGCGGAGACCCAGGTCTACCGCGTCTACATCAAGGCAACGCCGCAAGCCATCTGGGACTCGATCACCAGCCCCGAGTGGACCCAGAAGTACGGCTACGGCGGACGAGCCGAGTACGAACCCGAAGTGAAGCCCGGTGCCACGTACCGGGGCATGACCAGCGAAGCGATGCGTTCCGTGGGTGCACCCGACGTCGCGATCGATGGCGAGGTCATCGAGGCGGACCCACCGAACAAGCTGGTGCAGACCTGGCGGATGGTGATGGACGAGGCGATGGCCGCCGAGGGCTTCACGCGGCTCACGTACGAGATCGCCGAAGGCAAGGGCGGCGTCACGAAGCTCACCGTGATCCACGAGCTCCAGGGTGCGCCGCAACTCCAGGTGCTGATGTCCGGTGACATGGAAGACGCCGGCGCCGGCGGGGGTTGGAGCTGGGTCCTCAGCGACCTCAAGTCGTTGCTGGAGACCGGGCACTCGATGGACTCGCAGGACGGCCTCAACCAAGGCTGACGATCCGGTGGGGGTACGAGATGAAGGGGGCCGGAAGGCCCCCTTCATCGTGTTCGATCGAGGATCGCTCCCCGCTGTCGCTATGCCTCAGCCTTTGCAGACCGTCACGGTCTTGCTGGCGGTCTGGCTGTCCATCGTCGTCTTCTTCAGGAGCGTCGCCACGTTCGTGTGGTCGGCGCATCCCGATGTCGGGACGTGGATGCTGCGCGTGTACACGAAGCTCTTCGTGCCGCACGGCGTGCCGAGCTTCTTCACCGTTCCGGCGTCGAGGACGTCGGTGATCTTGGCGCACGCGTCGATCTTGGTGAAGGTGAAGGGGATCTTCGTGAAGATGAAGTTCGCCGACCCCGCCGGCAGCTCTGCGCCGTTGGAGAGCGTCTGCGCCTCCCAGGTCACGGTCACGCTGTTGTTCAGCTGGCCGTAACTGATCAGGTCGAATTCGCAGCGATACGAGAAGGACGCCTCCGCCGTCGAGATCGTCACGTCCGTCGCATCATCGACGACACACTCGACATCGTTGGACAGATGGTCGGTCACCGTCACGTGTTGGACCGGGATCGTGTCGCCGTTCGCATCGACGTTCGGGTTGAACACCGTGATGGTGCCCACCACCACGATGTTCGTCTTCAGGGCCGACGATCGAGTGGCTTTCACCGTGTACTGGAACGCGGCGCTCCCGCTCGGCTGCGTGGCGCTGTTCCGGTCGACGTCCTTCGTGAGGCCCCATGAGTAGATCTTGTCGTACGTGCCGCTCGCGTCCTTGACCACCGTGAGGTCGAAGGCCGATGGAGCGTTCCCTTCCTGGATCTTGAAGGCGTCGTACTTGCACTTCGACGGGGTCACCGGAACGCTGTTCTGCAGTGAGCAGATCGCCAGGATGTAGACGCCGCCCGGGTTGGGGGTGTCGGCGTACGGCATGAGCCTGATCTTGTTGTTGGCGAAGTCGTGGCTGCCCCCGTACGTGGTGATGGTGCCCCCGGTCACCGTGAACGTCCGGTTGGTGTAGGCGTCGAAGTCGTCCGACAGGTTCTTGGGCGTGCCGTCGTTCGGGTTCGCCTGCCCGCCGGGAGCGAGGACCGCGAAGAAGTAGGTGCCGTCGCCGACGTAGGCCACGTTCGGACCGCCGTTCATCCACACGTACTGCTTGCCGTCGTAGATATTGCAGTTGACGTTCTCGTTGCCGTTCTTGCAGTGGCCCGTGCCGTCGACGGCTGTGTTCGTCGTCGTGAACGCGGCACCGGTCACGGCGCCGGCGGTGCCGGGGATCAGCGCGAAGGCCGCCAGGGTGAAGATGGACAGGGCGAGTGCCAAGGAACGATGTGATCGCATGGTGTCCTCTCGGGGGTTGAGGGGCGGTGGGACGAGGATGGTGCCGGTGGGGGATCCTCCGTGCTGGTGCCTCCTTCCTCGTGGGAAGGTTCGTCCGTTTCGCGAAGGATATACCGATGTAGGTAGTTCGGCCTAGGACCTTCGGGGAGAAAGATGCACGAACGGGTCAGAGTTTTCCGTGGAGTCTGTCGCTCCGGGGGCAACCGCTGGAGATACGAAGAGGGGCGGCTCGCGCCGCCCCTCTTTCGATGCTTGGGACCCGTTCGCTAGCAGCCCGGGCGACGGTTCGGGTTGAAGTACGGGTCGCAGGCCATGGCTTTGTAGTTGTTCCATGAGCCGGCGGAGGTGTCGGCCCAGTAGTTGGTCTTGGCCTTCTCCGAGTTCCAGTAGATCAACGCCTTGATCCTGGGCATGGCCTTCAGGGAGGAGCGCATGCCGGCCATCCAGTTCGCCTTCCAGCTGGGTTGGCTCTTGACCTCGACGACCCCGGTCTGCACCATCAGCGGCTGCGTCTTGGTGGCGCCCCAGGCGTAGAAGCAGTTGAAGAGGTCGGTGAAGCTCTTGGTGGACTCCGACGGGGGGATCGCGGTTCCGGCGATCCAGTCGACGTAGGCGTC
Organism: Actinomycetota bacterium; assembly: GCA_035535815.1. Taxonomy (GTDB): domain Bacteria; phylum Actinomycetota; class UBA4738; order UBA4738; family HRBIN12; genus JAOUEA01. The sequence continues at coordinate 993 of DATLPI010000046.1, read as the reverse complement.
ACCGGGGTAGTACGACTGCGCCCGGCCGTTGCAGAAGGCGGCGGCCTGCGGGTCCCAGACCCATTGCACGTTCGTGGCGCCTTCTGCGTCGAAGATGGACACCACATGACGCCACGCGTCGATGAACTCGGGGCCCGTCCCGATGTATTGGATCTGGCCCGGCGCCTGCGTCATCTCGAACGCGAAACGGACCAGGATCGGCCCGGGCACCTTCTTCATCTCTCGGGCCACGGACCGGATCGTGCTGTCGTACTGACCGCGGGCGATCGCGGCGGCGCGGTTGGCATCGGGCGTGAGGCCGGTGGCTCGCCAGGAGGCCATCGGCACCCGGCTTTCGTTCGTCCAGTTGATCTCCGGCTTGTAGAACAGGTCGGTGAACCCGTGGTAGCGGTGCGTGATGTCGAATTTGCGACCGAGCATCGATTCCGTCTGTCGGATCGACTGGCCTTGGTCGCCCCAACGTGGGCTGATGTGGGTTCCGAACAGGACGCCGGACGCGGGTGCGACCGATGCTGCGTGCGCGGCCGGCGCGACGCCGGCGAGTACCGTCGTGGTGGCCAGTACCAGTGCGATCAACGTGCTTTTCGTGCGTGCCTTCCCTGCCATACATCCCCCTCCGCGGTGTCCACCAGCCCTCGCCCTCGGGGTACGAGCAAGCCAGGTACCTGTCAGCTACCTGGTAGCCATCGGGAATGGGAGCGAGTGGACACGATAGGTCGATAGGACCGTCTCGGAAGGGCTCAGCCTAAGCACATGGGTACTGCATCGACTGTAGATCTCAGCAAGTTCTCTGAAGAACGCTGTACCGCAGAGGTTCTACGGCGCCCAGGGGGTTTCCTCATCATGGCAACCGACGCGGCCGTTCAGCCGGTGGACTGATTCAGGTCTGGTCCGGGCACGTCCCCAGCGTCCGGTCGCACAGCACCACAGCTCCCATCCCGAACCCCGCTCCGCCGCCGACCCGGCCCGGGGTCGTGACGAATCCCTGCCAGC
>DATLPI010000045.1:0-5526 GCA_035535815.1 Actinomycetota bacterium | reverse complement strand
AGCCGTAGGCCACCACGAGCACGATCGCGAGCACCACGTGCAGGCTCTTCACATGGATCAGGCCGGCGATGAGCGCCATCGTGTAGAGCACCAGGAACGTCCCCAGGTCCTGGCGGATCACGCCCTTGTCGATCTCGAGGTCGGTGGAGGCTCGCCGCGCGCGGGTCGCCAGGACGGTCACGGCGATCACCACCATGGCCAGGGTGGTGAGCATGAACGGGGCGCCCAGGATCGCGCCGGTGCCGATCTCCTCCCCCGCGTCCTTGCCGGACAGGATCGCCACGATGGGCAGGAGGGTCTCGGGCAGCGCGGTGCCGACCGCGGCCAAGACCGATCCCACCGCGCCCTCGGACAGGCCGAATCCCTCGCCGATCCACTCGATCCCGTTCGTGAACAGCTCGGCGCCGGCGAGGATCACGACCAGCGAGGCGATGAGGACGGGCCAGGGCATGAGGGGCGTCATCGTGCCAGCCTCGATCCCATGCGTCACGCGAAGGTTCTGCGCGCCTACCCACCCACATGCCCGTGCGCTTGCTAGGCTCGGCGAGCATCGAAGGGGAGTAGTCCACAAACGGGGACGTCGTCATCACGGCCGCACCAGCGGTCCGGCGCCTCACCGCTCGCGGGGACGAGACCTTCCGTCCGGTTCTTTGGGGAGACCCGAGTGACGACCCTTCGCGACGATCTCGACGACGTTCACCCACGACGGGCCAAGGTCTCGATCGCGATCGCCGTGCTGCTCGGCATGCCGGCGATCGTCCTCCGTGCCACCAACCCCGAGCTGGCGCATCCGCTCGAAGCCCTGCTGTTCGGCATGGCCATCGTGGGGGCCGCGTTCCTGCTGTCGTGGGCGGCCGAGGTGGCGCAGCTGGACATCTCTGCAGGTTTGGCGATCGCGATCCTGGCCTTGATCGCGGTGCTGCCCGAGTACGCCGTGGACTTCGTGTTCGCGCGCAAGGGCGGCGAGTCGTTCGCGCAGACCGGGGCGGCGTGCCTGCCGCTGGACGGTGGCACCGAGTCGCCGTGCTCGCTCGCCCTGGCGAACATGACCGGGGCGAACCGGCTGTTGATCGGCATCGGCTGGACGATGGTCGTGTTCATCGCGTTCTGGCGGCTCCGCGCCAAGGGAAGGATCGTCAAGGGGCAGCATTGGGGAGGCGTGAAGCTCGATCGCGAGCACTCGATCGAGATCGCGTTCCTGGCCATCGCCACGATCTACTCCCTGACCCTGCCGCTGAAGCACTCGGTGACCTTGTTCGACTCCCTGATCTTGATCACGATCTTCGTGCTGTACACGGTGCGGGTCTCGCGCGCCCCAGCCGAGGAACCTCACTTGGTGGGGCCGGCCCGCTACCTGGGGACGTTCTCCACGGTGGCCAGGCGCACCACGGTGATCGCGATCGCGGTGTTCGCCGCCGCGCTGATCCTGGTGAGCGCCGAGCATTTCGCCGAGGCCCTCGTCGCCAGCGGCAAGACACTGGGCGTGAGCGAGTTCCTGCTGGTGCAATGGATCGCGCCGCTCGCCTCCGAAGCGCCCGAACTGCTGGTGGCGGGCCTGTATGCCTGGCGGCTCAACACCAGTGCGGGCCTCGGCACCCTGGTGAGCTCCAAGGTGAACCAGTGGACCCTGCTGGTGGGCACGCTGCCGATCGTGTTCGCCGTGGCGGCGGGAGGATTCCACGGATTGCCGCTCGACACCGTGCAACGCCAGGAGCTGTTCCTCACGGCGGCGCAGTCGTTCTTCGCGGTGGCGGTGATCTCGAGCCTGTCGATGTCGCTGCGCGAAGCGGGCATCCTGTTCGGGCTGTTCTGGTTCCAGTTCCTGTTGGGCGGGATCGTGCCGGAGTCCCTCCACGGGGTGGAGCGGATCGGTATCGGCATCCTGTATCTGATCCTGGGCGTGGGGGTGCTGCTGCGGGAGCGCGGCCAGCTGCGCGGGCTGTTCAAGGACGGATTGACGGCGTCCTACGACGAACTCTCCGCCGAACGCGCGGCCGATGCCGCCGGGGACGTGGCGACGCCCGGGTAGCCTTGGCCGCGTGGACCCCCGCGCGTTCCTCGACGAGCTCACCGCCGACCCCGACACCGCCAGGTCGCTGGTCCACGTGCAGCACCTGCCGGCGCGCGCACCGGCGATCGAACCCTTCCCCGACGGCCTGCCCGACCTGCTGGTCTCGCGGCTGGGCCTGACGGGCGTCCGCGGCCTCTACCCACATCAGACGGACGGGCTGGCCGTGCTACGCGACGGCCGGGACCTGGTGATCGCCACCGGCACCGCCAGCGGCAAGACGCTGGTGTACAACGCGGCGTTCGCCGAGGCCGCCCTCACCCAGCCGAAGGCCACCGCGCTCTACCTCTACCCCACGAAGGCGCTCGCCCGCGATCAGCTCCGGGCCGTCCGGGCGCTGAAGCTCCCCCAGGTGAAGGCCTCGGTCTACGACGGCGACACCCCCAAGGCCGAGCGTCCGCTGATCCGCAAGAACGCGAACCTGGTGATGACGAACCCTGACATGCTCCACCTGTCGCTGCTGCCAGACCACGCGCGATGGGCCGACTTCTTCTTCCGGCTCTCGATGGTGGTGGTGGACGAAGCGCACGTGTGCCGCGGCGTGTTCGGCTCCCACGTGGCGATGGTGCTGCGGCGGCTCCGGCGGCTCATCGCCCACTACGGCGGCACTCCGCGCTGGTGCCTGGCCTCCGCCACCGTGGGCAATCCCGGCGAACTCGCGACCCGACTCACGGGCATGACCTTCGAGGAGATCACCGACGATCGGTCGCCGCGCGGCGAGAAGCTGTTCGCGTTCTGGAACCCGCCCGTCGTCGACGAGGACACCGGGCAACGGCGCAGCGCATTGAGCGAAGCGTCGTGGCTCATGGGCCGGCTCGCCGACCGCGACGTGCGCACGATCGGGTTCACGCGTTCGCGACGTGCCGCCGAGCTGCTGGCCGAGTTCGCGAGGCGGGACGTGGCCGAAGCGAAGACCCGCGCGCGCATCAAGAGCTACCGGGCGGGATACCTCGCCGAGGATCGGCGGCGGATCGAACGCGAGCTCGCCGACGGCGACCTGATCGCGATCGCCTCGACGAGCGCCCTGGAACTCGGCATCGACATCGGCACGCTCGACGCCGCGGTGCTTACCGGCTATCCCGGAACGCGCGCCTCGATGTGGCAGCAGGCGGGACGCGCCGGGCGACGGGACAGCGACGCGCTGGCGATCCTGGTTGCCCAGGACGACCCCCTCGACCAGTACTTGGTCAACCACCCTGACGATATCTTCGAACGGCCACCCGAGGCGGCGGTGATCGACCCCACGAACCCCTACGTGCTGGAGCCACACCTCCGCTGCGCCGCTCGCGAGGTGCCGCTCCGCGAGGAGGAGCTCGGGTTCTTCGGCGACGTCCCCGACGTGAAGAAGGCCGTCGAGCGGATGACGGATCGCGGAGAGCTGGTGCAGCGCAGGGAGGCCTGGCACGATCGCGGCAAGGACGCTCCACACCGAGCGGTCGACGTGCGGGCAGGCGGCGGCCACGTGTACTCGATCGTGATCGCCGGCACCGGCGAGCTGCTCGGCACCGCCGACGAACACCGCGCCTACGCCACGCTGCACCCTGGCGCCGTGTACCTGCACATGGGCGAGCAGTACCTGGTGGAGGAACTCGATCTGGTGCAACGGGTGGCGGTGGTCGCGAGCGCCGACCCCGACTACTACACGCAGGCCCGCGACGTCACCGACATCGAGGTGGCCGACGTGATCTCGCGAACGAGCATCGGCGAGGTGGAGCAGTCGTTCGGATCGGTGCGCGTCACGAACCAGGTGACCAGCTTCGTGCGCAAGCTCGTGGCCACGGGCGAGGTGCTCGACGAGGTGCCGCTGCCGCTGCCGCCCGTCGAACTCGAGACCCGCGCCGTGTGGTGGACGATCCCCGTGAGCGTGCTCGACCGTGCCGCGGTGGGACCGCGCGACGTGCCGGGCGCGATCCACGCCGCCGAACACGCCGCGATCGGCCTGCTGCCGTTGGTGGCCACCTGCGACCGGTGGGACATCGGCGGCGTCTCCACGCCGATGCACCCCGACACCGGCATGACCACGATCTTCATCTACGACGGCTACCCCGGCGGCGCGGGGATCACCGAGCGCGGAGCCCGCGATGCCGACCGATGGCTGCGCGCCACCCTCGAGGCGATCCGCCGATGCCCGTGTTCGCGGGGATGCCCCTCGTGCGTGCAGTCGCCGAAGTGCGGCAACGGCAACGAACCGCTCGACAAGACCGGTGCCGTGTCGCTCCTCGCCGCGATCCTCGGCGAGCGATGGGGCTGACCCTCCCGGACGAGGGACAACCGGCCTCCCGCATCTGCCGTATCGCCCCGCAGGTCGCCCGGGCGTAGCGTCCGTCTCCGAACCGAGAAAGGTCCTTCCCCCCAGGAGGAGCCGAACGGCCGATGGTGGGTCCGGTGTTGATCGTGGTGGCCTCGGCGTTGTCCATCCTCACCCTCGAGACCGTCGCCGAGAGCGCCCGATCGGGCGCCCGCGAACTCGTCGTGTTCGGTCACGAGGTGGCCTCGCCGGGAAGCCCTGGAGGCACCTGGATCCTGATCGGTCTCGCGGTCGCCGCAGCACTCGCCTGGGCCGCGGCCTTCGCATGGTCGCGCGGCCATCGGCTCGAGCGCCGGATGGCCGCGGAGCTCGACGCCCGGCGAGCACTCCCTCCAAGCAACGATCAACCCTCACGCCGCGACGAGCTCGCCGCTCGCCGCGCCCGGCGCGCCACCCACCCGGCGAACTGATCCAGGAGGACCCACCGGTGATCACCGCCTTCCTCGCCCTCGTGGCGACCCTGTGGACCGGCGCGACCGTCGAGGCGCTCACGCGCACGGCCGCGGCCCCCGACTCGGTCGTGATGGTGGCCGGGCGGACCTTCGTCGCCTCGAGCTCGATCCGACTGTGGCTGGCGGCCGGCGCCGGCGCCGTCCTCGTGGCGCTCTGGTGCCTCACCGCATGGTCGTTCGCTCGGCGCCGTACCCGTCGGGCCTCGGCGCTCGACACCGCCCAACCGGCGGCCGCCGATCCCATCCTGATGGCCCGCGTCGGCTCGATGCAGCTGCGCGTCGAGGAGTTGCAGGAGCGGGTCCGCCATCTCACGGACGAACGCGCGGTGCTTCGCCGCGAGCTGCAGCGCACGTCCGAGTACGACCGCGTGGTGCTCCTCGAGGGCCCGGATGGGCCCGACGACACCGACGTGCTGCATCCCCGGCTGGATCCCGCGGTCGGCGACCTCGGAGCCGATCGACGCGAGCGCGAGCCCTCCTGAGCCGACCTGCGGTCTAGGTCGTCCGGCGCTAGGCCCGGCCGGCAGGCGCGTGATATGAACGTCGCGTGCGCCGTCTTCCCAGCAGGTCCGTGCTCGTCGTGCTGCTCGCAAGCACGATCGTGGGCGTGGGTTCGATCCCCGCGTCGGCTCACTGCTCCCTCGGCCCGTTCGACGCCGCGATCCGGTTCTCCGACAACGTGTGGGTGGGCAAGATCG